>PKRH01000017.1 GCA_017577565.1 Thermoanaerobacterales bacterium | reverse complement strand
GAGGGGCTTGACCTCGATGCCCTCGGGCGTCCGCCAGGTCAGCGAGTCGGGGTCGGCCCCCTTCAGCTCCTTGGACGCCAGGGCCCGCCAGTCGTCGAGTGTCGGCTTCTCGGAGGGCTCGCTCACGTGTCGCAGCCTAGGGAACGCCACGGGAGGCCACGAAGTCCAGGGCACCCGGGGGTTCGGCCCCGCCACGCGCCGCCGCGCTAAGACATGCGGGGTGGCGGACGACCGCACGACCACGGCAGAGACGACCGACCCGGGCCCTGCCCGCGCCGACCGACCCGGCCGGGCGCGGCCCGACCGGCGCACCCTCGCGGTCGACGCCGCGGTGCTGATCGGCCTGGCCGGCGTCGCCATCACCCAGCCGCTGCTGGACCTGTTCGGCAACAACCCGACGTTCTTCGTCGCCGGCAACTACGGGCGCCGCCAGATCGTCATGTTCGCCCTGGTCGTGGCGTTCGTCCCGGGGGCGGTCGCCGTCGCGCTGTCGACGCCGTTCGCGCTGGTGGGCCGCCGGGCGTCCCGGGCGGCCCACGCCGTGGCCGTCGCCGTCCTGGCCGGCCTGTTCGGCCTGGTCCTGGGTCAGACCCTCGGCGTGGACGCGACGCTCCCCGCCTTCGCGCTCGCGCTGGTGGTCGGGGTCGGCGTGGCCCTGGCCGAGGCCCGCTACGAGACCGTGCGCCGGTTCCTGGCCTACCTCGCCCTCGGCAACCTGGTCTTCGTCGGCCTCTTCGTCTTCGCCAGCCCCACCAACGGGCTGCTGCGCGGCGGGTTCGTGGCCGCCCAGGGGGAGGTGACCGGCCCCGGCCTCCCGGGACCGGTCGTGGTCGTCGTGCTGGACGAGTTCCCCCTGGTGGCGATCCTGCGCGAGGACGGCACGATCAACGAGGAGCGGTACCCCAACCTCGCCGCCCTGGCCGAGCGCACGACCTGGTTCCGCAACGCGTCGGCCGAGTCCTCGAGCACCTACGTGTCGGTGCCCTCGATCCTCACCGGCCGCCACGTGGACGCCGACTCCCTCCCCGTCCTCCGCGACCACCCCCGCAACCTGTTCACGCTCTTCGGCGACCGGTACCCGGTGCGGGCCTACGAGCCGGTGACGCACCTGTGCCCCGTGGAGCGGTGCGGGGCCGAGCCGAGCCAGCCCCTGCGGCAGGCGCTGTCGGACGCCTGGGTGGTCTACCGGCACCGGGTGCTGCCGGAGGCGCTGCGGGAGGGGCTGCCCCCGATCGACCAGGGGTGGGGCAACTTCGGTGGGGGCGTCGGCGGTGGTGACGGGGGTGCCTCCCTGCCTGCGAGCGACGAGTCGTGGCCGACGACCTCCTCGGGCCGGCCCGATCCGATGGCGCGCATGGACGAGGTGCCCCGTCACGACGCCGGGCGCGTCGGCCAGGCCGCCGCGCTGCGCCGTGAGATCGCCGCCATCCGGCCGATCCCGTCGATCACGATGATCCACGTGCTCCTGCCGCACCACCCGTACCAGCTCACGCCGTGGGGGCTGCACAGCACGAACACCTGGGTCCCGGCCCAGGTCCCCGAGGAGGGCGACCCCCGCCTCGAGCGCGTCCAGCGGGAGGTCGCCGGGCTGCAGGAGCTGCAGATCGGTGCCGTCGACCAGATGATCGGCGAGCTGATGGATCACCTCGACGCGCAGGGCGCGTGGGACAGCACCACCCTCGTCGTCGTCTCCGACCACGGGCTCGAGGTGCTGCCGCGCTTCGACCGCAGCCGGAACACCGAGGCACGGGAGACCATCCTGCGCATCCCGCTGTTCATCAAGGCGGCCGGCCAGACGACCGGTGAGGTGCGGGACGATCCCGCCACCACCATCGACGTGCTGCCCTCGCTCGTCGACCTCCTCGACATCGAGACCGACTGGGAGATGGACGGCCACTCCCTGTTCGACGGCAGCGAGCCCGGCTACGAGCGCGAGGTCACGACCGGCGTCGACAGCCTGCTCGAGCTGGTGCGGGAGCGGCGCCGGGTGCTGCCCGACGGCGACGGCTGGGACAGCGTCGCGGCGATCGGTGAGCACGGCGACCTCGTGGGCACCGCGGTCGCCGACCACGAGGTGGGTCCGGCGAGCGAGCTGTCGTGGTCCTTCGACGGCCGCGAGGCGCTCGCCGACCCGGCGGCCGCCGGCGGGGCGGTCCCCGTGCTGATGCGCGGGACCGTCCACGGCGACCGGCCTCCTGCGGGCGACCTGGTCGTGGCCCTCGACGGGGTCATCGCCGGCACGCTGGGCGGCTACGTCGAGACCGACGACGGTTGGGCGTTCAGCGGCCTGCTCGGCCCCGAGGTCGAGGGCGGCGCCCGGGAGGTGGTGGCCTACGAGGTGGAGCGCGCGGGCGGCACCGTCACGCTCCACCCGCTGGTCACGTAACATCCGGGGACCCGTGCGACCGTTGGGGAGGGCAGCAGGGTGAGCGAGACGCGAGCGTGCCTGACGGTGGTGGTCCCGTGCTTCAACGAGGTCGCCACCGTCGAGGCGGTCGTGCGGCGGGTGGTGGCCTCGCCGTGGACGGCCGAGGTCATCGTCGTCGACGACGGGTCGACCGACGGCACCCGCGAGGTGCTCGCCCGCATCGACCACCCCAAGGTGCGGGTCCTCCTGCAGGACCGCAACCGCGGCAAGGGCGCGGCGCTCCGGCGGGGCTTCGCCGAGGCGACCGCCGACTTCGTCGTGGTCCAGGACGCCGACCTCGAGTACGACCCCGCCGAGTACGGCGACCTCCTCGGGCCGCTCGTCGAGGGCGTGGCGGACGTCGTGTACGGGTCCCGGTTCATCTCCTCCCGCCCGCACCGGGTCCTCTACTTCTGGCACTCGGTGGGCAACCGGTTCCTCACCACGCTGTCGAACATGTTCACCAACCTGAACCTCACCGACATGGAGACCTGCTACAAGGTCTTCCGGCGGGAGGTCATCCAGTCGATCGACATCGAGGAGGACCGGTTCGGCTTCGAGCCCGAGGTCACCGCCAAGGTCGCCCGGGCCGGGTGGCGGGTCTACGAGGTCGGGATCAGCTACAAGGGCCGCACCTACGCCGAGGGCAAGAAGATCGGCTGGCGCGACGGCGTACGGGCCGTCTGGTGCATCCTCAAGTACTCGCCGATCGGCGAGCGGCTGCGGGGCCGGTCCCCGACCGGGACGGCCCGGGCGCTCGGCGGTGCGGCGGAGCCCGTCGACCGGGCGGCCGTGTCGCCGAACGGCGCCACCGCCGGCAGTGACGCCGTCCGTGCCGGCTGAGCCGCCGGGACCGGGAGCGGGGGAGCGGTGAGCGACCCCACGGACGCCCCGCTGTTCGAGCTGGACGGCGTGTCGCTCGTCATCGACGGCACGACGATCCTCGACGGCATCGACCTCGAGATCCCGGCGCGGGGCATCACCGTGCTGCTCGGGCCGTCCGGCGCCGGCAAGTCGATGCTCCTGCGCCTGCTCAACCGGCTCGAGGTGCCGACCGCGGGCGAGGTGCGGTTCCGGGGCCGCCCGGTCCAGGAGATCGACCCGCTCGAGCTGCGCCGGCGGGTCGGCATGGTGTTCCAGCGCCCGACGCCGTTCCCCGGCACGGTGCGCGAGAACCTGCTCGTGGCCGAGCCGGGGGCCACCGAGGACGAGATGGCGCGCGTGCTGCGGGCGGCCCGGCTCGACCCCGAGTTCCTCGACCGCGACGCCGACGAGCTCTCCGGCGGCGAGGCCCAGCGCATGTGCCTGGCCCGCACGCTGCTCACCCGGCCCGAGGTGCTGCTCATGGACGAGCCCACCTCGGCGCTCGACCCCGAGGCCCGGCGGGGGCTCGAGCGCACCGCGCAGCGCATCGCCCGCCGCGGGCGCCCCATGGTGTGGGTCACCCACGACCTCGAGCAGGCCCAGCGGCTGGCCGACGAGGTCGTCGTGCTGGTCGGCGGCCGCGTCGCCACCCCCGAGCAGCGGGCCCGCTACCTGGCCGGCGAGTGGTCCGGGGGCAACGGCGCCGCCGGCGACGCGCCCGCCGGGACCGCCGACGCGGCCGGCTCCGGCGAGGGCGAGGCCGGGACGCCGGGCCGCGGCGGCGAGGGAGGTGAGGCCGGTGGATGACGCCTCGATCGGCTGGGTCGGGCTCGGGCTGTCGCTGATCCTCGTGGGCGTCGCCGTCGGGCTGTCGCTCTGGCAGGGGCTGCGGCTCGAGCGCGAGATGCTGTGGGCCACCGGCCGGGCCCTCGTCCAGCTCCTGGCCACCGGCTACGTCCTCGTCTTCGTCATCGACGAGGACACCCCGATCGCCTGGGCCTGGGCCTGGGTGGTGGTGATGGTGGGCGTGGCCGCGCTCACGGCGCGGCGGCGGGCGCCGGAGGTCCCCGGCATCGCGCTGCTGACCCTCGCCGCCACCAGCGCGTCGGCCGCGATCAGCCTCTTCGTCGTCTTCGGCCTCGGGATCTACCCGATGGTGGGCCGGGCCGTCGTGCCGATCGCCGGCATGATGATCGGCAACTCGATCGGCAGCATCGTCGTCGCCTCGCGCCGCATCCTCGCCGAGCTGGCCGAGCGGCGCCCCGAGGTCGAGGCCCGCCTGGCGCTGGGCCAGCCCTGGCAGCAGGCGTCGAAGCCGTTCGTCCGGTCGGCGCTGCGGACGGCGCTGACCTCGCAGATCGAGAACACCAAGGCGGTCGGGCTCGTCTTCCTGCCCGGCGCCATGACCGGCCTCATCCTCGCCGGCGCCGACCCGGTCGAGGCCGTGCTCGTGCAGGCGGCGATCATGTACCTGATCCTCGGGGCCGTCGCCACCAACGTCGTCATCATCGGCCTCGGGCTGACCCGGCACCTGTTCACCCCCGACCACCGCCTGGTCCGCCTCGCCCGCGGCGACACCTGACCGCCGGCGGGTCGGCCGCGGCCGGGTCGGGCGGGTGCGACCCCCACCACTGCCGTCGGCGCGAGGGCGGCCGGTACCCTGGGGCCATGCCCCTCCGCTTCGTCATCCTCGGTGGCGGTCCCGCCGGCAACACCGCCGCCACGACCGCCGCCCGGCTGGGGGCCGAGGTCACGATGATCGAGCGTGACATCGTCGGCGGGGCGGCCCACCTGTGGGACTGCATCCCCTCCAAGGCGATGATCGCCACGGCCGCCGCCATGGGCGACGTGCGGGCCGGCGCCGGCATGGGCCTGTCGGTGGCGCCCCCGCAGCTCGACCTCGAGGGCCTGCGCAACCGCATCAAGAGCATCGAGGCCAAGCTCGAGCACAACATCGTCGACCTGCTGCGGAGCCAGAACGTCCGCATCATCCACGGCACCGGGCGGCTGAAGGGGCCGCACGAGATCGTGGTCGAGACCCCCGAGGGCGTGCGCGAGGTCGAGGCCGACGCCATCCTCATCGCCACCGGCAGCCGGCCCCGCATCCCCGACTGGGCGACGCCCGACGGCGAGCGGGTCCTCACCACCCGCGACGCCTACCCGCCCCGCGAGCTGCCGGAGCACCTCGTCGTCATCGGCTCCGGGGTCACCGGCGTCGAGTTCGTCCACATGTTCTCGTCGCTGGGCAGCAAGGTGACGCTCATCGTCAGCCGCCAGCAGGTGCTGCCCCAGAAGGACCCCGAGGTGGCGGCGGCGCTCGAGAGCGAGCTGCTGCGCCGGGGCGTCGAGCTGCTCAAGGGCGCCCGGGCCGAGGGCATCGACGTCACCGACGACGGCGTCGCCGTGCGCTGCTCGGACGGGCGGGTGGCCCGCGGCACCCACGCCCTGCTGGCCATCGGGTCGATCCCCAACAGCGACGGGCTGGGACTGGACGCCGCGGGGGTCGAGGTCGACGAGCGGGGCTACATCCCGATCAACCACCACTGCGTCACCAACGTCCCGCACATCTACGCGGCCGGCGACGTGTCGGGGAAGCTCCCGCTGTCCTCGGTGGCGTCGATGCAGGGCCGCAAGATCGCCGAGCACGTCATGGGCCTGCACACCCGGGTGCACCGCCACCTCGACTACGACAAGGCGGCCTCGGCGATCTTCACCGAGCCCGAGATCGCGGACGTCGGCCTGGCCGAGGCCGACGCCTTCGCCGAGGGCCGCAAGCTGCGGGTGACGAAGGTGCCGTTCACGGCCTCGGCCAAGGCGCTCATCAACAACGAGACGCAGGGGTTCGTCAAGATCCTGTCCGACCCGGCCACCGGCGTCGTGCTCGGCGGGTCGATCGTGGGGCACCAGGCGGCCGAGCTGATCTCGGTGCTGGCCGTCGCCGTGACCAACGGGCTGCGGGTCAACGACATCGTCGAGAGCCTGCTGGTCCACCCGTCGCTGGCCGAGGCTCTCGCCGACGCGGCGGAGTGATCCCCGCCGGCGGGAGGCGGCCGGTCCGCCGGCCGCTCGGGCGATGGTGACCGCGCTGGTCGGGGCGGCCGGGCTGCTGCTGCTGGCGGCGGGGGGTGCGAAGGTCGTCGACCCCTCGCGCACGGCCGGGGCCCTCGCGGCCGTCGGCCTGCCGGTCGCCCCCGCGCTCGTGCGGGCGGGCGCGGCGGCCGAGGCGGTGCTCGGCGCCGTCGTGCTCGCCGTCGGCGGGCGGCTGCCGGCGGCGCTCGTGGCCGTGAGCTACCTGGCGTTCGCCGGGTTCGTCGCGGTCGCCCTGCGCTCGGGCCGCCCGGTCGGCACCTGCGGCTGCTTCGGGCGGCCGGACACGCCGCCGCGCTGGTCGCACGTCGCGGTCGACCTGGCCCTCGCCGCCGCCGGCGCCGGTGGCGCGGTGGCCGGCGTGGAGGCGCTCGTCGACGCCTCGCCGCTGGCGATCGTCGCCGCCGTGGCCCTGGCCGCCGGCGCCTACGCCGTCCTCACCCGCCCCGCGTCCCGCGCGTGACCCGGGTCGGCACCCACGTCCCGCGCCCGTTCTGGCGTCCCCCGGTTGCCGATGTGCCGCTGAGCGACGCCAGGGCAAGGGGTCGCGCGCTGTCCCCCTGCCCTGCGCTTGGTGAGGTCGTCGTAGGTGATCTCGACCCCGTCCCGACCGAGGCGCTTGAGCCGCCGGCGGCGCGTCCGGTCCCACTCGTGGGCGGCCTTCCCCAGTGAGCGGCCAGACCGTCGCACTCGACCCACCACCTGATGTCCGGCCACGCCAGGTCGAGGGACGCGACGAAGTCGTCGCCGTCGGCCACCCGGAACTGGGGGACCGGGTCGGGTAGCCCGATCGAGCGCACGAGCCGGATCGCCCGCGTCGGCCACCGGCGGCAGGCGTCGTCCAGCGCCCTGCCCACCAGGTACGGGTGGGCGACGGCGGGGAGGTCGAGGATCGTGCGCACGACCGACGTCGACGGCAGGCCGTCGACGACCGTCAGGTCGGCTGCCCGCAACGTGCGGCTCTCGTGGACCTTCCAGGCGCTGCGCTTCCGCCGGCGACCCCGCTCGGTCACGACCTCGACCGTCCGCCCGACGAAGCCCTCCAGGCCGGCGAGCGCCGCGGCCGTGCGGTGGACGCCCAGGCGGCGCCGGACCCGGTGGCGATGCGGACCCGCTGGCGCCAGGACACGGGCGCGCCGGCGACAACGTCGACCTGTGGCGCGGGGCGAGCGATGCGCCCCGCCCGCTGCCAGGCGTGCAGTCGGTGGGACGGGACGTCGATCGCCATGGCCTCGCGCCAGGTGACGACGCCGTCGTGGGGGCGGGCGAGCTCGACGAAGCGGGCCCAGTGCGGGTCCATCTCGCACCTCCTGCGGTGGGTGGCTGCGCAGAGGCGTGGTGTCCCCGATCGCCGCCGTGCCGCCCGGAGGTCCGTGCCCGTCGAGCGTGGCAGCGCCGGGGAGCCAGGTCGCGCTGCCGACAGCCTCGGCGGCCGGATGCCTCCGGCGTCGCTCACGCGCGTGCGTGCCGGTGGGGGACGCCAGAAGGCGGAGCGGGGTGACCGCCGTCCGCCGGGTGGCTACTCGATGACGACGACGACGTCGCCCGAGCCGACCGACTGGCCGGCCTCGACCTTGACCTCCTTGACGGTGCCGGTCTTGTCGGCGGTGATGTTGTTCTCCATCTTCATCGCCTCGAGGACGCACACGGTCTGGCCCTCCTCGACCTTGTCGCCCTCGTTGACCAGCACCTTCACGATCGTGCCCTGCATCGGCACGGCCACCTGGCCGCTGCCGGCCGCCGCGGCCGACGCCCCGGAGGACCGGCGCGGGCGCGGGCGCACGGCCGGGCCGCCCGCCGGCGCCGCGGCCGCCGCCTGCGACTCGGGCACCCAGACGGTGACACCGAACCGGCGGCCGTTCACCTCGACGTCCACGTCCCGGCGGACCTTCGGCTCGCGCCCCGCGTCGCCGTCGGCGGCGGGCGCGGCGGGCTCGATGCCGCTGAGGTCGAGGCGCTCCTCGACCCACTTGGTCGAGTGCTCGCCGGCCCGGAAGTCGGGGTGGCGCAGGATGGCGAGGTCGGCCGGGACGGTCGTGGCCGGGCCGACGAGCTCGAGCTCCTCCAGCGCCCGGATCGTCCGGTTGATCGCCGTCTCCCGGTCGGCGCCCCAGCAGATCAGCTTGCCGACGAGGTTGTCGTAGAACTGCGAGACCTCGTCGCCGGCCTCGTAGCCGCCGTCCCAGCGCACGCCGAAGCCCTGCGGCGGGCGCAGCCGGGTGATCGTCCCGGGCGAGGGGAGGAAGCGACCGCCCGCCGGGTCCTCGGCGTTGATGCGCACCTCGATGGCGTGGCCCCGGCGGACGATGTCGTCCTGGGTGAAGCTGAGGGGCTCGCCGGACGCCACCCGGATCTGCTCGGCCACCAGGTCGATGCCGGTGACCATCTCGGTCACCGGGTGCTCGACCTGCAGCCGGGTGTTCATCTCGAGGAAGTAGAACTCGCCGTCCTGGTAGAGGAACTCGACGGTGCCGGCGTTGACGTAGCCGCACGCCCGGGTGACGCGGACGGCGGCCTCGCCCATCGCCTGGCGGACCTCGTCGGGGAACCGGGGGGCCGGGCTCTCCTCGATCAGCTTCTGGTGGCGGCGCTGGGCCGAGCAGTCGCGCTCGCCGACCCACACGACGTTGCCGTGGGTGTCGGCGAACACCTGCATCTCGACGTGGCGGGGCCAGGTCAGGTACTTCTCGACGTAGCACTCGCTGCGCCCGAAGCCCTTCAGCGCCTCCGACTGCGCCGACTCCAGGGCGGCGGCGGCCTCGTCGGCCGACCGCACGACCCGCATGCCCCGCCCGCCGCCGCCGTACGCGGCCTTGATCGCCACCGGCCAGCCGTGCTCCTCCCCGAAGGCGATGACCTCGTCGGGCGAGGTGAGGAACTCGGTCGTGCCCGGCACGCCGGCCACCCCGGCCCTCTCGGCGGCCCGGCGCGACGACACCTTGTCGCCCATGATCTCGATCGCCTCGGGGGGCGGGCCGATGAAGGTCACGCCCCGCTCGGTGATGGCCCGGGCGAAGTCGGTGTTCTCGCTGAAGAACCCGTAGCCCGGGTGCACCGCGTCGGCTCCCGACCGCTCGATGACGTCGAGGATCTTCGCGGTGTCGAGGTAGCTCTCCGCCGCCGTCTGACCACCGAGGGCGTAGGCCTCGTCCGCCAGGCGGACGTGCAGGCTGTCGCGGTCGAGGTCGGAGTAGACGGCGACCGAGGTGATGCCGAGGTCCCGGCAGGCCCGGATCACGCGGACCGCGATCTCCCCCCGGTTGGCGATCAGGATCTTGGAGAGCACGCCATATGTTTACGGGCATGCCGGAGGGCGGTGCCAGACCGGCCGGCGGGCCGGTCCAGCTGAGCGCGGGTGAGCGCGCGCGGTCGGCGCTCGCCGGCAGCCGGTTCGCGGACGTGCGCTGGACGGCCTCGACCGGCTCGACGAACGCCGACGCCATGGACCTGGCCCGCGACGGGGCCCGCGAGGGCACGGTCGTCGTCGCCGACCACCAGACCGCGGGGCGGGGTCGCCGGTCCCGCACCTGGGTGGCCCCGCCGGGCGGCTCGCTGCTCGTCTCGGTGCTGCTGCGCCCGCCGGCGCGCGTCGCCGGGGCGGTCGGGTTCGCCGCCGGCCTGGCGATGGCCGAGGCGGTCGAGGAGGTCGCCGGCGTCGTCGCCCGCCTGAAGTGGCCCAACGACCTGGTCGTCGACACGCCCGACGGCGAGCGCAAGCTGTCGGGGCTGCTGGCCGAGGCCGACTGGCCGGCGGGCAGCCACGCGGCCGCCGGCTACCGGGTGCCGCGGCCGGACGAGCGCCTGGCCGTCGTCGTGGGGATCGGCGTGAACGTCGACTGGCCGCGCCCCGGCGCCGACGGGGTCGACCCCGAGCTGGAGGCGCTGGCGGACACCGCGACCGCCCTGAGCTGGCTGGGCGCCGCCGTCGACCGTGTCGACCTCCTGGTCGCCTACCTGCGCCGGCTCGAGCGGCGCTACGGCGCCCTGGTGGCCGAGGGGCCGGCGGACCTGCTCGACGACTGGCGGGCCCGCTCGGCCACGCTGGGCCGCCGGGTCCGGGTCGACCTCGGCGCGGACGACGTCGAGGGGACGGCCGCCGACGTCACCGCCGAGGGCCACCTGGTCGTCGACACGCTCGAGGGCGGGCGCCGCACCCTGGCGGTCGGTGACGTCGTGCACCTGCGCCCGCTCTGACCCCGGGGTCGGGGCGGGGCTCAGGGGTCGAGGTCGCGGGCCTGCAGCTCGGCGACGGCCGCCATCGCCCGCCGGGCCCACGGCCCGTCGACGCCGGGCAGCGGCCGGCCGTCGAGGGCCCGCAGCGGTTGCACGTCCCGGGTCGTCGAGGTGAGCAGCACCTCGTCGGCCTCGGCCAGGGCCGCGAGGGGCACGTCCTCCTCGTCGGCCTCCGGGAGCAGCTCGAGCAGCAGCTCCCGGGTGACGCCGGCCAGGCAGCCCGACATCAGGGGCGGCGTGAGCAGCCGCCCGTCGAGGGCGACGAAGACGTTGGTGCCCGTGCCCTCGCACAGGTTCCCGGCGGTGTTGCCCATGATCGCCTCGGTGGCGCCGACCTTGCGCGCCTCGGCGAGCGCCACGACGTTCTCGGCGTAGGACGTGGTCTTCACCCCGGCGATGGCCGAGTGCTCGTTGCGGGGCCAGGGCACGGTGATCGCCGTGGTCTCGGGTGGCCAGGGGGCGAGCGGCGTGGCGGTCACGACGAGCGTCGGGTCGGACGGCGCCCGGGCCGAGCCGGGCGGGCTGGTGCCGGCGGTCAGCGTGATCCGCAGCCGGCCGAGCTCGAGGCCGGCGGCCGCCGCCACCTCGTCGACCGCCGCCCGCAGGGTGGCGTCGCCGACCGGCACGTCCAGGCCCAGGCCCCGGGCCGAGCGGTGGAGCCGGGCCAGGTGGCGGCGCACGGCGAAGGGCCGGCCCCGCACGACCTTGAGCGTCTCGAAGACGCCGTCGCCGACGGTCAGCCCACGGTCGAACACGGAGACGGTGGCGTCGGCCGGGTCGACCAGCCGGCCGTCCAGCCACACCGCGACGGCACCTCGCTCGGACACGCCGCGACATCGAAGCCGACCGGCGGGCGGGCGTCGAGCCGGCCCGCGGGCCCGCCGCCGGCCCTCAGTCGCCCGAGCCCGCGGGCGGCGGCGCCCCCGACGCCACGGCCAGCAGCCGGCGGGCCTTCAGCTCGGTCTCGGCCCACTCGCCCTCGGGTGTCGACCCCCAGGTGATGCCGCCCCCGGTGCCGAGGTGCAGCAGGCCGTCCTCGAACCAGAAGGTCCGGATCGCCACGTTGAGCTCGCCCCGGCGGGCGTCGGCGTCGACCCACCCGACGGCGCCGCAGTACACGCCGCGGGGCCCGCGCTCGAGCCGGGCGATGTGGTCCATCGCCGCGAGCTTGGGCGCGCCGGTCACCGACCCCGGCGGGAACGTCGCCTCGACGAGCTCGCCCCAGGTGACGCCGGGGCGCAGGCGCCCGGTCACCGTGGACACGAGGTGGACGAGGCCGGGGTGGTGCTCGACGGCGCAGAGCGCGGGCACCTCCACCGTCCCCCACTCGCACACCCGCCCGAGGTCGTTGCGGACGAGGTCGACGATCATCACGTTCTCGTCCCGGTCCTTGGGGAGGAAGCCCGACGGGTCAGGGGCCGTGCCCTTGATCGGCGAGGACGCCACGAGGTCGCCGTCCCGGCGCAGGAACCGCTCGGGCGAGGCCGAGGCGACCTCGCAGCCCACCGCCGGCAGCCGCACGACGGCCGCGTAGGGCGCGGGGTTGCCCCGACCGAGGGCGGCGCCCAGCGCGGCGACGTCCGCGCCGGGCGGCAGCGGGGCGGACAGGCGGCGGGTGAGGTTGACCTGGTAGACGTCGCCGGCCGCGATCGCCGCCCGGATGGCCTCGACACCCGCGCAGTACGCGTCGCGGTCGAGCGAGGTCGACCACGCGTCCGGCGCCGGCCCCCGCCACGGCGGCCCCGGCCACGGCCGGGCCGGCCGGGACTCGGCGAACCGGGCCAGCACCGGCTCGCCGTCGTAGGGCAGCACGACCGCCCACAGGCCCTCGCCGTCCAGCGCCGCGAGGTCGGAGGTGACGTCGACCAGCCCGGTCAGCAGCCGGCCGCCCACCACGGCGAGCGGGGCGCCGGCGTCCGGGCTCACGAGCGCGCCGTCCCGCCGCCGGGTCGGGGGCAGGGGGCGGGCGCCATCGGCCCGGAGGATAGGCCGGGCGGGCGGTGGGGCGACCGGGGCAGGGCGACCCCTAGCATCGCCGGGGTGCACGTGGAGTTCACCGAGGAGCAGGAGGCGCTCCGGCGCGTGGTGCGGGACTTCGCCGAGAGCGAGATCGCCCCGCACGCCGAGCGCTGGGACGCCGAGCACACCTTCCCGGTCGACGTCGTCCGGCGGATGGGCGAGCTGGGCCTGTTCGGCATCCCCTTCCCGGAGGAGTACGGGGGCGGCGGCGCCGACCTCACCACCCTGTGCATCGCCATCGAGGAGATCGCCCGGGTCGACCAGTCGCTGGCCATCACGCTCGAGGCCGGCGTCGGCCTGGGCGCCAGCCCGATCCACCGGTTCGGCACCGAGGAGCAGCGCCAGCGGTGGCTGCCGGACCTCTGCGCCGGCCGGGCCCTGGCCGCCTTCGGGCTGACCGAGCCCGACGCCGGCAGCGACGCCGGCGGCACCCGCACGACCGCCCGGCTGGAGGGCGGCGAGTGGGTGATCGACGGCGAGAAGGCGTTCATCACCAACTCCGGCACCGAGATCACCTCGCTCGTGACGATCACGGCCCGCACCGGCGAGGGCGCCGGCCGGCCCGAGATCTCGACCATCGTCGTGCCCGCCGGCACGCCCGGCCTGACCGTCCAGCCGCCCTACCGCAAGATGGGCTGGCACGCCTCCGACACCCACGGGCTGACCTTCAGCGGCTGCCGGGTGCCCGAGGACCACCTGCTGGGGCAGCGGGGCCGGGGCTACGCCCAGTTCCTGGAGATCCTCGACGAGGGCCGCATCGCCATCGCCGCGCTCGCCGTCGGCGTCATCCGCTGCTGCCTCGAGCAGTCGGTGGCCTACGCGGGGGAGCGGCACGCCTTCGGCCGCCCCATCGGGTCCAACCAGGCGGTCGCCTTCTCCTGCGCCGACCTGGCGGTCATGGCCGAGACGGCCGCCCTGCTGACGTACCAGGCCGCGTGGCTGCGGGACACCGGCCGCCCCTTCAAGCGCCAGGCGGCGATGGCCAAGCTGTACGCCACCGAGGCGGCCGTGACCGCCACCCGGGCGGCGACGCAGATCTTCGGCGGCTACGGCTTCATGGACGAGACGCCGGTGGCCCGCCACTACCGGGACGCCAAGATCCTGGAGATCGGCGAGGGGACGAGCGAGATCCAGCGCCTGGTCATCGCCCGCGACCTCGGCCTCCCGGTGGCCTGAGGCCCGACCGGCGAGGCGCGCCCGCCGTCCGGGGTGTGTGGGCTCCGGCACCCGGCTGCCACAATGGCTCACCCGTGAGACGCCCCGTCCGTGACCGCACGGGCGTGCGCCGCCCGACCACGTCCGCCCAGGAGTTCGCATGAAGCAGTTCGTCACCGGTGGGGCCGGGTTCATCGGCTCGAACTACGTCCGCTGGGTCCTGGCCAACACGGACGACGAGGTGACCGTCTACGACGCCCTGACCTACGCGGGGAACCTGTCGACGCTGCGGGACGTCGAGGACGACCCGCGGTTCTCGTTCGTCAAGGGCGACATCTGCGACCGCACGACGCTCGAGGAGGCCATGGCCGGCCACGACGTCGTCGTCCACTTCGCGGCCGAGAGCCACGTCGACCGGTCGATCGCTGGCCCCGACGAGTTCGTGCGCACCAACTGCTTCGGCACCAACGTGGTCATGGACGTCGCCCGCCGCCTCGAGGTGTCGCGGGTCATCCACATCGGCACCGACGAGGTCTACGGCTCGGTCGAGGAGGGGTCGTCGCTCGAGACCGACCGGCTGGAGCCCCGCTCGCCGTACTCGGCGTCGAAGGCCGGCTCCGACCTGATCGCCCTCGCCTACCACACGACCTACGGGCTGCCGGTCATCGTCACCCGGTGCACGAACAACTTCGGGCCCTACCAGTACCCGGAGAAGGCCCTGCCGCTGTTCACGACCAACCTCATCGAGGGCAAGAACATCCCGCTCTACGGCGACGGGCTCAACCAGCGCGACTGGCTCTACGTCGAGGACCACTGCGCCGCCGTCGGCCTCGTCCTCGAGAAGGGCGAGGTCGGTGAGATCTACAACATCGGCGCCGGCAACGAGACGCCCAACCGGGTGCTGGTCGACAAGCTGCTCGCCATCTTCGGGGTGGGGGAGGAGCGCGTCGACTACGTGCCCGACCGCCCGGGCCACGACCGCCGCTACTCGGTGAACATCGACAAGGTGACCGCCCTCGGCTGGCGCAAGAAGCACACCCTCGACGAGGCGCTCGAGGCGACGGTCGAGTGGTACCGCAACAACGAGTGGTGGTGGCGCCCGCTCAAGGAGCGGGCGGGGCTGTGACGGCGCGGTGAAGGTCCTCGTCACCGGTGCCGGTGGCCAGCTCGGCCGCGACCTGCACGCCCACTGCGCCGCGCAGGGCGACGACGTCGTCGCCGCCACCCACGCCGACCTGGACGTCGGCGACCGCGACCAGGTGTACCAGGCGATCACGTCCGTGCGCCCCGACGTCGTCGTGCACGCGGCGGCGTGGACGGCGGTCGACGCCTGCGAGGGCGACCCCGAGCGGGCCTACCGGGTGAACGCCCTCGGCACCCGGTGGGTGGCCGACGCCAGTCGCCGGGTGGGCGCCCACCTCTGCTACGTCTCGACCGACTACGTCTTCGACGGCACCAAGGAGACCCCCTACGTCGAGTGGGACCGGCCCAACCCGCAGTCGGTCTACGGGCGCTCGAAGTGGGGTGGCGAGCTGGAGGTCGCGGCCCACGCGCCGGGGGCCACGGTCGTGCGGGTCTCGTGGGTGTGCGGCGAGCACGGCAACAACATGGTCAAGACCGTGCTGCGGCTGGCCGCCGAGCGGCCCGAGCTGGCCTTCGTCGACGACCAGCGGGGCCACCCGACCTTCACCGCCGACCTCGCCGTCGCGCTGCGGCGGCTCGTCGCCGCCCGGGTGCCCGGCACCTTCCACGTCACCAACCAGGGCGCCGTGAGCTGGTACGAGTTCGTGCAGGCGATCCTGGAGAGCGCCGGCCACGACCCCGCGAGGGTGCGACCGATCACGACCGCGGAGCTCGACCCGCCCCGCCCGGCCCCCCGCCCCGCCAACTCGGTGCTCGACAACGCGGCCCTGCGGGCGGCCGGGTTCCCCCTGCTGCCGCACTACCGCGAGAGCCTCGACCGCCTCGTCGCCGCGCTGACCCGCTGACGGACGCCCCCGCCCGACCCCCGCCGGGTCGCCGCCGCCGGTGGGCCCGGCCGGGTCAGCCGAGCAGGCGCAGCCGGCGGGCCAGGTCGCTGTTCAGCCGGCGCTCGGGGTCGAGCTCGTCGCGCACCTCGCGCCACTCGTCGATCCGCGGGTACATGAGCGGCAGGTGCTCGGGGCGCATCCGGCTGTCCTTGGCCAGGTAGATGCGGCCGCCGACCTCGACCACCCGCTCGTCCAGCCGGTCGAGGAGCGGGGCGAGGCCGGGTACGTCGGTGGGCACGTCGATGCTGAGCGTCCAGCCGGGGGCCGGGAACGACAGCGGGCCCGGGTTGGCCTGCCCGAAGTACTTGAGCACCGACAGGAAGCTGGGCGCCGGGTGGTTGGCGATCGCCTCGACGATCTCCCGCAGGGTCTCCTCGGCGCCGAAGGGCACGAGGCACTGCCACTGCAGGAAGCCGCGCCGGCCGTACATGCGGGGCCAGCTGTCGACCATGTCGAGCGGGTACCAGAACTTGTCGATGGTGGTGAGGTGGTCCCGCCGGCGCTTGGGGGCCTTCCGGTACCAGAACTCGTTGAAGGCGGCGATCGAGGCCCGGTTGAGCAGCGAGTTGGGCGCCACCGGCAGCGACGGCGCCGAGGGGAGCGGCCGGTAGGCGAGGGGGTCGCGCCGCCGCCGGTCGCCCGCCGGCAGGTCGTCGAGCGTCGCGAAGTCGCCCTGGTCGACGACCGCCCGGCCGAGCGACCGGCCCCGGGCCAGGAAGTCGACCCAGGCGACCGAGTAGCGGTACTTCCGCCCGCCCTCGAGCAGCAGCGCCAGCAGGGAGTCGAGGTCGGGCACCCGGTCGGTGTCGACCTTGAGCAGGCTCGTCTCGATCCGGCGCAGGCCGATCGTCGCCTCGAGGACGGTGCCGGTCAGCCCCAGGCCGCCGCAGGTGGCCCAGAACTCGCGCGGCGTCTCGGTCGGTGTCAGCACCCGGCGGGTGCCGTCCGGCAGGGCGAGCACCATCGAGTGGACGTGGGCGCCGAACGTGCCGGTGGCGTGGTGTCCCTTGCCGTGGACGTCGTTGGCGATGGCCCCGCCGACCGTCACGTTGCTGGTGCCGGGCGTGACCTGCACGAACCAGCCCTGGGGGACGATCTGGTGGAGCAGCTGCTTGAGGGACGTGCCGCCCAGGACCCGGGCGGTGCCGGCCTCCTCGTCGAGCTCGAGCAGCCCGGAGACCGCGGTGGCGTCCACGACCAGGCCGCCGGCGTTGATCGCCTGGTCGCCGTAGGAGCGGCCCAGCCCTCGCACGATCGCGCCGCGGGGTCCGGCCGACTTCACGGCCATGGCCAGCTCGTCCGGGCTCGTGGGCCGGACGACGTGGGCCGCGGACCACGGGTTGCGCCCCCAGCCGCTCAGCAGCTCGCGGCGGGCGTCGCCCGGCCCTCGCGTGCGGCCGGACCGGTCGTCGGTGGGTCGGGTGGTCACGCCGTGTACACCCCGATGGCGAAGACGACCGCCCAGGCCAGCCCGATGAGCTGCAGCGGGCGGTCGTGGAGGACGATGTCCTCGGGCGCCGAGCCCCGCCCCTGGTCGAGCACGAGCGCGTAGCGCAGCACGCCCATGACGAAGGGCAGGATCGAGAGCTGGTACCAGGGCACGGTCGAGCCGGCGACCGTCTCGGCCTTCTCGAAGGCCCACAGGCAGTAGGCGACGAGCACCGCTCCGGAGGTCACGGCCCGAAGGTAGGCGGTGTAGGACGGTCCGTAGTGCGCCAGCACCGAGCGGAACTCGCCGGCGTCGTCACCCATCTCCTTGGCCTCGGCGGCGCGCTTGCCCGAGATCATGAACAGCGCCCCGAAGCTGGTGACGATGAAGAACCAGTCGGAGATCGGCACCTGGGTGGCCGCCGCGCCGGCGATGGCCCGCAGGACGAACCCCGCCGCCACCGCCACCAGGTCGACGACCGCGACGTGCTTCAGCCACGACGAGTACGCCGTGGTGAGCACGATGTAGCCGCCGAGGGTGAGGGCGAGGTCGGGGTTGACGAGCCACCCCAGCCCGACCGCGGCGGCGAGCAGCAGCGCGCCGCCCGCGTAGGCCACCGGCACGGGGACGACGCCGGAGGCGACCGGCCGGTGCCGCTTGGTGGGGTGGCGCCGGTCGGCCTCGACGTCCCGGGCGTCGTTGACGTAGTAGGTGCCGGCCGCCGCCAGGCAGAAGCAGACGAAGGCGGCGAGCGCGTCGAGGGCCCACTCGCGGTTGTCGAGGACGCCCGCCGCCGCCGGGGCGGCGAACACGAGCACGTTCTTCGCCCACTGCTTGGGCCGGGCCAGGCGCACCAGCCCGACCACCAGGGACGCCGGCCGGCGGTCGTCCGGCCCGGCCCCGTCGGGCCCGCCGCGGCGCGCGCCACGGGCGCCGGCCAGCTCCGGCGGCGAGGACGACGAGGCGGGCACGGTGCTCACGGAGCGGAGCACCTCACATCCGCGCGGAGAGGCGGCGCCACAGCGGCCGGGGGAGGTGCCGGAACACGGACATCACCCAGCGGAAGGTACCCGGCACCCACACCGTGTGCCTGCCCGTCGCCAGGCCGGCGGCGACGGCGTCGGCCACGGCACCGGGGGTGGTGGCGAGCGGCGGGGCCGTGCGGCCCTCGGTCATCTTCGTGTGGACGAAGCCCGGCCGCACGACCATGACCTCGACGCCGGTGCCCTGGAGGGCGTCGCCGAGGCCCTGGCAGAACGCGTCCAGCGCCGCCTTCGTGGAGCCGTAGACGTAGTTGGACCGGCGGATCCGCTCGCCGGCCACGGAGCTGAGCACGACGATCGTGCCGTGGCCCTGCTCCTCCAACCGGCGGCGGACGTGGAGGAGCGTGGAGACCGGGCCGACGTAGTTCACCATGGCCAGCTGGGCCGCGGCGGCGGGGTCGTCCTCGAGGGCCTCCTGGTCACCCAGCACCCCGGCCGCCAGCACGACGGCGTCGACGTCGCCCGGCCCGTCGCCCGGCAGCGCGTCCCAGGCCGCCTTCACGGCGTCGCCGTGACCGTCGACGTCGGTGGCGTCCCACGCGGTGATCGCGACCTCGGCGCCGAGGCCCCGGAGGCGCTCGGCGACCCGCTCCATCTTCTCCTGGTCGCGCCCCGCGAGGACGATGCGCCGGCAGCCGCCGGGGACGAGCCGCTCGGCGATGGCGGCCCCGATGTCGGACGACCCGCCGAGGACCAACAGGGATTGGATGGCACCGAGTGCGTTGCGCACGGCGAACCTCTCTGACGAGCGTCGAGCGGGTGGTGCGGCCCCCAAGTCCGCGCCAGTCGTCGGCCGCGATCCGGTCGCGGCGCAACGGCGCGAGGCTAGCCCACGGGGTGCGCGCGCCACCGGGTCGACCGGCGCGTCGGGCCTGCGCATCGCGGGTGCGGGCGCGGGGAATGGTCATCGCGGCCGCCCGTGCCACTACCGTTTCCGGCTCGGAGACGGTGCTGCGGGCCTGACGGCCCTCGACAAGGAACCGCGGGCCCAGGAGGTCGTGCAGTGGCGCAGATCGCAGTGATCGGGGCGGGCTACGTCGGGCTCACCACGGCGGCGTGCTTCTCGTCGCTTGGCCACGACGTCGTGTGCGCCGACATCGACGAGGAGCGCATCGCCCGGCTGCAGCGCGGCGAGATCCCGATCGTCGAGGCCGGGCTGGAGGAGCTCGTGCGCGAGGGCCTGGCCGAGGGCCGTCTCCGGTTCGTCGTCGGGGCCGCCACCGCGGCGCCCTCCGCCGAGTTCGCCTACCTGTGCGTGCCGACCCCCCAGGCCGAGGACGGGTCGGCCGACCTGTCCTACATCGAGGCGGCCGCCCGCGAGATCGGCCCCCACCTGCCGAGCGAGGCGGTGGTCGTCAACAAGTCGACGGTGCCGGTCGGCTCGACCCGGGTCGTCGAGCGGGTGCTGGGGCGGGACGACGTCACCGTCGTCTCCAACCCCGAGTTCCTCCGGGAGGGCTCGGCGGTCCACGACTTCCTCAACCCCGACCGCATCGTCATCGGCAGCGACGACCAGTCGGCCGCCGTGCGGGTGGCGTCGCTCTACATCGGCGTCACCGCGCCGATCATCGTCACCGACCCCGCCTCGGCCGAGACCATCAAGTACGCCTCCAACGCCTTCCTGGCCACGAAGATCAGCTTCGTCAACGCCATCGCGGCGGTGTGCGAGGCGGTCGGGGCCGACGTCAAGGACGTCGTCCTCGGCATGGGCTACGACAAGCGCATCGGCCACGAGTTCCTGAAGCCCGGCCCCGGCTGGGGCGGCAGCTGCTTCCCCAAGGACTCCCGGGCCCTGGTACACATCGCCGACCAGGCCGGCTACTCGTTCGACCTGCTGCGGGGCGTCATCACCGTCAACGAGGACCAGTTCAAGCGGGTCGTGGCCAAGATCCGCACCATGGCCGGGGGCTCGCTGGAGGGCGTGCCGGTGGCGGTGTGGGGGCTCACCTTCAAGGCCCGCACCGACGACACCCGGGAGTCGCCGGCGCTGCGCATCATCTCGCTGATGCGGGAGGAGGGCGCGCAGGTGCGGGCCTACGACCCCGCCGTCCGGTGGACGATCGACGGCATCGAGCCGGCCGCCGACCCCTACTCGGTCTGCGACGGCGCCGAGGTGCTGGCCGTGCTCACCGAGTGGGACGAGTTCCGCTGGCTCGACTTCGACAAGGTGGCCGGCCTCATGCGGGCGCCGCGGGTCGTCGACGCCCGCAACCTGCTCGACAAGCCGGCGCTCGAGCGGCGCGGCTTCGCCTACGTCGGCATCGGCCGCTGATGGCGCGCGTCGTCGTCACCGGCGGCGCGGGCTTCCTCGGATCGCACCTGTGCGAGGCCCTCCTCGACCGGGGCGACGAGGTCGTCGCGCTCGACAACCTGCTGACCGGCGACGTCGCCAACATCGAGCACCTCTTCGCCCGGCCCGGGTTCACGTTCGTCCGCCACGACGTCAGCACGTTCATCTGGGTGCCCGGCCCGGTCGACGCCGTGCTGCACTTCGCCAGCCCCGCGTCGCCCCGCGACTACCTGGAGATGCCCATCCAGACCCTCAAGGTGGGCAGCCTCGGCACCCACAACAGCCTGGGCCTGGCCAAGGCCAAGGGGGCGCGGTTCCTGCTCGCCTCGACCAGCGAGGTCTACGGCGACCCCCAGGTCCACCCGCAGCACGAGAGCTACTGGGGGCACGTCAACCCCGTCGGCCCCCGGGGGGTCTACGACGAGGCCAAGCGCTTCGCCGAGGCGATGACGATGGCCTACCACCGCTACCACGGCCTCGACGTGCGCATCGTGCGCATCTTCAACACCTACGGGCCGCGGATGCGGGTCGACGACGGCCGGGTGGTGTCGAACTTCCTCGTCCAGGCGCTGCAGGGCAAGCCGCTGACCGTCTACGGCGACGGGAGCCAGACCCGGTCGTTCTGCTACGTGGACGACGAGATCCGCGGCGTCCTCGACCTGCTCGACAGCGACGTGACCGGGCCGGTCAACATCGGCAACCCCGACGAGTACACCGTCCGCGAGCTGGCCGAGCTGGTCCTCGAGGTGACCGGGTCGAGCTCGGAGATCGTCCACGAGCCGCTGCCGGCCGACGACCCGGCCCAGCGGCGGCCCGACATCACGCTCGCCCGCACGGCGCTGGGCTGGCGGCCCGAGGTCGACCTGCGCGAGGGGCTCGCCCGCACGGCCGACTGGTTCCGCCGGACCCTCGGCTGAGCCGGCGGTGGCCCGCGTCAGTGGTCGCGGGCCAGGGCCTCCTCGCGGTGGGTGAGGTACCAGTCGATGGTGCGGCGGAGGCCCTCGGCGAACGGCACCTGGGCCTTGAACCCGAACAGCTCGGCCGCCCGGCTCGGGTCGACCCGCCGCCGGGGCTGGCCGTCGGGCTTGGAGGTGTCCCAGCGGATCTCACCCGTGAACCCGGTGAGCTCGGCGATCATGGCCGCGAGGTCGCGGATGGGCAGCTCCTCGTCGGTGCCGAGGTTGACCGGGTCGGGGCCGTCGTAGTGCTCGGCCGCCAGCACCAGCCCCTCGGCGGCGTCGTCGACGTAGAGGAACTCGCGCGACGCCGAGCCCGTGCCCCACACCTCGATGTGGTCGGCGCCGGACTCGACGGCGTCGACGCACTTCTTGATGAGGGCGGGGATGACGTGGCTGACCGCCGGGTGGAACTTGTCGCCGGGCCCGTAGAGGTTGGTCGGCATGAGGTAGATGACGTTCTGCCCGTACTGGGCCCGGTTGGCCTGGGCCTGCACGAGCTGGGCCAGCTTGGCGACCCCGTAGGGGGCGTTGGTCTCCTCGGGGTAGCCCTGCCAGAGGTGGTCCTCGCGGAAGGGCACCGGCGTGTGCTTCGGGTACGAGCAGATGGTGCCGGTGACGACCGTCTTCGGCGTCCCGGCCTTGCGGGCCTCCTCGATGACGTAGGTGCCCATGAGCAGGTTGTCCAGGTAGAGGTCCGCGGGGCGGGCCATGTTGGCGCCGATGCCCCCCACCCGGGCCGCCAGGTGGAAGACGAGGTCGGGCTGCGTGTCGGCGAAGAGGCGGGCCACGTCGTCGGGGCGCCGGAGGTCGTACTCGGCCGACGACGGCGCGATGAGGCGGCCCACCCCCCGCTCGCGGAGGCGGGCGCACACGGCCCGCCCGAGGAACCCCCGACCGCCGGTGACGACCACGGTGCGATCGGACCAGAACTCGGACATGGGTCCTGATCGTACCGGGCGGCCCGACGCGCCCGATGTGGCCCGTCCGGTGCGCCCGGTGGCCGGGTGTCGTGGCGGCACCGCCGCGTGCCAGGATGCCCGCCCATGCGCGTGGCGGTCGTGATCGAGCAGTGCTGGCACCGCGTCCCGGGCGGGACGGCACGCGCCGCGCTCGAGCAGATCGCCGCCGTCGCCGCGGCCGGGGGCGTCGACCAGGTCGGCGTCGCCGCCTGCCACCGCCGCCCGCCGGCGCCCGCCTGGCGGCCCGCCATCCCGGTGCGCCACCTGCCGTTGCCCCGGCTGGCGCTCTACCGGAGCTGGCACCGGTGGCGCCGGCCGCCGGTGGAGCGGGCGACCGGGCCCGTCGACGTCGTCCACGCCACCGGCTACGCCGTCCCGCCCCGCCGGGCGCCGCTGGTGGTGACCCTGCACGACCTGGCCTGGCGCCGGGACCCGTCGATGTTCACGCCGAACGGCGTGCGGTTCTTCGAGTCGGGCCTGCGGTGCGTGGTCGACGACGCCGACCTCGTGCTGTGCCCGTCCCGGGCCACCATGCGCGACTGCGTCGACGCCGGCGTCGAGCCCGAGCGGCTGCGCCACGTGCCCTGGGGCATGCGCACGGTCGAGGTGGCCGAGCGTGACGTCGAGGCCGTCCGCCGGCGCTACGGGATCGAGGGGCGCTACGTGCTGTCGGTCAGCACGCTGGAGCCCCGCAAGAACCTGCGCCGCCTGGTCGAGGCCGTCGCCCGGCTGCCGCACCGCGACGTCCAGCTGGTCGTCGTCGGGCCCGAGGGGTGGGGCGACGCGCTGGGCGACGCGGCGTCCCGGCTCGGCGACCGGGTCCGCCTCACCGGGTTCGTCCCCGGCTCCGACCTGGCGCCGCTCTACCGTGGGGCGGCGGTGATGTGCTACCCGAGCCTGTGGGAGGGCTACGGGCTCCCGGTCGCCGAGGCGATGGGGGCCGGGGCGCCGGTGGTCACCTCGGCCGGCACCGCCACCGAGGAGCTGGTCGAGGGCGGCGCCGGCCTGGCGGTCGACCCCACCGACGTCGACGCCATCGCCGGCGCGCTGGCCGCGGTGCTCGACGACGACGACCTGGCCGACCGCCTGCGGGCCGCGGGGCGGGCGCGGGCCGGGGAGTGGACCTGGGACGTGACGGCGGCGCGCACGGTCGCCGCCTACCGGGAGGTGGCCGGGACGTGAGGAGGGTGGGCTGCAACCTGCTGTGGCTGGTCCCCGGGCGGGTCGGCGGCACCGAGACCGCGACCGTCGCGCTGCTGCGCCAGATCGCCGCGCACCCGCCCGACGACCTCGAGCTCACCCTCTACGCGCTCGACGCGTTCGGCCACGCCTACCCCGACGTCGTGCGGGCCTTCCCGACCCGGCTCGTGCCCATCACCGGCCGCGTCCGGCCGCTGCGGGTCCTGACCGAGAACACCTGGCTGGCCAACGCCACCCGCGACGGCCTCGACCTCGTGCACCACATGGGCGGCGTCCTGCCCGTGGTGCGGGGCACGCGGGGCGTCGTGACCGTGCACGACCTGCAGCCGTTCGACATGCCCGAGAACTTCGAGCCGGTGAAGCGGGTGTACCTGCAGCGGTCGATCCCGCGGTCGGTGCGGCGGGCCGCGGCGGTCATCGCGCCCACCGAGTTCGTCCGCCGGGGGATCGTCGAGCGGTTCGACGTGCCGCCCGAGCGGATCCACGTCGCGACCTGGGGCGTCGGGGCCCCGACGACCGAGGTCAGCGTCGCCGAGGTGCAGGCCCGCTACGGCCTGCCCCGCCGGTGGTTCGTCTACCCGTCGTTCACCTGGAACCACAAGAACCACGAGACGCTGCTGCGGGCCTTCGCCGTGGTGGCCGCCCGCGAGCAGGACGTCGCGCTCGTGCTCACCGGGGGCGAGGGCCCGGCCGAGCGGTCCATCGCCGACCGCATCGTCGCCCTCGGCCTGCGGGGGCGGGTGCGCCGCACCGGCCTCATCCCCCGGCGCGACGTGCTGGCGATCGTGCGGGGGGCCACCGCCATGGTCTTCCCGTCCCGCTACGAGGGCTTCGGCCTGCCGGTGCTCGAGGCGATGGGCCTCGGCACCCCGGTGCTGTCGTCGGTGGCCGGCGCGCTGCCCGAGGTCGTGGGCGACGCCGCGGTGAAGCTGCCCGTCGAGGACGCCGCGGCCTGGGTCGAGGCCATGCTGCGCATCCTCGAGGACGACGAGCAGCGCGCCCGCCTCGTCGAGGCCGGCCGCAAGCGGGTGGCCGAGTTCACCTGGGCCCGGACGGCGGACGCCACGCTCGGCACGTACCGGGCCGTGCTGGGCGACGGCGCGGCCCCGCCGCCCCCGCCCGACGACGCGCCCCGGGGCCCCGAGGGCGCCCGAGACGATGGAGCCCTGCCGTGAAGCTGCTGGTGCTCTGCCCGCACTACGCACCGGACACCGCGCCGACCGGCGAGGTGATGACCAGCATCGGGACCGAGCTGATCGCCCGGGGCCACCAGCTGCACGTCGTCACCTCGCTGCCCTGGTACCGGCACCACCGCATCGAGCCGGGCTGGGAGGGGCGCATCGTGCGCCACGAGGACGTCGAGGGCGCCCGCATCACCCGGGTGCACCCGTTCCCGACCGACAAGCGCAACATCCCGGCCCGGGCGGCCGCCTTCGCCGGGTTCACGGTCCTGTCGACGGTCATGGGCCTGGTCGGGCGCCCGGGCGAGCGGCCCGACGCGGTCCTGGCCATGTCGCCGCCGCTGACGCTCGGTGCCGCGGGCTGGCTCGTCGCCCGCCGGTGGGGCGTGCCGTTCGTCTTCAACATCCAGGACGTCTTCCCCGACGTCGCCGTGGAGGTCGGGGCCATCACCGACCCCCGGGTGATCCGCCTCGCCTCGTGGCTGGAGCGGTGGAGCTACCGGCGCTCGGACGCGGTGACCGTCCTGTCCGACGACCTGCGCGACAACCTGGTGGGGAAGATCCGGGGCACGGTGCCGGACGCCGAGGACCGGATCCGGGTCATCCCCAACTTCGTCGACACGAGCCGCATCACCCCCGCCGACCCGGAGGCCGGCAGCTACCGGCGCGAGCACGGCCTGTCGGGCAAGCGGGTCGTGATGTACGCCGGCAACGTCGGCTTCTCGCAGTCGCTCGAGCTCATGGTCGCCGCCGCCCGCACGCTGCGGGAGCGGCCGGACATGGCCGACGTGGTGTTCGTGATCAACGGCGGCGGCTCGGCCCGCCCGTCGATCGAGGAGCAGGCGGCCGGCCTCGACAACGTCGTCTTCGTCGACTACCAGCCGAAGGAGCGCCTGCCCGAGGTGCTGGCGGCGGCCGACGTCCACGTCGTGCCGCTGCGGCGGGGCCTGGCCCGGGCCAGCGTGCCGTCGAAGACGTACTCGATCCTGGCGGCCGGGCGGCCGATCGTGGCCAGCGTCGACGAGGGCACCGAGGTCGCCCGGCTGGTCGAGAAGGCCGGCGCCGGGCTCGCCGTGCCCCCCGAGGACCCCGAGGCGTTCACCGACGCGATCGTGACCCTGCTGGAGGACCCCGACCGGGCCGCCGCCATGGGCCGGGCCGGCCGGGCCTTCGTGGAGAGCTGGGCCTCGCCGGCGGCGATCGCCCAGCGCTACGAGGAGCTCTTCGAGGAGCTGCGTTCGCGCCGGCGCGGGGCCGCCGGATAGCCTCGGGGGCGTCATGGGCAAGGCCTCGTCATCCAAGAAGGTCGCGCGCGCGGCCCGGGCCGGCGGCCGCTCCGCCGGGCGCCGCCAGCAGAGCCTCCTGTTCCCGGGCGTCATCGCGCTGATCGTGCTGCTCGGCTCCGGGCTCATCGCCTACGCCGCCAACGAGCGGAAGTCCGAGGACGACATCCCGCCGGTCGTGGGCCAGGACCACTGGCACGCGTCGTTCGGCGTCTACGTCTGCGACGAGTTCCTGCCCGACGTCGAGGGCTTCGAGAGCCCCGTCGGCATCCACACCCACTCCGACGGCGTCATCCACATCCACCCCTACAGCACCGGCGGCGCGGGCGAGAACGCGACGCTCGGCGTCTACCTGGACGGCGCGGGCATCGAGCTCGACGACGACTCGCTCACCGTCGACGGCGAGACCTGGACCGAGGGCGAGGACGACTGCGACGGCGAGGACGCCGAGCTCGTCGTCGCCCAGTGGAAGGACGTCCAGACCACCGACGACAAGCCGGCGCTGATCCGGCGGGACTTCGGCGACATCCGCTTCCGGGAGGACGGCGAGGGCTACACGATCGCCTTCGTCCCCGAGGGCACGACCGACATCCCCAAGCCGCCGTCCTCCGACCGCCTGGCCGAGCTGGGCGCCGTCGACGACGCCACCGCCTCCTCCCTCCCCGAGGAGGGCGAGACCGGCGAGTCCACGACGACGACCGCCGGCGAGGGCGGCACCGACACGACGGCCGCCGACGAGGCCACGACCACCACGACGACCCCGGCAGGCTGACGTGCGCGCCGTCGTGCTGGTGGGGGGCTTCGGCACGCGTCTGCGCCCGCTGACGAACGCGCGCCCGAAGCAGATGCTGCCGATCGTCCACCGGCCGATGATCGAGCACGTCGTCGGCCACCTCGGTCGGCACGGGATCGACGAGGTCGTGCTGTCGCTCGGGTTCATGCCCGACGTCTTCCGCGACGCCTACCCGGACGCCGTCTGCGCCGGGGTGCGGCTGCAGTACGCCGTCGAGCCCGAGCCCCTCGACACGGCGGGGGCCATCCGCTTCGCCGCCTGCCACGCCGGCATCGACGAGCGCTTCGTCGTGGTCAACGGCGACGTGCTGACCGACCTCGACCTCGGTCGGGTGGTCGAGTTCCACGAGCGCTGCGGCGCCGAGGCGACGATCACGCTGCACAAGGTCAACGACCCGTCGCGCTACGGCGTCGTGCCCACCGACGAGGAGGGCCGGGTGCTCGCGTTCGTCGAGAAGCCGCCGCCGGGGGAGGCGCCGACCAACCTCATCAACGCCGGCACCTACGTCCTCGAGCCCACGGTGCTCGACCGCATCGCGCCGGACCGCCCGGTGTCGGTGGAGCGCGAGGTCTTCCCGGCCATGGTCGAGGAGGGCTGCCTCTACGCCGTCGACGGCGACACCTACTGGATCGACACCGGGACGCCCCGCGAGTACATCCAGGCCCAGCTCGACCTCGTCGAGGGCCTGCGGGGCCCGGCGATGGAGGCCATCGAGCCCACCGCCGAGGTGGACGCCGGGGCGCGGGTCGTGCGCTCGGTCGTCGGCGCCGGCGCCCGCGTCGCCGCGGGGGCGACCGTCGCCGGCTCGGTCCTGCTGGACGGCGCCGTCGTCGAGGCCGGCGCCGTCGTCGAGGCGTCGATCATCGGCCACGGGGCGGTGGTGGGCGCGGACGCCCGGGTGACCGGCTGCAGCGTCGTCGGCGACGGCCACCGGGTCGAGCCCGGGGCGGTCGTCGAGGGCGAGCGGGTCCCGCCGCCCCCGGCATGAACGTGCTGGTCACGGGCGGCGGCGGCTTCATCGGCTCGACGCTCGTCGACCGGCTCCTGGCCGAGGGCCACAGCGTGCAGGTGCTCGACGACCTGAGCGCGGGGTCGCTGGCCAACCTGTCCGCTGCCCGGGCCGAGCGCACGCAGCGGCTCGCCTTCCACCAGATCGACGTGCGCGACCCGCACGTCGTCGACGTCGTGGCCCGACGCCGGGCCGAGGTGGTGTTCCACCTGGCGGCGCACGTCGACGTCCCCGCGTCGGTCGAGCGCCCGGGCGTCGACGCCGCGGTGAACGTGCTCGGTACCGTGCACGTGCTCGAGGGGGCCCGGCGGGGCGGCAGCCGCAAGGTCGTCGTGGCGCTCGGCGGCGCCGACCTCTACGGGGCGGTGCCGGCCCGCGACCTGCCGGTGAAGGAGTCGCAGCGCATGGCGCCGGTGTCGCCCCGAGGCGCCGCCCAGCGGGCCGTGCTCGAGTACCTGCACCTCTACCGGCGGCTGCACGACCTGGAGTTCACCGCCCTGGCGGTGGCCAACGTCTACGGCCCCCGCGCCGACCCGGTGCGGGGCGGCGTCATCGCCACCTTCGCCGAGCGGTTGGTCGCCGGCGAGCCCTGCACCGTCTACGGCGACGGCGAGCAGACCCGCGACTTCCTCTTCGTCGACGACGCGGTCGACGCGCTCGTGCGGGCGGGGGAGCGGGGCGACGGCCTGCTCATCAACGTCGGCACCGGCGTCGAGACGTCGATCAACGACCTGTACGACGCCATGGCGGCCGTCGCGGGCGTCGACCGCCCGCCGCAGCCGGCCGCGGCCCGGCCCGGCGAGGTGCAGCGCTCGGCCCTCGACCCGGGCCGGGCGGCCATGCAGCTCGGCTGGCGGCCGTGGACCGACCTCGACGCCGGGATCGCCCAGGTGCTCGAGCGGGCGCGGGGCCGGCGGGCCTGAGGGCGCGCGGCCCGGGGCGGGACGGCCGGGCGGCCCGCGGTCAGCGGAAGAGGTCCTCGTGCGGCGGCCGCACGACCTCGGAGCGGACGTCGCCCCGGCCGAGCCACTCGGGGTCGACGCCCCGGACGATGGCGGCGGGGACGCCCCGGGCCTTGCCCATGACGAGCTCGGCCGCGGCGGCGATCTCGTCGACGACGCACACCTCGGTGGCGGTCAGCTCCTGCCCGAGCGCGTCGCTCGTGCCCCGCAGGTCGACGACGGGGCGGATGCCGGCGCAGCCGATGGCGACGTCGGTGACGCCCCGCCGCCACGGCCGGCCGAAGGTGTCGCTGATGACGACGGCGACCGTCACCCCGAGGCGGGCCCGCAGCCCGTCCCGGAGCCGCCGGGCCGACCGGTCCGGGTCCTCGGGCAGCAGCGCGGCCCAGCTCCGCTCGACGTTGGACAGGTCGACGCCGGCGTTGGCGCACACGAAGCCGTGGCGGGTCTCGCTGATCGTGAGGTCGCCGCGGCGGCGGAGGATGCGCACGGACTCGCCCTCGACGAGCCGGGACTTGGCGTCGGGGTCGCCGGGCGCGAGCGGCACGAGCTGGGCCTCGGCCTTGGACACGACCTTCTGGGTGACGACGACGACGTCGCCGTCGGCCATGTCGGGGGCGGCCCGGGCGAGCAGCCGGGACAGGTCGTCGCCGGGGCGCACCTCGCCCACGCCGTCGATCGGCACGATCTCGAGTCCGCGAGCCACCACCGGTCCTCCCGCTACAGGCCGAGCGCGACGCCGCACAGCGCGGCGGCCTCGGCGGGGCCCCGCATGATCGTGTCGGTCACGACGCAGCGCAAGCCCGCCGCCCGGACCTCGTCGGCCAGCTCGGCGTCGGCCCGGTCGATGACGAGCGTGCCCGCCAGCGGGGCGTAGAGGCGGGCCACGCCGACGACCGAGTCCTCGTGGCCCAGCTCGCGCATCAGCCGGTCGGCGGGGCCCTTGAGGGCCCGGCCGCCGACCAGCGGCGAGATGGCGACGACCGACTCGCGGCGGCCGGCGACCGCCTCGCGGACGCCGGGCACGGCCAGCAGCGGGCCGATCGACACGATCGGGTTGGAGGGGGCGATGATGACGGCGTCGGCGCCGGTCAGCGCTTCGAGGACGCCCGGCGCGGGGCGGGCCTCGTCGGCGCCCGCGAAGCGCACCCGGCTGACGGGCACGGCGTGGCGGCGGGCCACGAAGTAGTCCTGGAAGCCGATCTCCCGGCCGCCCTCCTCGCCGGCCTCGGGGGCGATCGTGAGCATCGTGCGCACCCGGTCGTCGGTCACCGGCAGCACGGTCAGCTCGAGGCCCCAGGCCCGGGCGATCTCGCCGGTGACCGTCGACAGCGGCGCCCCCTCCCGCATCCGCTGCGTGCGGTAGAGGTGGGTGGCCAGGTCGCGGTCACCGAGGCTGAACCAGGTGGCGCCGCCGTAGCGCTCGAGGGCGGCCATGGCGTTCCACGTCTCGTCGCGCAGGCCCCAGCCCCGCTGGGGGTCGACGGCCCCGGCGACCGTGTAGACGACGGTGTCGAGGTCGGGGCTGATGGCCAGCCCGTGGAGCTCCATGTCGTCGCCGGTGTTCACCACGGCGGTGACGCCGGCGGGGGGCACGGTCCGCACCAGCCCGGCGAGCAGGCGCGCCGCGCCGACCCCGCCGCACAGGACGGCGACGCTGGTCACGGCCGCGACCAGGTCATGAGATGCCCTGGAGCTTCCCCTCGAGCAGCGCCAGGTCGGCGTCGACCATGAGGTTGACCAGCTCCTCGAAGCTGGTCTTCGGCTCCCAGCCGAGCACCCGGCGCGCCTTCGAGGCGTCGCCGACGAGCAGGTCGACCTCGGCGGGCCGGAAGAACCGCTCGTCCACCACGACGTACTTCTCCCAGTCGAGGCCGACCCGGTCGAAGGCGAGCTCGCAGAACTCCCGCACCGAGTGGGTCTCCCCGGTGGCGACGACGTAGTCGTCGGGCGAGTCCTGCTGCAGCATCAGCCACATCGCCTCGACGTAGTCGCCGGCGTAGCCCCAGTCGCGCTTGGCGTCCAGGTTGCCCAGCCGCAGCTCGTTGGCCAGGCCGAGCTTGATGCGGGCCACGCCGTGGGAGATCTTGCGGGTCACGAACTCGAGGCCCCGCCGCGGCCCCTCGTGGTTGAAGAGGATGCCGCTCGTGGCGTGCAGGTCGTACGACTCGCGGTAGTTGACCGTGATCCAGTGGCCGTAGACCTTGGCGACGCCGTAGGGCGAGCGGGGGTAGAACGGCGTGGTCTCGCGCTGGGGCGTCTCGACCACCTTGCCGAACATCTCGCTCGACGACGCCTGGTAGAAGCGGATCTCGGGGTTGATCGTGCGGATGGCGTCGAGCATCCGGGTGACGCCCAGGGCGGTGAACTCGCCCGTGAGCACCGGCTGCTGCCACGACGTCGGCACGAACGACTGGGCGGCGAGGTTGTAGACCTCGTCGGGCTGGTACTCCTGCAGGATCGTGAGGAGCGACACCTGGTCCAGCAGGTCGCCGTGCACGAAGGTGATGCGGTCCTGCAGGTGGCCGATGCGCTCCCAGTTCACGGTGCTGGTGCGCCGGACCATGCCGAGGACCTCGTAGCCCTTGTCGAGCAGCAGCTCGGCCAGGTGCGAGCCGTCCTGCCCGGTGATGCCTGTCACGAGCGCTCTCTTCGCTCTCTTGCTCACGATCGGGTCTCCTCTCGACGGCACGCCGGCTGCTCAGCAGCCGAGACGAGCACGCCAGTCTGTCAGTACGTCGGCCAGCGTCTGCTCGAGGGGGATGGTGGGCTCCCACCCGGTCGCCTGCCGGAGGGCGGTGTTGTCGCCCACCAGCACGGGGATGTCGACCGGGCGCTGGAGGGACGGGTCGACGACGAGGCGCATGGGCCGCGCCGCCATCCCCAGGAGCGTCTTGGCGATGTGCTCGACGGACACGGCGTGACCGCTGCAGATGTTGTACACGGCCCCCGGCTCGCCGACCTCCATGAGGAGGCGGTAGGCGCGCACGACGTCGCGGACGTCGGTGACGTCGCGGCGCGGCGTGAGGTTGCCGATCGGCACCTCGTCGCCGCCGTCGCGCTCGTTGCGGGCGATGCGCGCGGCGAGCGAGGGGGCGACGAAGCGGTCGCTCTGCCCGGGGCCCAGGTGGTTGAACGCCCGGACCCGGATGACCGGCAGCCCGTGGCCCAGCCACGCCTGCTGGGCGAGCGCGTCGGCCGCCACCTTGGACGCCGCGTAGGGCGAGACCGGCCGGAGGGGCTGGTCCTCGCGGATGGGGAGCTCGTCCTCGCTGACCCGGCCGTAGACGTCGGCGCTCGACACGGCGAGCACGCGCTCGGCGCCGGCGGCCCGGGCGGCCTCGAGGACGTTGAGCGTGCCGAGCGCGTTGGCCAGGAACGTGGCCCGGGGCTCGGCCCAGCTGCCGCCGACGTCGGCCGCGCCGGCCAGGTGGTAGATCGCCTCGGGCTTGGCGGCCACCACGGCGTCGGTGATCGCCTCGGCGTCGGTGATGTCGACGCCGTCCTCCCGGCGCTCGAGCCGGACGACCTCGTCGCCCTGCTCCTGCAGGTGCCGGACGAGGTGGGCACCGACGAAACCCCCCGCTCCGGTGACCAGCGCTCTCACGCCGGGTCATCGTAGGTGGTCGGCCCCGCGGCCGGAGAACCGGCACGTCGCAGGAGCGCGGCCACCGCGTCGGCGGTGTCGTCCCAGTCGTAGCGGGCGGCGACCCGCCGCCCCCGCTCGACCAGCGCGGCGCGGTGCGCGTCGTCGGCCAGCACCCGGCCGAGCGCCTCGGCCAGGGCGTCGGCGTCGCCCACCGGGACGAGCACGGCGCCGTCGCCGCACACCTCGGGCAGCGCGCCGGCGCGGGTGGCGACGACCGGCACGCCGGCCGCCATGGCCTCGACCGCGGGCAGGCCGAACCCCTCGTACACCGACGGGAAGGCGAGCACGGCGGCGCCGGCGAGCAGCGCGGCGCGGTCGGCCTCGTCGACCCGCCCGAGCCGGACCACCCGGTCGCCGTGGGCCGCGGCGGCGACGGCCGCGGTGAGCGCCTCGGCGCCCCAGCCGTCGGCGCCGGCCAGCACGAGCCGCAGGTCCGGGTCGTCGGCGGCCAGGGCGTCGACCGCCCGCACGAGGGTGGGCAGGTCCTTGCGGGGCTCGACCGTGCCGATGGCGAGCACGTAGCGGTCGCCGCCGGCCAGGGCCCGGCCCCGCGCCGGGTCGCCGCCCGTCGCCGGGCGCACGCCGTGGTGGATCGCGACCACCCGCTCGGGCGGCGCCCCGAAGTGCTCGACCACCTCGGCCCGGACGAACTCCGAGGGCGTGTGGACCCAGGCGCCCCGGCGGAGCGCGCGGCGGATGAGCCCGGGGAAGGACAGCGTGAACTCGTTGGCCAGCTGCGGGTAGTGGACGAAGGTCAGGTCGTGGACGGTCACGACCTCGGCCGCCCGGGTGGGCGGCGTGACGAAGTTGGGCCCCCACACGACGTCGTGGCGCCCGATCCACAGGTCGACGCGGGGGTGGTCGGCCCGCCGCCACAGCTCGTGCAGCGGCCGGGCGGCCATGGGCCGGTCGACGACGGCGACGCCCGGCGGGACGACGTCGCGGAGCCGGCCCCGGCCCCGCCAGGTCACGGCGAACCCGGTGAGGGCGAGGTCGTCGCGGCGGGCCAGCCGGCGCACCAGCTCGTCGACCATGACGCCGACGCCGGTGAGGGGTGTGAGCTGGGAGGTGAGGTCGACGGCCACCCGGAGCACGGCGGGTCACGCTACCCCCGGCGCCGGGCCGGGCCGGTTGTGCGCCGGCGGGGGCGCGGGGATAGCGTCACCTGCCATGTCCCGAGCCGTCGCATCCCCCGCCGGTCGACGTCGACTCGCCGCCGTGATCCTCGCGCCGCTGGTCGCCCTGGCCCTCGCGGCCTGCGGTGACGACGGCGACGACACGATCCCCACCTCGGGCGTGCGCGAGACGACGACCACCGAGTCGACGACCACCACCACCGAGGCGACCTCGACCACCGCCGAGGAGGGCGCCGGGACGACCCAGACCGACGAGCAGTCGGGCGACGCCACCACGACGGCGCCCACCGACGGCGCGCCCGGCGACGACGCCACGCCCGCCGGCTGACAGACCGCCGGCCGCGGTCAGCGGTCGGCGAGGTTGCGCTCGAGCGCCTCGGCCACCTGGCGCACCGTCGCGCCGAGGTGGCGTTCGACGGCCCGGCGCTGCACCTGCAGGTGCTGGAAGGCGAGGATGCCGAGCCCGACCGCCGTGTAGAGGGCGTTCTCGAGGGTGGTGCCGATCTCGTCGACCTTGATGCCGGACATGCCGGATCGACACTACCCGCGCCCGCCGCCGTCGGGGGGTCCGCGGCCGCCGGTGAGCGCTCGGGTACCGTCCGCGCGTCGTGGAACCCGAGGAGCAGCCGCGCGCACCACGTCCGGTGGTCGTCGTCCTGGTGACGTGCGACGCGCCCGGTGACCGGCTCGACGAGGTCCTCCGGGCCGTCGGGCGCCAGGACTACCCGAACCTCGCCGTGCTCGTCGTCGACGCCGGCACCACCGACGTCACCGAGCGGGTCCACGCCGTCCTGCCCGAGGCCACCGTCCGCCGGGTGCCGGGCGCCCGGGGCTTCGGCGCCGCCGCCAACGTCGTCCTCGACATCGTCGCCGGCGCCGCCTTCTACGTGTTCGCCCACGACGACGCCGCGCCCGAGCCGGGCGCGGTCCGGGCGCTCGTCGCCGCCGCCGAGCGCTGGCAGGCCGACGTCGTCGGCCCCAAGCTCGTCGAGTGGGACGACCCCCGGCGGTTCACCCAGTTCGGGGTGACCGTCGACCGGGTGGGCGTCGCCCTGCCCTACGTCCAGCGGGGGGAGCTCGACCAGGGCCAGCACGACGGGCTGCGGGACGTGTTCGCCGTCCCCGGCGGGTTCACGCTCGTGCGGGCCGAGCGCTTCGCCGAGATCGGCGGGTTCGACGAGGCCATCGACATGCTCGGCGACGACCTCAGCCTCGCCTGGCGCACGCGCGTCGCCGGCGGGCGGGTGGTCGTGGCCGCGGGCGCCCGCGTCCGCCACGCCGAGGCCTTCGCCACCCGGGTGGCCGCCACCACCGCCAGCCGCCTCGCCGCCCGCCACCGCGTCCGGGTCCTGCTGACCAGCTACCGGCTGCCCACCCTCGCGGCCGTGCTGCCCCAGGCGCTGCTGCTCTCGGTCGTCGAGGCGGTCGGGGCGCTCGTCACCGCCCGGCCGGGCCGGGCCCGGGCCGCGCTCGGCGCCTGGCTCTGGAACCTGTGGCGCCTGCCGTCCCTCGTCGCCGCCCGTCGCCACGTCGCCCGGTTCCGCCGGGTGCGCGACCGCGAGGTCCGGCGCTACCAGGTGCGGGGGCTCGTCGGCCCCCGCCTGCGGCTGCTGCGGGTCGGCGGCGACGGGCGGGCCGGCGCGGTCCCCGGCAGCGGGTCGCGCCGGGTGGCCGCCGTGCCGGTGCGGGGCCGGATGGAGACCGACCCGGCGGCCTGGAGCCCCGGGACCGCCCTGGTGGCCACGGCGCTGGCCGCCGTCGTGCTGTTCGGCAGCCGGCACCTGCTGACCCGGGCCGTGCCGGTCGTCGGCGAGATGGTGCCGCCCGGCGGCGGCCCGGGCGACCTGCTGCGGGCCTGGGCGGGCGGCTGGCGGACCGTGGGGCTGGGGGCCGACGGGGCCACGCCGTCGCTCGCCGGCGCGCTCGGCCTGCTCGGCACGCTGGTGGGCGGCCACCCGGACCTCGCCCGCACGCTGGCGACGGTCGGGCTCGTGCCGCTCGGCATCGTCGGCGCCCACCGGCTGGTGGGGCCGACCGGCTCGAAGCGGGCCCAGGTCGCGGCGGCGGTGGCCTACGCGGCGCTGCCCCTCCCGTACGACGCCTTCGCCGAGGGCCGGTGGGGAGCGCTGGCGGCCTACGCGGGTGCGCCGTGGATGCTCGGCCGGCTGGCCCGGGCGTCGGGCGTGACGCCGTTCGGCCCGGCCCCGCCGCCGGGGGAGGGGCCGATCCTGCCCGGCGGCGCCGCCGACGACCTGGTCGTCCACCACCGCCTCTGGAAGCACGTCGTCGTCACCGGCGCGGTGACCGCGCTGGTCGGGCTCGTGCTGCCCCAGGCGCCCGCGCTGCTGCTGCTGGCCGGTGCCGGCCTGGTGCTGGGCTCGCTCCTCGCAGGCGAGCTGCGCGGCGATCGGGCGGCGCTCCGTGGTGAGCTCGAGAGCGACATCAGCGCGCTGCGTGGCGAGCTGAAGAGCGACATGGCGGCGATGAAGTCGGATCTGACGCGCCTCGTGCTCACCGTGGCGACCGGACAGATCGCGCTGCTGCTCGCGGCGATGTTCTCGCTGCAGCGTCTCGGCGGGTGAGGCGCACAGCGG
>PKRH01000172.1 GCA_017577565.1 Thermoanaerobacterales bacterium | reverse complement strand
CCCGGCAGGCCCGGGCCATCGGGGAGGCGGGGGGCAGCGTCAACGCCCCGCTGCTCGACCGGGTGCTGGCGATCTGCATCGCCGGCGACCGGGGCGACGCCGCCGGCGTCGACGCCGCCTGGGACGCCATCGTCCGCTCCCACCCCGACCTGCTCCGGCTGCCCCTCCGCCACGTCCTGACCGCCTGGGTCGAGACCGAAGCCGGCCGGCTCGACGGCGCCCGGCGGGCGCTGGCGGCCCTCGACCCCGCCGACCTCGACGAGCTGCCCCGGGACCAGGAGTGGCTGGCCACGCTGGCGGAGCTGGTGATGGCGGCCAGCGCGGTCGGCGACGAGGCCCTGCTGGCGGCGGCCTACCGGGAGCTGCTCCCCCACGCCGGGCTGGGGTGCTTCGAGGGCCAGGCGGCGGTCGACCACGGCGTCGTCGACCGCTTCCTCGCCCTGGCCGGCGGGTACGTCGCCGACCTGCCCACGCTCGAGCGCCACGTCGCCGCCGCCCTGGCCGGGGGCGCGGCGTCGGGAGCGCTGGGCGCCGCCCACACCGTCGCCGACTGCGCCCGGGCCTTCGCGGCGGCCGGCGAGCGGGCCCGGGCGGCCGAGCTGGCCGCCGACGCCGTCCGCCGCTACGAGGCGCTCGGGCTCGACCGGCGGGCCGCGGACGTCCGCCGGCTCCTCGACGGGTCGGCGGCCGCCACGGGGTCGCCGGCGACCCCGGCGGTGCGGGACTCGGGGTCGCTCGTCCGGGACGGCGACACGTGGGTGTTCGCCTACGGGGGGTCGTCGGTGCGGGTCCGCCACGCCAAGGGCATCGCCGACCTCGCCGTGCTGCTGGCGAACGCGGGGCGGGAGGTCCACGTCCGGACGCTGGGCGGCGTCGACCACCTGCCGGCGGTGGGCGCCCACCCGGTCCTCGACGAGGCCGCCGTCGACGCCTACCGCACGCGGCTGCGCGACCTGGAGGCCGAGCTCGACGAGGCGGACCGCCACGCGGACGTGGCCCGCGCCGCCCGGCTGGCCGCCGAGCGGGACGCGCTCGTCGCCGAGCTGGCCCGGGGCCTGGGGATCGGCGGGCGCCGGCGCCGGGCCGCGGGCGACCCCGACGAGCGGCTCCGCAAGGCGGTCTCCGCCCGGATCAAGGCGAGCATCGACCGCCTGGAGGGCCTCCACCCCGACCTCGGCCGGCACCTCCGCCACGCCGTGCGCACCGGCTACTGGTGCTGCTACGCGCCGGAGCGGCCGGTCGCCTGGCACGTCGAGCGCGATCGCTCGGGCTGATCTGGCATCGCCAGGCCCGATCCGGCGCCTCCCAGGTCGGAAGACACGACCGAGGAGGCAGACCCGTGACGACCCCCACCCCGTCCGACCTGGACGCCCGGGCCGAGGCCTTCGCCGAGCAGCTGTTCGGCGCCGCGCTCGGCACCGCCGAGCTGACGATCACCTGGTTCGGCCGCGCGCTCGGCCTCTACGACGCCCTGCGGGGCGCCGACGCGCTGAGCGCGCCCGAGGTGGCCGCCCGCGCCGGCGTCGACGCCCGCTACGCCCGGGAGTGGCTGGAGCACCAGGCCGTCGCCGGGATCCTGACCGTCGACGACCCGGCCGCCGAGCCCGACGAGCGGCGCTACACCCTCCCCGAGGCGCACGCCGCGGTGCTGCTCGACGAGGAGCACCCCTTCTACAGCGGCGCCCTGGCCGACATCGCGCCGGTCATCGCCCGGTCCCTCGACCTCGTCGCCGACGCGTTCCGCACCGGCGCCGGGGTGCCCTACGCCGCCTACGGGTTCCACGGCATGCAGGCCGGGTTCACCCGCCCGATGTTCGCCAACTCGCTGGTGACCGAGTGGGTGCCCGCCCTCCCCGACGTCCAGGCCCGGCTGGACGCCGGCGAGGCGCTGCGCATCGTCGACATCGGCTGCGGCGAGGGCTGGCTCGGGATCTACCTGGCCGAGGCGTACCCGAACGTGACCGTCGACGCGTTCGACCTCGACGACACGTCGGTGGCGCTGGCCCGCAAGCACGCCGCCGACCGCGGCGTCGCCGACCGGGTGCGCGTCGAGGTCCGGGACGTCAGCGAGCCGTCCTTCGACGGCCGCTACGACCTGGCCATCGCCTGCGAGGTCATCCACGACCTGGCCGACCCGGTCGGCGCCCTCACCGCCGTCCGTCGGATGACCGCCGACGGCGGCGCGGTGCTGATCATCGACGAGAAGGCGGCCGAGTCGTTCTCGCCGTCCGGCGACCCGATCGAGCGGATGCTCTACGGGTTCAGCATCCTCCACTGCCTGCCGGCCGGCCGGGACGCCGAGACGTCGGCGGCGACCGGGACGGTCATGCGCCCCGACGTGTTCGAGCGCTACGCCCGCGAGGCGGGGTTCTCGTCGGTCGAGGTGCTCGACGTCGACCACCCGATGTTCCGCTTCTACCGGCCGCGGGCCTAGACGGCAGCGGACCCCCCGCCCACACCGGGCCGGTCCGGGGCGAACGACGGCGGGCGCCGTCGCCTCCGGGCCGGCCCACGGGCGCGCGGGGCGTGGGGCCGGCGGAGCCCGCACCGCTTCGCTAGAGGTCGTCGAAGAAGTCCTCGACGACTTGGACCTCCTCGATGACGCGCGTGGTCGTGGTGACGCCGAGCTCGTACTCCTTGAGGAGATCGCACAGATCCTCGCCGCTGATGAGGTCGACGGGAGGTGCGCCATCTCGGGTGGCTTCCTCGCGAGCCGCGGGTGAGAACGTGGCGGTCGTGATGAGGAGGCCCTTCTCGCCGCGCCCTGACATCGCGCCCCGGAAGTCACGCACGGCGCTCGCGCCCACCTGGTTCGCCCAGCGCTTGCACTGGAAGTAGACGGGGAACGAGACGAGCGACACGCGGTACACGCCCACGCCGTCGATCCCTCCGTCGCCAGACCGACCGAGCACCTGGACGTTCCGGAAGCCTGCTTCCCTAAGCAGACGCTGGGCGAGCCGCTCGAACGCATCAGGCGTCAGCTTCATCAGGCGGTCGAGGAGCACGTCCTTCCAGTCGCGCTCCTCGTCCGCGTCGACCTGCGCGATCTCGTCCTGCGCGATCTCGTCCTCGTCGGACTCGGAACGGCGCCGCTTCTCCTGGTAGCGCCGGTTGTACTCAGCTCGCCACTCCTTGACCCGCCGTAGCGTCTCCGCCTCGTCGAGGCTCCGCCCGAGTTCCGTGATCGCCCAGACGCCACGCGCCGAGTTCTTGATCGCACCGATGTTCTTGAGGTGGTTCCGCGCCCAGGCGAGGCGGTACTCGATCTTCGTCATGCGATCGCCGGGCCGCCGGCGAACAGCGAGCTGGTCCTCGGTGAACCCCTCGGCCTCGACGACCGACTCGACGATCTCCTCGATCCGGCCCGAACCCCCCAGCCGCTTGAGGGCCTGCAAGGTCGGCCACATCAGGTCGAAGTGGCTCGGAATCGCTGTCTCGCCCACGGCGGCACTGTACGTCCCGTCCCCGGTACCGACGGATGCCGACGTTAAGCACGCGGGCTCCCGCCCAGACAACAACCGAGCTAGCGGAGCGGGTGGGATTCGAACCCACGGACCCTTGCGGGTCGACGGTTTTCAAGACCGTTGCCTTCGTCCACTCGGCCACCGCTCCCGGAAGGGGACGAGCGTAGCGCCGGGCGGGGTCCCGACCCCGGGAGCGCCGGGCGGAGCCGGTCCGCTCTGGCGTCGCTCAGGTGGCCATGCGCGTCCCACGGACGCCGGAACGCCGGGGCAACGCAGCGCCGGCCCGAACCGGCGTCCCTCAGGTGGACATGTGCGCGCCACGGACGCCGGAAGGCGAGATCGGGCCGCGGGCCCGTCAGCCCCGGGGTGACGCCGCCGCGGGCTGCGCCACCGAGGCCAGGAAGTCCCGCACGGCCAGCGCCGAGTGGTGGCGCCACAGGGCCACGACGTCGGTCGGGTCGTCCGGCGGCCGGGCCAGCGCCCCGATCCGCTCGGCCAGCGCCTCCTGCTGGGCGGCGACCAGCGGCGCCCGCTCGACGCCGAGCCGGTCGGCGAGGGCCAGCTTGAGCAGCAGGGCGCTGCGCACCTCGCGCAGGTGCTCGACCGGCGTCGCCAGCCAGGCCCGCAGCTCCTCCTCCCCGCGTGGCGTCGGCCCGTGCACGGTGCGGGGCGGGCCGCCGTCGCCGGGCTCCCGCCGGCGGGGCTCGGCCAGGCCCAGCGCCACCAGCCGGTCGAGCGCCCGGTAGACGAGCTGGCGGTTCACCGTCCACACCGTCCCCAGCGGCGTGCCGGGCTTCAGCGCGGCGGCCACGTCGTAGCCGTGCCGGGGTCGCTCGACCAGCAGGCCCAGCACGGCCCACTCGTTGAGCGACAGCGTCGGGCGGCGGCGCATGCCCCGAGGTTGCCACGCCCACGGCCCGGGCGACACTGCTAGGTTCAGTGTGACTAGTCGAGCGGACCCGACGCCGGCCCGCCACCCATCGCCCGCACGACGAGGGGGACCCATGACCACCCGCCCGGTCCGGCCGCTGCTCGCCGCCGTCGCCGTCCTGGGCGCGCTCGCGGCCTGCGGGGGCTCCTCCGGCGACGCGGCGCCGGCCGGCGACGAAGGCGACGGACCGGAGGGCGCGGTCACCGTGTTCGCCGCCGCCTCGCTCACCGACGCCTTCGCGGACGTCGCCGCCGCGTTCGAGGACGAGCACCCGGGCGTCACCGTGGAGCTGAGCTTCGCCGGCTCCCCCAGCCTGCGCGAGCAGGTGCTGGAGGGCGCGCCAGCGGACGTCGTCGCCACCGCCGACGAGGGGGTCATGGCCGACCTCGTCGACGAGGGCGCCGTCGGCGAGCCCGTCGTGTTCGCCACCAACCGGCTGCAGCTCGCCGTCCCCGCCGGCAACCCCGCGGACGTCACCGGCCTCGACGACCTGGCCCGCGACGAGCTGCTCGTCGGGCTGTGCGCCGAGGGCGTCCCCTGCGGCGAGCTGGCCCGGCGCGTCCTGGCGGACGCGGGGGTCACGCCGGCGCCCGACACCGAGGAGCCCGACGTCCGGGCCCTGCTGGCCAAGATCGAGGCCGGCGAGCTCGACGCCGGGCTCGTCTACGCGACCGACGTGCAGGCGGCCGGCGGCGCCGCCGAGGGCATCGACGTCCCCGCCGGCGAGGCGGGCACCACCCGGTACCCGATCGCCACGGTCGCCGGGGCGCCCCACCCCGACGCCGCGGCGGCGTTCGTCGCCTTCGTGGCCTCGCCGGCCGGCCGGGACGTCCTCGCCGGCCACGGGTTCGGGCCGCCATGAGCCGGGCCGCGCCCCGCCCCGGCCGGCGGGCGGCCCGGGCCCGCCCGCCGTGGGCGCTCGTGCCGCTCGCCGCCCTCGCCGTCGGGTTCCTCGTCCTGCCCCTGGTGGCGCTGCTGCAGCGGGCCCCGTGGTCCGACCTCGCCGAGCTGGTGCGCCGCCCGATCGTCACCGACGCCCTGCGGCTCAGCCTGGTCTCGGCCGCCGCGGCCACCGGCTTGTCGCTGCTCTGCGGCGTCCCCCTCGCCTGGGTCCTCGCCCGCTCCCGCCTGCCCGGCCTGTCGGTGC
>PKRH01000171.1 GCA_017577565.1 Thermoanaerobacterales bacterium | reverse complement strand
CCCCTGGCCGGGCGCGGCGGGGGGCGGGCCCAGCGGGCGGTAGGGGCCGGAGGCCGCGGCACGCCCGGGGTCGCCGGTCGCCGCGGCGCGCACGTCGCCGGGCACCCCGCCCGGGGGGACGAGGGGCGCGACCGGCGGGCCGCTCGCCGGTCCCGGCGGGGCGGCCGGTGGCGGCGGCGGGGGCGGGACCCGCTGCAGCTGCACGGTCTCGTCGGTCGGCTGCCGGGGGGCCTCGGCCGAGGTCACTGCCCCATGCATACCCGACGCGGGGCCCGACGGGACAGCCGTCCCGGGCTGGCCCCTCCCCCACCGGCCCCCGCTCGGGCGACCCGGGCCGCCCGGGGGCCGATCGGGGGATCACCGGGAAATCCCCCATGCCCCCGGGGGACCCGTCGCGTCACACTCCAACCGTTCGTTCCATCGAACGAGGTCGGTGCCTGGGGGCGCCGACCGAGGCGGGCACGGCGGAACTGGAGGATCGATGAGCACCGAATGGATGGCGCGCGGCAACTGTGCGAACAGCGACCCGTCCGTCTTCTTCCCCAGCGACGGCGTCGGCGTCGAGATCGCACGGCGCATCTGCGCGACCTGCCCCGTCAAGAGCGAGTGCCTCGAGCACGCCTTGGTGCACCGCATCGACCACGGGGTCTGGGGCGGCGCCTCGGAGCGGGAGCGGCGCCGCATCCTCAAGCGCCGGCGCCTGGCCAGCCTGGCCGCGGCCGTGAGCGCGTGACGCCGGGGCGGCGTCCCGCCGCCCTGGCACCCGCGCCGGCTCAGGCCTGGTCGCGCTCGTCGGGGGCGGGGCGGTCGTCGTCGGCGTGCCCCTCGCGCAGCCCCTTCTTGAACTCCGCCTGGGCCTGCCCCATCGAACGGGCAAGCTTGGGGAGCTTGGAGCTGCCGAACAGGACCAGCACCACGGCCAGGATGATGAGGAGCTCAGATGCGCCGAGGTTCACGCCGGCCACTGTAACGGCCGGCGCCCCTGGGTGCGCCCCCGGAGCGTGACCCGTGCTCGAGTGCGTGGTGAACATCAGCGAGGGCGCCCGCCGCGCGGTCGTGGACGAGATCGCCGCCGCCGCCGGCAGGGAGCTGCTCGACGTCCACACCGACCCCCACCACAACCGGGCGGTGCTGACGCTGGTCGGCGAGGAGGCGCCGCGGCGGGTCGCCCGCGCCGCCGTCGAGCGCCTCGACCTGCGGCGGCACCGCGGGGTCCACCCCCGCATCGGCGTCGTCGACGTCGTGCCGTTCGTGCCGCTCGGGGGGTCGACGATGGCCGACGCCGTGGCCGCCCGCGACCGGTTCGCCGCCTGGGTCGCGTCCGAGCTGGGCGTCCCGGCCTTCGCCTACGGCCCCGAGCGCTCGCTGCCCGAGGTCCGCCGGCGGGCGTTCCGTGACCTGACCCCCGACACCGGGCCGCCCGAGCCCCACCCGACGGCGGGGGCCGTCGCCGTCGGCGCCCGCGGCGTCCTGGTGGCGTGGAACCTCTGGCTGGCGGAGCCCGACCTCGAGGCGGCCCGCCGGGTGGCGGCCCGGGTGCGGGGGCCGCACCTGCGGGCGCTCGGCCTGGCAGTGGGCCCGCGGGTGCAGGTGTCGATGAACCTGATCGCGCCCGAGGTGATCGGCCCGGCCGAGGCCTGGGACCTGGTCACCCGGCACGTGGCGGTCGCCGGCGCCGAGCTGGTCGGCCTGGTCCCCGCCTGGCTCCTGGAGCGCACCGACCGGCGCCGGTGGGCCCAGCTCGACCTGGACCCGGAGCGGACGATCGAGGCCCGGCTGGCCCGGGCCGGCCTGGGCGGGCCGTGACCGGCGGCGTCAGGCGCTGGCCGTCGCCGCCGCGGCCTTCCGGGCCAGGGCCCGCTGGCGACGGATGCGCCGGCGCTCGCGCTCGCTCATGCCACCCCAGATGCCGAACTTCTCGGAGTTCTCGAGCGCGTACTCCAGGCACTGGGCGCGCACGACGCAGCCCCGGCAGACCTCCTTGGCCTCCCGCGTCGACGCACCCCGCTCGGGGAAGAAGAGGTCGGGATCGACGCCCAGGCAGTTGGCGTAGTCCTGCCAGGAGCGGTCGTCGGGATCTGTGGCCACGGGGAGTTTCATCTGGCCCCCTTCCCGCTTTCGTGTCGCCAATCGGACAGTGCAGCCAGCCGGCGGGGGTCCACCTGCGATGCCACACGTGTAATTACATTGGTGGGATTCTTTCGTACCCGCCGCAGATGTGCAAGAGGTCACCCGGGTGAACGCGCGCGCTCGCATCGAGGTCGTCACCGGCGACATCACGACCCTCGAGGTCGACGCGATCGTCAACGCGGCCAACCGCACGCTGCTCGGCGGGGGCGGCGTCGACGGCGCCATCCACCGCGCCGCCGGCCCCCGCCTGCTGGAGGAGTGCCGCACGCTCGGCGGCTGCGACACCGGCGACGCCAAGGCGACCGGCGGCTACGACCTGCCCGCCCGCTGGGTCATCCACACGGTGGGGCCGGTGTGGCGGGGTGGCTCGCAGGGCGAGGCCGAGCTGCTCGCCTCCTGCTACCGCCGGTCGCTCGAGGTGGCCGACGAGCTCGGCGCCCGGTCGGTCGCCTTCCCGGCCATCTCCACCGGCGCCTACGGCTTCCCCCGGACCGAGGCCGCGGCCATCGCCGTCGAGACGCTGGCCGGGCACCCGGCCCGGGTCGAGCGGCGCATCCTCGTCGCCTTCGACCGGGAGACGGCCGACCTCTACCACCGGCACCTCGAGCGCCTCGGCCGCCGCTGAGCCCCGCGGGCGCCGCCGCCCGGCGCGCCCCGCGGTGGCACCGCCCCGCGCCGCGCTGCATCATGTCGGCGTGGCGCCGGGGGAGGGGTCGTCGACACGCCGGACCGCGCCGCCCGCGGTGGGCGCGACGCTGATCGCCGCCTCGATCGTCGTCCTGGTGATCGGCCTCAGCTGGCTCAACCGCGGCGGCGACGGGCGCGAGCGGCTCGCCGTGCCCGTGGTCGGCGGCGTGACGCCCCCGACCGAGCCCGACGGCGACGTCGTCGACATCCCGCCCAGCCAGCCGGCCGTCCCCGTGTCGTTCGGCCAGGACGGCCGCATCGTGCGGCCCGAGCCCGACCGGGCCCGCATCGTCGACGAGGAGGGCAACGAGGTCATCGTCGCCCTGCCGCCCGGCACGACCGTCGACACCGTGACCGGCCGCATCGTCCCCCGCTCCCCCGACGGCGGGACGACGACCTCGCCGACCCGGGGCACCTCGACGTCGACCGGCGGCGGCAGCAGCTCGACCCGCCCGACCGACGGCGACACGACGACGTCGACGACGAGGGACACGACGACCGCGCCGCCCGGCTCGTCGTCCACGACCGAGCAGCCGACGACCACCGAGCAGCCGACGACGACCGAGCCCGAGCCCCCGCCCTCCACGGACGGCGACACCACCGTCCCCTGACCGCCCCGCCGCCGGGGTGCCGTGCTCAGGCCGTGCGGCGGCCGCCCGAGCGGCGCATCGCCCGCTTCTGCTCGATGAAGTCGACGAGCACGTAGTCGCCCAGCGTCTCGGGCGAGGTGAAGAAGGCGCGGCCCTTGTTCAGGCGGGTGAGCTTCTCGACGAAGGCCCGCAGGTGCCCGCTGGGGTCGAGCATGAACGTGTTGATGCGGATGCCCTCGCGGGTGCAGCGCACGACCTCGCGCAGCGTGGCGTCCACCGTCTCCCGCACCGGCGGGTAGGAGAAGAACGGCTCCGGCATGCCCGGCTCGAAGTGGGCCGTCGGCTCGCCGTCGGTGATCATGATGATCTGCTTCGTCCCCGGCTGGCGGGACAGCAGGCGGCGGGCGATCTGGAAGCCGTGCTGCATGTTCGTGCCGTAGACGAAGTCCCACGAGACCTCGGGCAGGTCCTGGGGGCGGATCTCCCGGGCCACCTCGCTGAAGCCCACCAGGCCCAGGTAGTCCCGCGGGAACTGCGTCGAGATCAGCGCGTGCAGCGCCATCGCCACCTTCTTGGCGGCGAGGAAGTTGTCGCGCATCGGCATCGACAGCGACAGGTCGAGCATGAGCACGGTCGACGACCGCACGAGATGCTCGGTGCGCTCGACCTCGAAGTCGTCGGGGTGCAGGCGCACGGGGGTGCCGCCCCCCGTGCGGGCGACCGCGTTGCGGACCGTGCGCTCGATGTGCAGGTTGAACGGGTCGCCCCACTCGTAGGGCTTCGTGTCGTGGTCGCGCTCGTGCCCGGCGCCGGTGCGCTCGATCTGGTGGCGGCCCAGCTTGTCCCGGGCCAGCTTCTCGAACAGGTCGTTGAGCGCGTTGTGGCCGATCCGGCGCAGGCCCTTGGGCGTCAGCTCGAGCCGCCCCTCCCGCTGGTCGATGAGGCCCGCGTCCTGCAGCAGCTTCGTCAGGCGGCCCAGCTCCTCGAGGCTGCGGGCGGCGTCGTCGCCGAGCAGCTCGCGGGCCCGATCGACGTCGACCTCGGCCAGCGCCCCGGGGTTGGCCGCGCCCCGCAGCAGCTGCTCGAGGCGGTCGAGGTCGCCCAGCTCCTCCAGCGTCGAGACGGCCTGGGCCATGCCCACCGGGTCCTGGCCCTGGAAGTCGTAGGAGCGGTCCCACCCCATCTGGGGGAACAGCTGCTGCAGGTGGCTGCCGAGCTGGTCGACCTGCCAGCGCAGGTCCATGTCCTCGAGCAGCTGCTCGGCCAGGGACTGGATCTGCGCCCGCTGCTCGGGCGTCATCGACGCCAGCATCGCCTGCATGGCGGCCATGCGCCGGGCCAGCACCTCGAGCAGCTCGTCGAGGTCCTGCGGGTCCTCGGGGAAGAAGTCGCCGTAGCGCTCCATGAACCCCTCGAAGTCGGGCTCCTCGCCCCGGGCCCGCTGGTCGAGCATCCGGTTGAGCTCGGCCAGCATGTCCTTCATGCGGGCCATGTCCTCGGGGGTGAGCGACTGGACGGCGCCGGTCATCCGGCTGACGTAGCTGTCGAGGACCTGCTGGCGCAGCCGCTCGACCAGCTCCTCGAACCGCTGCTGGGCCGCCGCCGAGGCGAAGTCGTAGCCCTGCAGCTCGCGCACCATGCCGGCGAGGTCGGGCGGGAGCATCTCCAGCCGCATGTTGCGCTCGTCCGCCGCGCCCCGGGCGGTCTCGATCCGGCGGGGGTCGCCGCTCTGCTCGGCCTCCCGCACCTGGCGGTCGATCTCGTCCCGCTCCATCTGCACGACCTCGCGCAGCTGCTCGGCGATCTCGTCGTAGACGCCGCCGAGGTCGAAGCGCTCGAGCCGCTCCTGCCGCTCGCGCCGCAGGCGTTCCAGCAGCTCGCGCACCCCCTCGATGCGCTGGCCCTGGCGGTCGCGGAACCCCTGCTGGAGCATCCGCCGGAGGGCGGCGTGGAGGTCGCCGTGGTAGAGCAGGTCGTCGGTGATCTGCTCGAGCACCGCGTCCGCGTCGAGGTCGAAGCCGACCTGGGTGCCGTCCCAGCGGCTGTAGCGGAACCGGGGCGTGACCATCCCTCGCCACGGCATCCCGCCCCGGCGGCCCTCGGCCGGGGGGCACGACCGGACGCCAATCGGCGGCGGGCACGCCGGAAGTTCGCCGGGGGCGGCGCCGTTGAACCCCGCGAGCCGCGTGGAGGTTTGGCAAATCTCCTGGG
>PKRH01000170.1 GCA_017577565.1 Thermoanaerobacterales bacterium | reverse complement strand
CGGCGGGGCGCGCCCCCGGGGTCCCCCCGCCCCCCCCCCCCCCCCCCGCGGGGCCCCCCCGCCCCCCGGGGGGCGCCCCCGCCCCCCGCCCCCCCCCCCCCCACCGCGGGGGCCCCCCGGGCGGCCCCCCGGCGCGGCCGGGACCGCGCCGGGGCGGGCCGCCCCCCCCCCCGCCGGGCCGTGGCCGGCAAGGAAGGCGGCCGGCAGGTGCGGCGCGCCCCGCCAGTCGCCCCACCACAGCCTCTGGAGGTCGAGCAGCCACACGTCCCGCCGGGCGTGCTCGAGGTCGATGGCCCGCACCCGGCGGCCGTCGACGATCCAGTTGCGGCGCTGCCAGTCGCCGTGGGTGAGCACGCCGAGCGGCTCGGCGTCGCCGACGGCGTCGACCGCGGCCCGGGCGGCGGCGACGTCCGCGGGGGCGAGCACGCCGTCGCCCGCCCGCTCGACCCACCACGCCAGCCGGCCGGCGAGGCGGCGGCGCCAGTGCCGCAGGCGCGCCGGGGCGACCGCGTCGTGGAGGCGGCGCAGGAGGGCGCCGGCGGCCCGGTGCAGTGCCTCGTCGCCGGCCGGCAGCCGGTCGGCGGGCGTGCCCCGCAGCTCGGTGAGCACGAGCGCCCGGGCCGCGTCGTCGTGCGCGAGCAGGCGGGGGACGTCGCCGGCCAGGGGCCCGGCGACGGCGCGGTAGGCCGCGATCTCGGTGCGGTACGTGCGGGGGTCCCGGTGCACCTTGACGATCGCCCGCCCGCCCCGGGTCGACTCGACCGCGACGACGAGCGCCTCGCCGTGGTCCCACGACAGGTCGGCGACCGGCCGGGCGGGGCCGAGGGCGCGGGCGGCCAGCGCCTCGACCGCCGGCGGGAGCGTCACCACGCCGCCCAGTCCAGCGCGCCGGCCGCGGGCGCGCCGTCGGGTTCGGGGCCGGGCGGGCACCGGCGAAAACGAGAGGAGCCGACCGTGGGTGGTGCGGTCGGCTCCTGTGACAGGTGCCTTGCGTCGGGAGGGGGGATCCGTACGCGGCACGCTGTGATGTGGGCAGCGTCGGCGGGGGGAACCGATGCGTGCTGCCCGCTCTCTTGTAATGCACATTATGGGAGAAGTTTCACAATTCGTCAAACAGGTCTTTGCGATAGCTGCGATCATTGATCGCGATGGAGCTCCGCCAGCTCGCCGCGCTGACCGCCGTCGCCGAGACCGGGTCGTTCTCCGCCGCCGCCCGCCGGCTGCACACCGTGCAGTCGAACGTCTCGACCCACGTCGCCCGCCTCGAGCGGGAGCTCGGCGTCACGCTCGTCGACCGCCGCACCGGCACGCTCACCGACGAGGGCGCGGTGGTCGTCGAGCGGGCCCGCCGCATCCGCCACGAGGTCGAGGCCCTGCAGGCCGACATCGCCTCGCTGCGCGACGAGGTGTCGGGCACCGTGCGGCTGGGGTGCATCGGCACGGTCAGCCGCTGGCTCGTCCCCCGCCTCCTCCGCCTCCTCGCCGAGCGCCACCCCAAGGTGCACCTCGTCACCGTCGACGCCACGACGACCTCGCTCGTGCCCCAGGTCGTGAGCGAGGACCTCGACCTGGCGGTCGTCAACCTCCCCCTCGCCCACCCCGACCTCACGACCGAGGCGCTCTTCGACGAGGACCGGGTCATCGTCGCGCCCCACGACCACCCGCTCGCCGTCCGCGACCGCGTCCACCTCCGGGAGCTCGCCCCCTACCCGCTGCTGCTCGAGCCGGCCGGCACCGCGTTCCGCGACCAGCTCGACGAGGAGGCGGCCCACGCCGGCGTCGAGCTGCAGGTCCTCGCCGAGATCGACGGCATCCGCCTGCTCACCTCGCTGGCGATGGAGGGCTTCGGGCCGGCCATGGTCACCGCCACCGCCGCACCCCGCTGGGTCGAGGTCGCCTGCGCCCGCGTCACGGTCGAGGGCCTGACGCCCCGATCGGTCGGCCTGGCCGTGCCGCGCGGCGGCCGGCTCTCGACCCCGGCCCGCGAGGTGCGGCTCGCGGTCCGGGAGCTGGTGGCGGCCGCCGACATCGACGGGATCCACCCGACGCTCGGCGGTCGGGCGTCACGGAACGGCGCACCACCGCAGTAGCGTGAGGCCGAGTTCACCTGTCGAGAAGGAGCATCCGGCACGTGGCAGAGAGCATCACCATCACCGACAACCGCACCGGCGAGTCGGTCGAGATCCCGATCGTGGATGGGGGTGTCGACGCCAGCGCGTGGCGCAAGCTGCTGCCGAACGTCTGGTTCTACGACGAGGCGTTCATGACGACGGCGGCGACGCGCAGCGCCATCACCGAGATCGACGGTGAGGCCGGGGTGCTCCGCTACCGCGGCTACCCCATCGAGCAGCTCGCCGAGCGGTCGACCTACCTCGAGGTCGCCTACCTCCTCATCCACGGGGAGCTGCCGACCCAGTCCCAGTACGAGGCCTGGGTCCACGACATCACCTACCACACGTACATCCACGAGAACGTACGCAAGCGGTTCCTCGAGGGGTTCCACCACGACGCCCACCCGATGGGCATGCTCGTCTCCGCGGTGGCCGCGCTCTCGACGTTCTACAAGGACGCGAAGAACATCATGGACCCCGAGGTCCGCCACAAGCAGATCGTGCGGCTCATCGCCAAGATGCCCACGCTCGCGGCGGCCTGCCACCGGTTCAGCGTCGGGATGCCCTTCGTCTACCCCGACAACTCGCTCGGCTTCACCGCCAACTTCCTCTCGATGATGTGGAAGGTGGCGGAGCCCCGCTACGACGCCAACCCCGCCCTCGCCAAGGCCCTCGACGTCCTCTTCATCCTCCACGCCGACCACGAGCAGAACTGCGGCACCACCGCCATGCGCACCGTGGGGTCGGCGCACGCCGACCCCTACGTCTGCGTGGCCGCCGCCACCGCCGCCCTCTACGGACCCCGCCACGGCGGCGCCAACGAGGCCGTCATCCGCATGCTCCAGGAGATCGGCTCGATCGACGAGGTCGACGCCTACATCCGGCGGGTGAAGGCCGGGGAGATCAAGCTCCAGGGCTTCGGCCACCGCGTCTACAAGAACTACGACCCCCGGGCGAAGATCATCAAGCAGACCGCCGACGAGGTCTTCGCCATCACCGGGCGCAACCCCCTGCTCGACATCGCCCTCAAGCTGGAGGAGGTCGCGCTCTCCGACGACTACTTCATCTCCCGGCGGCTCTACCCCAACGTCGACTTCTACTCCGGCCTCATCTACCAGGCGATGGGGTTCCCGCTGGAGATGTTCACCGTGCTGTTCGCCATCCCCCGGGTCGCCGGGTGGCTCGCCCACTGGGTCGAGCTGCTGGAGCAGAACCAGAAGATCGCCCGGCCCCGGCAGCTCTACATCGGCCCCGGCCCCCGGGACTACGTCCCGATGGACCAGCGCGGCTGAGACGGTGCACGCGGTCACCATCGTCGACGGGGGGCTCGCCTGGCGCGAGCACCCCGATCCCGAGCCCGGCACCGGTGAGCTGCTCGTGCGGGTGCGGGCGGCCGGCATCAGCCGGGGCGACGTCATGCAGCGGGACGGCCACTACCCGCCCCCGCCGGGCACGGCCCCGCCCGAGCTGCCGGGCCTCGAGCTGGCGGGCGAGGTCGTGGCGACGGGACCCGGCGTCCGCCGGTTCGGTGTCGGCGACCGGGTGATGGCCGTCGTGGCCGGCGCCGGGCAGGCGCAGCTCGCCGTCGTCCCCGAGATCGTCGCCATGCCGGTGCCCGAGGGCGTCAGCTGGGAGCGGGCCGGCGGCTTCCCCGAGAACTACACGACGGCCCACGACGCGCTGTTCACCCAGTGCGGGCTCACCGTCGGCGAGCGCGTCTGCGTCCACGGCGCCGCCGGCGGCGTGGGCACGGCGGCGGTCGAGATGGCGGTCGCCGCCGGCTGCGAGGTCGTCGCGACGGTGCGCAACCCGGACCTGCGGCCCAAGGTCGAGGCGCTCGGGGCGATCGCGGTCGACCCGGCGTCGTTCACCGACCACGGCCCCTTCGACGTCGTCCTCGAGCTCGTCGGGGCGCCCAACATGGCGGACGACCTGCGGGCCCTCGCCACCGGCGGGCGCATCGCGGTCATCGGCGTCGGCGGCGGCTTCCGGGCCGAGGTCAACCTGCTGGCCCTCATGGGCGCCCGGGGCCGCATCCACGGCTCGACGCTGCGGGCCCGGCCGCTGGAGGAGAAGGCCGCGGCCGCCCGGCGGGTGGAGCACCACCTGCTGCCCCTGCTCGCCGCGGGCACGCTCACCGTGCCGATCGCCGAGACCTTCGCGATGTCCGAGGCGGCCGCCGCCTACGAACGCTTCGAGGCCGGCGGGAAGTTCGGCAAGATCGTGCTCGTCGACGCCTGAGCGTCGCCCGCCGGCGCGACCAGCGCCGGCTCGGGCAGGGGCACGACCGTGGCCGCGGCGTGCACCGCCCCGTCGACGGCGAACCACAGCGACAGGCGGTCGTCGCCCTCGTCGACCAGCAGCTCGACCTCGGCGCCCGCCCGGATGCCGGGGCCGTACTCCATGACCGCCCGGTGGGGGCGGCCGAGCACCGGGTGCCCGGCGGCGCCGCCCGGCCCCACCAGCTCCTCGACCGCCGCCCAGTAGGCGGCGTTGTTGACGTGGCCGAGCAGGTCGATGTCGACCGCCCGCAGCGGCCACGGGCGGCGTGGCGCGCCCTCGGGCGGGTCGCCCAGCCACAGGCGGCTGGAGACCCGGCGGCCGCCCGCCGCCTCGCCGTAGACGTCGAGGAACTCCGGGGTCAGGCGGGCGGGCGCCATGGTCGCCACCTCGACGTGCACCCAGAGCGTCGAGATCTCCACCCGGCCACCCCGGTCGCCGACCATCGACATGCGCCGCTCGGCCCAGCGCCCACCGAGCCCGCCGCACCAGGTCGCCTCGTCCACCCACTCGCGCCAGCGGGGCGGGCGGTGCACGTCGTAGACCGCCCGGCGGACGACCCAGGTGAACCGGTCGTCGTCGATGCCGCTGTCGGCCGTGTCGTCGTTGCCGATGTCCTGCAGGTAGCGGGCGCAGGCGTCGAGCCGCAGCCGCCCGGTCGGGTCGACGTCCGCGAGGCGCACCCGCCGGCCGGCCCGGAAGACGCGGCCGGACGCGGGCAGGGGGACGAGGGGTTCGTCGATCACGGCGACGGTTCTAGCAGCAGGCCGTCCCCCGCCCTGCCGGGCAGACTCTCGCCCATGGTCGCCTTCGGCTCGCTCGCCTGGGACCCGGCGCTCGACCACCCCGAGCTGCTCGCCCCGCCGGTCGCCGCCGCGCTGCGGGCCCGCCCCGACGCCGGCGGCGCCCGGGTGGCCGCCATCGACCCCGACCTCGCCGACACCGCCGCCTTCTGCGCCGCCTACGACGTGCCCCTCGACCGGTCGGCGAACTGCGTCGTCCTGGCGGCCCGGCGGGGCGGCACGACACGGCTCGCCGCCTGCGTCGTCCTGGCGACGGCCCGGGCCGACGTCAACGGGCTGGCCCGGCGCACCCTCGAAGCCCGCAAGGCGAGCTTCGCGCCGACGGACCGGGCGGTGGCCGAGACCGGCATGGAGCCCGGTGGCATGACGCCGGTCGGCCTCCCCGAGGACTGGCCCGTGCTGGTCGACGCCGCGGTGGCCGACCTCGACGGCGTGGTCGTCGGCAGCGGGCTGCGC
>PKRH01000169.1 GCA_017577565.1 Thermoanaerobacterales bacterium | reverse complement strand
AGTTTTGTATAAGAGCCAGCCGCCGCCCCTTCGTGGCGGCCGCACCGGCGGGGCCGCGGTCGGCCGCCGCCGTCCGGGCCGGCCGCGCCGGCCGCCGTGCCCGCGCGGGCGAGCAGGCCGTCGAAGAGCATGCGCAGCGCCCGCCGGAGGGCGTCGACGTCGCCCGGCCGGGGGTGGGCCAGGTGGTGGAGCGCGAACCCGTCGGCCAGGGCGATGAAGGCCGGCGCGGCCTCCGCCGCCGCGTCCGGCGGCGCCCCGGCGGCGACGAGGGCGGCCTCCGCCACCTGCCGGTAGGTGGCGAGCGCGTCGGCCACGGCGTCCCGCAGCGCCGGGTCGCGGGCGGCCTGGAGGTAGGCCTCGAACTGGGCGAGGGTGAACGGCAGGGGCCCGCGCGGCATGGCCGCCTCGGCCAGCGCGGCGGCCAGCTCGTCGGGCGTGCGCCGGCCGGCGACGAGCTCGGCGGCCAGCGCGGCCAGGCGCTCCGCCTCCTCGGCCACGTGGGTGCGCAGCGCCTCGGAGACCAGCTCGGCGATCGACGAGAAGAAGTACGACGCCGTCGCCAGCGGCAGCCCGGCCCGCTGGGTGACGGCCCGGTGGGTCGTGCCGGCGGCACCCCGCTCGGCCGCCACCTCGATCGCGGCCCGCAGGAGCGCGTCGCGCCGCGCCTGGGCGCTGGGGCGGTGGCGGCGGGGCCCGGCCATCGGCGGGCACGCTAGCGAAAGTCTGGAAGATCTTCCAGAGTGCGTGCTAGCGTCCGCTCGTCCGGGGGATGTCCCCGGCACCGCGCACCAGTGGGGGTCGACGCCGCATGGCGAGGTTTCCGTACGAGGACCGGTTCCCGGTCAACCGCCGGCTGCCCGAGAGGGGCCGACCGCGCGAGGAGGTCGTGGCCGAGCTGCGGGCCATGGCCACCGAGGAGGACGCCTTCTGGGAGACCGGCAAGTGCTCGGGGACGATGTACTGCGGCGACCACGAGCACTACCGCTTCCTGACCGAGGCGTTCGGGCTGTTCGCCCACGTCAACGTCCTGCAGCGCGACATGTGCCCGAGCGCCACGAAGTTCGAGGCCGAGATCATCGCCATGGCGCTCGACCTCATGCACGCCGAGGCGGTGACCGACACCGAGCCGGCCGGCCTGGTCACCACGGGCGGCACCGGCAGCATCCTCCACGCGGTGCTCGCCTACCGCGACCACGCGGCCGCCACCCGGGGCGTCCGGCAGCCCAACCTGGTCAAGCCCGAGACGGCGCACCCCGCCTTCGACAAGGCGTGCCACCTGTTCGGCGTCGAGGCCCGCACCGCCCCCGTCGACCCCGACACCACGACCGTGGCGGTCGACGCCCTCGCCGAGCTGGTCGACGACCAGACCATCGCCCTCGTCGGCTCGGCCGGCAACTACCCCTACGGCACCATCGACCCCATCGCCGAGCTCGGCGAGCTGGCCCTGGAGCGGGGCGTCGGCCTGCACGTCGACGCCTGCCTCGGCGGGTTCATCCTGCCCTTCGGCGAGGAGCTGGGCGTGCCCGGCATCCCGCCATTCGACTTCCGGGTCCCGGGCGTCACGACCATCTCGGCCGACACCCACAAGTACGGCTACGCGCTGAAGGGCAGCTCGACGCTCCTGTTCCGCGACAAGGCGCTGCGCAACGCGCAGTACTTCTTCGTGCCGGGCTGGAGCGGCGGCAAGTACATGTCACCCGGCATCGAGGGCTCCCGCTCCGGCGGGCTGCTGGCCTCCACGTGGGCGGCCATGGTCAGCCTCGGCCGGGAGGGCTACCGGCGGTACGCCCGCCAGATCTTCGACACCGCCGCCGAGATGATGGCCGCCGTCCGCTCCCACCCCGAGCTGCGGATCCTCGGCCGGCCGACGTTCTGCTTCTCGTTCACGTCGGACGAGTTCGACATCTACCACGTCAACGACTTCATGCGGGAGCGGGGCTGGCGCTTCAACGGCCAGCAGTACCCGAACGCCATCCACATGGCGGTCACCCGGCCGCAGACCCGCCCCGGCGTCACCGAGGCGTTCGCCACCGACCTGGCCGACGCCGTGCGCTACGCCCTCGAGCACAAGGACGAGACGCCCTTCACCGGCGCCATCTACGGCGGCGTCGAGGGCGGCCTCACCGCCGAGGCGGAGGAGCTCATCCGCTCGGTGATGGAGGACATGCTCGACAAGCAGATGCGGGTCCCGTCGTGAGCACCACCGGCGGGAGCGGACCTGCGCCGCACGGGCGCGACAGCCTCGTCCTCGCCGTCGACCTGGGCACCGGTGGCCCCAAGGTCGGGTTCGTCTCGGTGACCGGCGAGACCGTCTGGCGCGACCACGTCCGGGTGGCCACCCGCTGGCTCGACGGGGGTGGCGCCGTCCAGGACCCGAACGAGTGGTGGACGGTCATCTGCGACGCCGTCCGCAAGGCGCTCGCCAACGGCCTCGCCCCGGCCGAGCGGGTCGCCGCGGTGTGCGTGACCGGCCAGTGGGCCAGCACCGTGCCGGTCGACGCCGAGGGCGTGCCGGTGGGCGACTGCGTCATGTGGCAGGACCACCGGGGCATCCCGCTCGTGCGCCGGCGCATCGGCGGGCCGGTCGCCGGCTACGACCCGCGGGCGCTCGTCACCTGGGTGCGCAAGACCGCGGGCATCCCCGGCGGCAACGACCCGGTCGGTCACATGCACACCCTGGCCACCCACCACCCCGAGGTCGCCGCGGCCGCCCGCTGGTACCTCGAGCCCGTCGACTACCTGGCCATGCGGTTCACCGGCGAGCCCGCCGCCACCCACGCCTCGATGACCGCGGCGTGGCTCACCGACAACCGCCGGCTCGACGTCCTCGACTACGACGACGAGCTGGTCGAGCGGGCCGGCGTCGACCGCTCGAAGCTGCCGCCGCTCGTGCCCACCGGCTCGGTCGTCGGCACCGTCCGGGCGGCGGTCGCCCGCGACCTCGGCCTCCCCGACGGCGTGCAGGTGGTCGCCGGCGTGCCCGACCTGCACGCGGCGGCGCTCGGCGCCGGCGCCGTGGAGGAGGGCGAGGCCCACATGGCGCTGTCGAGCACCTCGTGGATCAGCCTCCCGCTGCGGCGCAAGAAGACCGACGTGCTGCGGGGCATGGCCACGATCCCCGGCTTCCGGGGCGGCTACCTGCTGGCCAACAACCACGACACCTCGGGGCTGGCGCTGCAATGGCTGCTCGACAACGTCGTGGCGCCCGACGACGGCCTGGCCGGGACCGGCGGGCCCGGCTCCTGCAGCTACGACGACCTCACCGCGCTGGCCGCCACCTCGCCGCCCGGCGCCAACGGGGTGATCTTCACGCCCTGGCTGGCGGGGGAGCGCACGCCGGTCAGCGACAGCCACCTGCGGGGCGGCTTCCACAACGTCTCGCTGCGGACCACCCGGGCCGACCTCGTGCGGGCCGTGCTCGAGGGCGTCGCCTACAACGACCACTGGCTGCACGGCTACGTCGAGCGGTTCGCCAAGCGGCGGCTCGACCCCGTCCGGGTCGTGGGCGGCGGCGCGCAGTCGGAGCTGTGGTGCCAGATCCACGCCGACGTCATGGACCGCACGATCGAGCAGGTCGAGGACCCCGTCGACGCGCAGCTGCGCGGCGCCGCCGTGCTGGCCGGCATCGCGCTGGGCCTGGTCGACTGGTCCGAGGTGCGGGGACTGGCTCGGGTCGCCCGCACCTTCACGCCCGACCCCGCCAACCGCGACGTCTACGACCGGCTCTCGGCCGAGCTGCCCCGGCTCTGCTCGACGCAGCGGCCGATGTTCCGCCGGCTCAACCGCCGGCGCCGCTGAACCGGGCCCGCCCTGCGGCCGGGCCCGCACCCTGGGTGGACCGATCGCGACACGGAGCGAGCGGACGGCGATACGATCGGCGTCCGCCGCGGGGTGAGGCGGCGATGTCGGTCGTGACAGCGGTTCGGGGGCAGCAGATGGACGGTGCGGAGGCACCGAAGCCGACGGCAGGTGGGGGGACGGCGGCGGACGACGAGCCGCCCGTGCCGCCCGACGTCGCGGCGCGGATCGTGCGGGCGGTCGACCGCTCGCCCTCCACCGTCGTCACGCTCGTCAACCCCGACCTGACCATCGCCTGGGTCAGCCGGTCGGCCCGCTGGATCACCGGGTCCGACCCCGACAGCCGCCGGGGCGACAGCGCCGTCTCCCGCATCCACCCCGACGACGCCCACCGCCTGGTCGAAGGGCTGGCGCAGCTCCGGGCCGCCCAGGGCCACCACGACTACCTCACGACGGTGCCGGAGCCCATCCGCTACCGCTTCCAGCGGTTCGACGGCACCTGGGTCGTCATGGAGGCGACCATCCACAACCTCCTCGGTGACCCCGAGGCCGACGGCCTCCTCGTCTTCGCCCGCCCCGTCAGCGGGCACCACGAGGGCGTCGGCCACGTCATCGACCTGCTCGTCGCCGGCCGGCCCCTGCCCGAGGTGCTCGGCGCCTGCGCCGGGCTGGTCCCCGAGCCCTTCGGGGCCGCGGCCGTCGTCGCCCTGCTGCCCGACGGGATCGTCACCGGGGTGCCCGCGGGGTCGCCGGCCGCCGACCTCGTGGGCGACCGCCGGTGGTGGCAGGCGGCGGCCGTCGGGGAGCCGACCATCGCGCCGGGGTTCGAGGGCGTCCCGGCCGACGCGGCCGAGGCCGCCCGGGCCCGCGGCTTCCGGTCGGTCTGGGCCCTGCCCATCCGCGACCAGGTGCGCCAGGACGTCATCGGCTGCACCGTCGTGTGGCTGAAGATGCGGCTCGAGCCCAACATCGCGACCGACGAGGTCCTGCGCCACACCGAGCGGCTGGCCAGCCTGGTCATCGGCGAGGAGCGCCGCCGGCAGGACCTGCGCCGCCAGGCCACGACCGACCCGCTCACCCGGCTCGCCAACCGCTCGGCCTTCGAGATGCGCCTCGCCCAGGCCGACGGGCCGGTGACGGTGGCGGTCCTCGACCTCGACGGGTTCAAGCCGGTGAACGACACCTACGGCCACGAGGTCGGCGACGCCGTGCTGCGGGTCGTCGCCGAGCGGCTCGCCCTGGGCGTCCGGCGCGAGGACCTGGCCGCCCGCATCGGCGGCGACGAGTTCGCCATCGTGTTCGCCGAGGGCACCGGCCACGACGACGCCGTCCGGTCGGCGGCCCGGGTCGTCTCCGCGATCGAGGGCCCCATCGCGCTGGACGGCGGGCTGCGGGTGTCGGTGGGCGCCAGCGTCGGCGTGGCGACCGCGCCGGCCGACGAGGTGGTCCAGCGGGCCGACGCCGCCCTCTACCGGGCCAAGCGGGACAAGCGCGCCGGCCGCACGGCGCCGTCGCCGGCGGGGGCGGGCACCCGGCCGTCCCCCGCGGGGCGCGCCACCTCGCCGGTCGACGTCTGACGACCGCGGCCGGCCGGACGCGCAGCGCGGTCGGCCCGCGCCGCGGGTGCCGTGTCGGGATCGGGGCCGCGCCCCGCCAGACTCGACGGCATGGCAGACCCCCGCCGCGACGACCCCGACGCGACCGAGAGGACCCCGCCGGACGACCCCGACGCCACCCGCCCCCTCCCGCCGGCGGACGAGGACCCGGACGCGACGCAGGTGGCCGGCGTGGGGGAGGACCCCGACGCGACGCTGGTGGCAGAGGGTGCCGGCGGTGCACCGGACGAGACGCTCGTGGCCCCGGCCGGCGGCGACCCGGAGGCGACGCTGGTGGCGGAGGGTGCCGGCGGTGCGCCGGACGAGACGCTCGTGGCCGGGCCGGCCGGGGAGGCCGGGACACCACCGGGGGCCGGGCCGGGCACGGACCCCGAC
>PKRH01000168.1 GCA_017577565.1 Thermoanaerobacterales bacterium | reverse complement strand
GTCCGGCACCGTCGCCGCGGCCCAGCGCGTGGCGGCGCGGGTGCGCCTCGTCGCCACGGTCGCCGACCTCGAGCGGCTGGCCCGCTCGGGCCGGGTGCCCGAGGCGGCCCGGTGGATCGGCGACCGCCTGGGCGTCCGCCCGCTGTTCGAGTTCCGCAACGGGCGCGCCCGCCCGCTCCGGCCCGCCTTCAGCCCCGAGGCGGCCCGTGAGCGCATCGTGCAGCGCTGCGCCGCGGACGCGCCCGGCGGCGAGCCGGTGCCCGGGAGGCTCCACGCCGTCGTGCTCCACGCGCTCGACCCCGAGGCCGCGGCCGACCTGGAGGCCCGAGTGGCCCGGCTGTCGCCGGCGTCGTGCGTCGTCGGGCCGTTCAGCCCGGTGATGGTGACCCACACCGGCCGAGGGCTGGCCGGGCTGGCCTGGTGGTGGGAGCCGTGACCCCGACGACGCTGACGACCGCCGACGGCGTGCGGCTGGCGGCCCGGTGGTGGCGGCCCCGGGACGGGCCCGGTGCCGAGGCCGTCGTCGTGGTCCACGGCTTCTGCGGCAACCAGGACGACCCCGAGCTGGTGGCGCTGGCGCAGCGCCTGGTGGCCGGTGGGCGCAGCGTGCTCACCTTCGACCTGCGCGGCCACGGCCGCTCGGAGGGCGAGACGACCCTCGGCCTCGACGAGCACCTCGACGTCGGGGCGGCCGTCGACGCCGCCCGGGCCGACCACGACGTCGTGGTCGTCGTCGGGGCGTCGATGGGGGGCGTGGCGGCGATCGGGCACCTGACGGCCCCGCCCGAGGTGTCGCCCGGGCGGCCCGCGGACGGCGCCGTCGTCGTCAGCAGCCCCGCCCACTGGCGGGTGCCCCGGTCGCCCCGAGGCGTGCTGGCGATGGCCCTGACCCGGACGCCGCCCGGCCGCCTCGTCGCCGCCCGGCGGATGGGCACCCGGGTCGCCGTCCTCCGCCGGCGGGGCGACCCCCCGGTCGAGCGGGCCGCCCGCCTCGACCGGCCCCTCGCGGTGATCCACGGGCTGGCCGACCGGTTCGTGTCCCCGCTCGACGCCCGGGACCTGCACGCCGCCGCCCCGCCGCCCCGGCTGCTCGACCTCGTCCCCGGCATGGGCCACGGGTTCTGCGCGGCGGCGGTCGAGCCCGTCGAGCGGGCGGTGGCCTGGGTCGTGGCGGCCGCCGGCGTGCCCCGGCCGGACCTCGAGCGGGGTGGTGCGTGACCACGCCCGAGGGCGCGGCGCCCGCCCCCTGGGGCGACCGGTGGGCCGGCGACCGGCCGGCCCGGTGGTGGCGGCCGGCGCCGGCCGGCGGCGCCGCCTCCCGGCGGTCGGCGCTCCGGCTGCTGCTCGCCGGCCAGGCGGCGTCCTCGCTGGGCGACTGGATGGCGACGGTCGCGCTGATGACCCTGGTCCTGCACGTCACCGACTCCGCCACCGCGGTCGGGGGCGTGCTCGTGCTGCGGTTGGCGCCGACCGTCTTCGCCGGCCCGGTGGCCGCCCGGCTGGTCACCCGGTGGAGCCGCCGCCGGATGATGCTGGCCATGGACCTGGTGCGCATCCCGGCGGTCGCGGTGACGCCGTGGATCACCGAGCTGTGGTGGATCTACACGTGGGCGTTCGTGACCGAGCTGGCCGGGATGGTGTTCCTCCCCGCCCGGGACGCCTCGATCCCCGACCTGGTCGAGGGCGACGACGACCTCGCCACCGCCAACGCCCTGGTCCTCGGGTCCTCCTACGGGATGATCCCGGTCGGTGCCGGGGTCTACGCCCTCGTGGCCGCGGTGACCGGCGCCGAGGGCGTGCTGGCGGCCGCCCGCATCGCGTTCCTGGTCGACGCGGGGACGTTCGTCGCCTCGTACCTGGCGGTCAGCCGGCTGCCCGAGCTGGGCACGGCGACGAGCGCCGAGGCGGCGGGCGGCGGCCGCTTCCTCGACGCCCTGCGCCTCCCGCTGGTGCGCAGCCTGGCGCCGGCGGCCGCCGTCGTGGCCTTCGGCCTCGGCGCGCTGTTCTCGCTCGGCGTCGTCTGGGTCCAGGAGGTGCTGGACGCTTCCAACGTGGAGTTCGGCCTGCTCGTCGTCTGCTTCGGCGTCGGTGCCGGCGGGGGGCTCGTGGCGCTGCGCTGGCTGCCGCGGCACGACCTGGCGACGGTGCGGGCCGCCCTGGTGGCCGAGGGCGCGGTCGTCGCCGTCATGAGCCTGCTGGCCACGCCCGTGCTGGCCCTGACCGGCGCGCTGCTCTTCGGCGGCCTCTCCGCGCTGGTGCTGGCGCTGGCGATGGAGCTGCTGCAGCACCGGCTCGACGACAGCGCCCGGATCCTCGCCTTCGCCGTGTTCCACACCGTCATCCGGGGCGGGTTGGCGCTCGCCGCCATCGGCGCCGGCGTCGCCGACGACCTGCTCGACGAGGTCCGCTGGCCCGTCGTCGGGCACCTGGCCTCGACGCAGGTCGTGCTGCTGTCGAGCGGGGTGCTCGTCGGGCTGGTGGCGCTGGTCATGGTCCGGGACCCGGACGCGCCGGCCGGGGCGGGCGACGGCGCCGCGCGGTGACGCCGCCACCGATCGGCGCATCGCACCCGGATCGCAACGATCGCAACCGAACCGGCACGCGTCCCGGGTGTGCGAACGGGGGCGGAGGCACGAGACTGGGGGGCTCAGGTGAGCGGGAACCAGCGGAGCGGAGGGACATGGCGGAGACGCAGCAGCCCGACGACGACCACCTGCCGGGCCGCCGGCCCGGCGCCACCGAGCCCGCCGACGCTGCGGACCCCGCGGACGGCGGCCGGGCGACGGGCGACGACGGCGGCTCGGTCGGCCAGGTGCTGCTCGAGGAGGACCTCGAGACGGTCAACCGGCTGATGGGGTTCCTGCGCGGCGACGGCGCCTGAGCGCGGACCGGCCGCCCCACGGAGCGGGGCGGCCGGGTGACCGGAGGTCCGCGCGTCCCTGCGACCTAGAGGTGGATGCCGCACTCCGTCTTGTCCCGGCCGGCCCACCGGCCCGAGCGGGGGTCGTCCGGGTCGGTCGGCAGCGTCGTGCACGGCTGGCACCCGATCGACGTGTAGCCCCGCTCGAGCAGCGGGTTGACCGGTACGTCGTGGTCGGCGATGTAGCCCTGCACGTCGAGGTCGCTCCACGTGGCGATCGGGTTGATCTTGACCAGGCCACGCAGGTCGCGGGCGACGATGGGCGCGTTGGCCCGCGTCGGCGCCTCGGCCCGGCGCAGGCCGCTCATCCACGCCGCCTTGCCGGCGAGCGCCCGGTCGAGCTGGCCGACCTTCACCGCCGAGCAGCAGTTCTCGGGGTCGACCTTCCACAGCTCCTCGTCGTGGGGCGCGACGGTCATGATGCGCAGGTTGAGCCCGTAGCGCCGGCGCACCCGCTCGACCGTCTCCAGCGTCTCGGGGAAGTGGTAGCCGGTGTCGATGAAGACGACCTCGATGCCGGGGTCGACCCGGGTGGCGAGGTCGATGAGCACGGCGTCCTGCATCGACGCCGCCAGGCAGAGGTGGGGCGAGAAGTTGTCGACCGCCCACTGGATGATCTTCGGCGCGGGCAGCCGCTCGAACTCGGCGTTGAGCTCGGCCAGCTCTTCGTCGGTGAAGGCCGGCACGGGCAGGGCGGGGGGTTCGACGAGGTGGCTCATCGTGGCGTCTCCGTGTCGGCTCAGACGCCGGCGCACTCGCCGGCGCCCACGTTGGCCTCGTAGGGACCGGTCTCGTCGTAGTCGACGTAGAACTCGGGGCCCTCCTCCGGCGGCGGGAAGGTGTCCAGCTCCTTCAGCTCGGCGGCGATCGCCTTGGCGCCGCCGACCCGCTCCATCCAGGCCCGGAACGTCTCGCCCGGCCGGCGCTCCTCGGCGAAGCGCCGCACGACCCGCACGGTGGCCTCGGGCGCGTTCCTCGCCGGCAGGCGCAGCGCCTTGTCGCCGAAGACGGCGGTCGTCTGCCCGACGTAGCCACCGAGCAGCATCTGGTAGCCGGGGGCCGAGCGGCCGTGGGCCCGCCGCTCGGCGCCGAAGAACCCGATGTCGGCGGCGTGGTGCTGGCCGCAGCTGTTGGTGCAGCCCGAGATGTTGATGCGGATGCCGCCGACCTCGGCCAGGCCCTCCTCCTCGAGGCGCTCGCCGATGGCGGCCCCGAGGCCGCGGCTCTGGGTGACCGCCAGGTTGCAGGTGTCGGCGCCCGGGCAGGTGACGACGTCCCGGACGAGCTCGGCGCCGGGCTGGCTCATGCCGATGGCGTCGAGGCGCCGGTACAGCTCGGGGAGCTGCTCCTCGGACAGGCCGCGGAACGCGACGTTCTGGCGGTTCGTCAGCCGCACCTCGAGGCCCATGTCGCGCTGGATGGCGGCCAGCTCCCGGAACTGCGCGCTGGTGACGTCGCCCAGGCGGGCGTGGGCGATGGCCGAGACGGTGCCCTTGGCGGCGCCGCGGACGACGTTGGTCTCCGCCCAGCGCTCGTACGGCGTGCGGCGGCGGATCTCCACGGCGACGCCCTGGCCGAGGGGCGTGGGCTCGACGTCCTCGGCCCGGCCGGCCGGGGCGTCGCCCGTCTTCTCGACCTCCTCGGGGATGCCGCCCGGCCACGACGACGAGGCGAGCAGCAGGCGCCGCTCCTTGAGGATGCGCTCCCGCACCTCGTCCCAGCCCTGGTTGGCGACGAGCCACTTCATGCGGGCCCGGAGCTTGTTGTCCCGGTTGCCGTGGTTGTTGAAGACCCGCAGGATCGCCTCGAGCGTGGGGAGGAGCTCCTCGCGGGGCGTGAACTCCTCGAGCGCCTGGGCGGGGTGGGGGTTGGCGCCCAGGCCGCCGGCGACGAAGACCCGGAACCCGGCCTCGACGGTGCCGTCCTCCCGGGTGCGGGTGGTGGCGACGACGCCGGCGTCGTTGAACATCGCCTGGCCGCAGTCGGTGTCGCAGCCCGAGAAGTTGATCTTGAACTTGCGGGGGAGCCGCTGGCTGATCGGGTTGCGCACGAAGTGGCGGAAGGTCGCCTCGGCCCAGGGCGTGATGTCCAGCTTCTCGTAGGGGCAGGCGCCGGCGAGGTGGCACCCCTGCACGTTGCGGACGGTGTCGCCGCAGGCCTCGCGGGTGGTCAGCCCGACCCGGCCGAGCAGCCGCATGATCTCCGGCACCTTCTCCAGCTGCACGTAGTGGAACTGGACGTTCTGCCGGGTGGTGATGTGGCCCCAGCCCCGGGAGTAGGTGTCGGCGATGTGCGCCAGCATGTCGAGCTGGTCGGGCAGGAGGCCGCCCCACGGGATCTTCACCCGGAGCATCTGGTTGTGCCCGCCCTGGCGCTGGCCGTAGATGCCGTTGTTGAGGCGGAAGATGCGGAAGGCGTCCTCCTCGATCTCCCCGGCGAGGTAGCGGGCGAGTACGGTCTCGAACTTGTCGGCGTCGGCGAGCTGGGCGGCCTCGATCTCGCGCTGAACCATCTCGGCTCCGTTCTCGGCAGGCGGCTGGCCAAATCCTGAGAAACCTGACCAGAGTTCTCAGACTTCGGCCGGACCAGTAGAACGAAACCCGAGCACCTGTGTCAACAATTCATCGGGGGCCAGGCCGGGCTCGTGCCCGGGCCCCCGCGGCGCCTGCCGCGCCGGGTGGCGCCGGCGGCGCCCTCTGACCGCTGTCAGCGTTATGCTCCCGGGATGTCACTCTTCGTGGTTGGCGGGCCACACGAAGCGCTCACCCGACGCGAGGAGTCGCCATGCCGGACGCCAGCCCCGTCGAGCACGACCGGCGGACCGTCGCCGGCCCGGGCGCCCGTTCCGATCCGGCCTGGGTGTTCATCGCCGGCTACGGCCGGTCGGGGACGACGCTGCTCGGGATGCTGCTGACCCGGGACGCCGGCTTCTTCTGCGGCGAGCTCCACCTCCTGTGGCACGCCCTCGTCGAGGGCCAGACCTGCCAGTGCGGCGAGCCGGTCGCCGCGTGCCCAGTGTGGACGCGGGTCGCCGCCCACGCGCGCGCCGCGCTCGGCCTCCGCTCGGACGAGGAGGGCCGCGCGATCATGGAC
>PKRH01000167.1 GCA_017577565.1 Thermoanaerobacterales bacterium | reverse complement strand
CGGCCGGCCGGCCCGTCGCCGGCGGGCCCTCGGGTGGTCCCCGCGGCCCGGGCCTGAGGCGCCACCCCTCGTCGCGGGCCCGGCCGGGCGGCTCGCGCCGGGCGGCCGGCGCGGCGAGGTGGTCGCGAGGGCGCGGGTAGCCTGACCTCCCATGGCCGCCCGACCCCGTCTCCGGTTCGCGCCCTCGCCCACCGGCTACCTGCACGTGGGCGGCGCCCGCACGGTGCTGTTCAACTGGCTGGTCGCGCGCCGGACGGGTGGCGAGATGCTGCTCCGCATCGAGGACACCGACGTCGAGCGCAACCGGCCCGAGCTCACCGACGACATCCTCGAGCAGATCCAGTGGCTGGGCCTGGGCTGGGACGGCGAGCCGGTCCACCAGAGCGAGCGCTTGCACCTCTACGCCAAGGCCGCCGACCAGCTGCTGGCCGCCGGGCGGGCCTACTGGTGCGACTGCACGCCCGAGCAGGTGCAGCAGCGGGCGGCCGAGCGGGGCGGTCCGCCCGGCTACGACGGTCACTGCCGTGACCGGGGCCTGGAGCGCGGCCCGGGCACGGCGCTGCGGTTCCGGGTGCCCGACGAGGGCGTGACGTCGTTCGACGACCTGGTCCGGGGCACGGTGAGCTTCGAGAACGCCAAGCTCGAGGACTTCGTCCTGCTGCGGTCCAACGGCATCCCCACGTTCCTGCTGGCGAACGTGGTCGACGACGCCGACATGGGCATCACCCACGTGGTGCGGGGCGAGGAGCACGTCAACGGCACGCCCAAGTACCTGCTCATCGCCGACGCGCTGGGCCTCGACCACCGGCCGGTCTTCGCCCACCTGCCGGTGCTCGTCAACGAGCAGCGCAAGAAGCTGTCCAAGCGGCGCGACTCGGTGTCGGTGGCCGAGTTCCGGGCCGCCGGCTACCTGCCCGAGGCGATGGTCAACTACCTGGCGCTGCTCGGGTGGGGACCGCCCGACGGCGTGGAGATCCGCCCGCTCGACGAGATCGTCGAGCTGTTCCGGCTCGAGGACGTCAACCCGTCGCCGGCCTTCTTCGACACGAGGAAGCTGCAGCACTTCAACGCCGAGTACATCCGCAAGCTCGACGCCGACGAGTTCGTGGCCCGCGCCCGGCCGTTCTTCACCCACGCCGAGACCGAGGCGGTCGTGCGGCCGCTCGCCGAGCTGGTGCGCGACCGGGTGCGCCTGCTCTCCGAGGTCGAGCCGATGGTCGACTTCCTGCTGAGCGACGACATCACCTACGACGAGGCGTCGTGGCGCAAGCACGTCGCCAAGCACGGCGAGCGCTCCGCCGCCATGCTCGACGCCGCCGTCCAGCGGCTCGAGGCGTGCGAGTGGCGGGCCGACGCCATCGAGGCGGCGCTGCTGGCCGCCGCGGAGGACGCCGGGTTCGTCAACCCCGAGGGCCGGCCGCAGATGTCCAAGGCCCAGGGCCCGGTGCGGGTCGCCGTCACCGGTCGCGGGGTCGGGCCGCCGCTGTACGAGTCGCTGGTCGTCCTGGGGCGCGGGCGGACGCTCGACCGGCTGCGGGCAGCCCGCGCCGCCCTGTGACGACGGCGGTGGGCCCGGCCGGGGGCGTCCGCCGCCGGCCGCCACGCCCACCCGCCCGCCAGGTCTGGCGGTGGCTGCGGTGGGCGGCCCTCGCGGTCGTGGCCGCGCTCGTCGCCTACTTCGTCGTCACCTTCGTCCAGGTGTGGCTGGCCAGCCGGCGGGACGAGGCCCGCCCGGCCGACGCCATCGTCGTGCTCGGCGCCGCGCAGTACGACTGCCGGCCGTCGCCGGTGCTGACCCGCCGCCTCGACCACGCGCACGACCTCTACCGCCGGGGCATCGCGCCCCGGATCGTGGTCACCGGGGGCAAGCGCGACGGCGACCGGTGCACCGAGGCCCAGAGCAGCGCCGACTACCTGCGGCGCCGGGGCGTGCCCGACGAGGACCTGCTGCTCGAGGTCCACGGCCGCAACTCGTGGGAGTCGCTCGCCGCCACCGCGGTCATCCTCCACGAGCGCGACCTGACCCGGGCGGTGCTGGTGACCGACGGCTACCACGCGCTGCGGGTGCGGGCGATCGCCGACCAGCTCGGCCTCGAGGCCAGCGTCTCGCCCAGCCGGCGGGGCGGCTCGTTCGGCCAGCTCGTCGAGGAGACCGGCGCGGTCGCGCTGGGCCGCATCATCGGCTTCGACCGGCTGGTGAACATCGACGACCGGGTCGACGACCTCAACCGGCGCGCCGCGCCGAACCTCGATCCGGCGGCGTGAGCGGCGCGGCGTGCCGGCCGGCCTGCGCCGCGACGGACGTCACGGTCCCCGACGTGCGTCCCCCGGCGCGGTCTGGATATGGTGACTGCTCCACCTTCGGGGGTGGTGTAATCGGCAACACGACTGGTTCTGGCCCAGTTATTGGGGGTTCGAGTCCTCCCCCCCGAGCTCGACGGAGGCCCAGGTCACGCACCTGGGCCTCGTGCTTCCTCCCCGCGCCCGCGCCGCCGGGAGGGGCGGCGCCCCGGGTCAGGAGCGGTGGAGCGCGCCGGCCCGCACCCACTCGGCGGCGAGCGGGGCGCCGTCCGGGTCGACGACCCGGAGGACGGTGTCCAGCTCGGCGTAGCCGGTGACCGGGGCGCCGGCCAGCGCCGTCAGCAGGTCGCCGTCGACCAGGCCGAGCCGGTCGGCCAGGCCGCCCGGCCGGACGTCCCCGACGACCAGGCCGCCGTCGCGCGCCGTCACGGTGGCGCCGAGGTCGCCCCAGGGCCGGAGGTGGCGGCCGGCGTGCACGCCGGTGGCGAGGAACGTCTGCAGGTCGGCCACGATGTGGCGCCACCCGACGGCCATGAGCTCCCGGGGGGCGGGCAGGCGGTTGCCGAAGCGCGACTGCACGACGTGGATGCGGGTGCCGGTTCCCTCGTCGACGAGCGTGACGACGATGTCGGTGCCGGCGCAGGGCTCGTCGTCCTTCGTGGCCCGCAGCCGCTCGGGCGGGTTGGCGTCGACGACGGTGGCGGCCGAGTCGAAGCCGGGGAGCCACAGGTGCTCGCCCTCGTCGTCGCCCGTCGCGTCGAGCGGGCGGCCGGTGAGCCGTCGCCAGGCGGTCGTGCGGTCGAGGCGCACCCGGAAGGTGGCCTCGAACCCGTCGGTGGTCATGGGTCTGCCTCCGGGTCGGGGTACGCGGCGAGGACGATGCGGTAGGGCGTGCCGGAGCGGGCGCCGTACTTGCGGACCAGCACGGCCAGCGCATCGAGGTGCTCGGCGAGGAAGGCGGCGCGCGCCTCGTCGGAGGCGAAGCGGATCTCGGTGGTGACCGAGGCGCTGGGGACCTCCTCGCCGTCGAAGGCCGCCCGGTCGAGCAGGACGGCGCTGTCGCGCTGGAGCCGTTCGCCCGCGCGGTGGAGCTCGCCGAGGCTCACCTGGTCGGCCAGGGCGGCGGAGCGGGCCTCGGCATCGCCCCAGGTCGCCGCCGGCGAGATGACGAAGGTGCGAGCGACGGCCTCGTAGACCTGCTCGAGGAAGTTGCCGTTCTGCCGCTGCCCGACGTGCCGGAGCAGCCCGGCCTTCTCGAGCTCCCGGACGTGGTAGGCGACCTTCTGCCGGGGCTCGCCGAGCCGGCGGGCGACGGCCGCCGCCGTCGTCGGCTCGCGCATCGCGTCGAGGATCGCCGCCCGCAGCGGGTGGGTGACCGCGGCGATCGCGTCCGGGTCCCGGAGGACCATCGACGGGTCCACAGGTGGACCCTAGCAAGGGACATCTTTCTCGAAAAGAGATCTTGTCGCGGTCAGCCGGCGTCGAGCTGGGCGTCGAGCCGGGCGACCAGCCGCTTGGGCGCGACGTGCCGGTAGGCGTCCTCCACGATGCGGGCGATCTCGTCCCAGTCGGGGTCGACGTCGAGCCGCACGCCCAGCCAGCCGCTGGGGCCGACGTAGGGCGGCCGGAAGAAGCGCTCGGGCTCCTCGTCGATCATGTCCTGCTGCACGCCCGGCGCCGCGGGGCACCACAGGGCGAGGCGCCCGTCGCCGTGGTGGTCGTCCCGGAACATGGCCACGGTCCGCTTGCCCCGGACGAACCAGGCCGGTGAGCCGTGGCTCAGCCGCTCCGTCACCTCGGGCAGCGCGAGGCAGATCTCCCGCACGCGCTGCAGCTCCGGTCGATCGCTGCCCACCCCCGCAGTGTGCCGCGGGGCCGTCCGGCGCGCCCGGGCCTTCCCCACCTGGCACCATGGCGGCGATGAAGACGGACTGGAACCCGTTGCTGCGGGGCGAGTTCCAGAAGCCCTACTGGATCGAGCTGCAGCGGTTCGTCGCCGAGGAGCGGGCGAGGACGACGGTCTACCCGCCGCCGCACGAGGTCTTCGCCGCCCTGCACCTGACGCCCTACGCCGAGGTCAAGGCGGTCATCCTCGGGCAGGACCCGTACCACGGGCCCAACCAGGCCCACGGCCTCTGCTTCTCGGTGCGGCCGGGTGTGCCGCCCCCGCCGTCGCTGCAGAACATCTTCAAGGAGCTGGAGGCCGACCTCGGCATCCCGCCGCCGCCGCACGGGTGCCTCGTGTCCTGGGCCCGGCAGGGGGTGCTGCTGCTCAACACGTCCCTGACCGTGCGGGCCCGCCAGGCCGGCTCGCACCAGGGCAAGGGCTGGGAGATCTTCACCGACGAGGTGCTGAAGGTCGTCAACGCCAAGCCCGAGCGGGTGGTGTTCATCCTCTGGGGCGCCGCGGCCCGCAAGAAGAAGGCGCTGATCGACACCAGCCGGCACGTGGTCATCGAGTCGGCCCACCCGTCACCGCTGTCGGCGTCCAACGGGTTCTTCGGCAGCCGGCCGTTCTCCCGGACCAACGCCGCCCTGATCGAGGCCGGGCGGGAGCCGATCGACTGGCGGCTGCCCGAGGTGCCGGAGCTGCCCGAGCGACCGGACGCGTCCGCGAACTGAGGCACCATGGGCGCCGGCGGCGCCCGGTCGCCGGCGGCTCACCCGACCCCGGTCAGGCCGGGGTCAGCGGCTCGGGGGCGGCGAAGGTGCCCCGCATCCGCTCGGTCCAGGTCGACATCTGCGCAGGGGCGGGCAGGCCGAGGTCGGCGAGCTGCCGGGCGAGCGGGTGGTCGCCGAGCTCGAGGGCGACGCCGTCGCCGGACGGGACGACCTGGGCGCCGCTGCCGCCCTGGCTGAAGGCGGTGCGGTGGGGCACGCCGTCGATCAGGGTGTAGGTGGTCATCGGCGTGACCGGCATCTCGTCGCCGCCGCCCCGGGGGAGGGTGAGGCGGAACACGAGCCGGCCGTCCATCCGCAGGGTGCAGGTGGCGCGCTCCGGGGCCAGGTCGAGGGCGATGTCCTCGACGGTCTTGGGGAAGCCCCAGATCGTGCGGCCCGCCTCGCAGGTGAACTCCTGGTCGACCGGGAGGTGGGCGATGTAGGTGCCGGCCTCGTCGGGCCCGCCGCCCGCGGGCGTGACGAAGAACGTGACGCCGACCTCCCGGTAGTCGCCGAGGTCGTTGTCGCGGTAGTCGACGACCGCGAGGACGAGCTGGCAGCGGCCGGGCGCCGTCTCGACCGGATCGAAGGGCTCGGGCACCATGCGCCGGGCGGCGTCCCGGTCGACCTCGAAGACGGCCGTGCCCGCGGAGGCGTCGCGCACGACGCAGGGCATGGTGACCGTGCGCCCGGCGATCGTGTAGGTGGTAGCGCTCGACGGTGCCGTCATGGACCTCCCCCTCCCGCTCGGCGTGTGACCGGCATCGTAGGGCGGGGAGGGGCGCCGCCCCGTCCCGCAGCTCGCCCGGGTGTGCCCGACGGCACCGCCGGCGGATTTCGGTGCGGTGCGTGGGGGCGGTATGCTTGCGCACCCACTGAGCCCCCATCGTCTAGCGGCCTAGGACACCACCCTCTCAAGGTGGCGGCACGGGTTCGAATCCCGTTGGGGGTGCCGGGAGGCCCAGGTCAGCGACCTGGGCCTTGTCGCGTCCAGGGGCATGCGACGTCACCGGCCTGTCGCTCAGGGTGGAGCGACCGTGTACCCCTGCAGC
>PKRH01000166.1 GCA_017577565.1 Thermoanaerobacterales bacterium | reverse complement strand
TGTGACGTCTATACACGAAAATTACACCGCTTCATTTGGCGGGAGCGGCAGATTTGTAAAAAAGGCAAGGGGCGCGCCGGGCGGGCCCCACGGCGAGCCGTTGCCGGCGCGGTCCGGCGCCGAGCCGTGACCGGGCTGGCCGGCGCCGGTGGCCCCCGACGACTGCAGGCCGGCCACGTGCCGGCTGAGCGTGTCGATCAGCTCGTCGGGCGGCGCCACCGGGGCGGTCTGCCCGTTGCCGGCCCGGGTGGCCCGCTTGGCCAGCCCGCTCGGGGTGCGCTCCACCGGGGGTGCGGGCTCGGCCGGCGGCGGGGGCGGCGACGGCTCGGGCGCGGTGTCCTCGGCCGCAGGAGCGGTGGTGGGGAGGGCGCGGATGCCGTGGGGTGGGGTGACGGGGGCGGCGAGGTTGGTGGTGTCGGTGGTGAGGAGGGTGGGTGGGAGCTCGACGGTGGCGGTGATGCCGTTGCCGGGGGAGTTGTCGAGCCGGACCTTGATGCCGTGGCGGGCGGCGAGGTTGCCGGCCACGTAGTGGCCCAGGTACTTGGAGGGGGCGATGGTGAAGCTCTCCAGCCCCGCGAGGCGGCGGTTGGCGGCGGCGATGTCCTCGGGGGACATGCCGAGGCCGGAGTCGATGATGGCGAGGGTGTAGCCGCCGTCGTCGTTGCCGCGGCCCCGGATGTCGACGGTCTGGTCGGGGGGTGAGAACACCAGGGCGTTCTCGATCAGCTCGGCGAGCAGGTGGGCCACGTCGGCTGCGGCCGAGCCGACGATGGTGGCCGGCTCCACGCCGCGGACGGTGACCCGCTGGTAGTCCTCCACCTCGCCCAGCGCCGCCCGGATCACGTCGGTCAGCCGGACCGGGGCGGCCCACTTGCGGGGTGGCTCGACGCCCGCGAGCACCAGCAGCGACTCGGCGTTGCGGCGCATGCGGGTGGCCAGGTGGTCGAGGCGGAACAGGTTGGCGAGGGTGTCGGGGTCGGTCTCCTTGGACTCCAGCTCGGTGATGAAGTCCAGCTGCCGGCCCAGCAGGTTCTGGTTGCGGCGGCCGAGGTTCACGAAGCTGTCCGCGATGTTGCGGCGCAGCACCGCCTGCTCCACCGCCAGATCCAGCGCCGAGTCCTGCACCGTGTTCAGCGCGTCGGCCACGTCGGCCACCTCGTCCCGGGTGGCCACCGAGATCGGCTCCACCGACGGCACCACCACGTCCTCACCCAACGGCGTCTCCAAGATGTCCGACACCGCCTCCGGCAGCCGCCGCTCCGCCATCTCCTTCGCCTGCCGCGTCAACGCCCGCAACGGCCGCGTGATCGAACGCGACACGATCCAGGTGACGGCGCCGGCCACGCCGATGGTCAGGGCGGCGAGGATCAGGTAGCGGCGCTGGGTGCTGGCCGCGGCCCGGTCGAGCTCCTCGGCCCGCTCGTGGATGAGCTCGTTGACCACCGTGCGGTAGCCGTTGAAGCCCTCGTCGTCCTCGCGCGACAGCGCGTTGAGGGTCTCGGTGAGGCGCACCTCGCCGGTGTCCAGGGCCTCCTCGACGAGATCGAGCCAGCCCGACTGCTCGAACTGCTCGAGCACCCGGGTGGTCGCCGCCTCGAAGCGACCCGTCCCCAGGTCGCGCGTCTGGTCGAGGTTGTCCCGGACCTGGCCCAGGAGGCCGGCGGTGTCGGCGATCTCCTGGGGCGAGTCGAGCCGGCCGGTCACGCCGGCGAGCAGCACGACCCGCTGGGTCCGGGCGACGTTCTCGATCTGGTGCGAGGCCAGGTCGGTCAGCTCGACGCCCCGCCGGAGGGTGGGGTCGTCGATGGCCAGCGACACCTGGCTGTTCGCCCGGAACAGCTCGTCGATCAGCTCGGTGTAGCCGTTGAAGAACGGGTCGGAGACGTCGGTGCGCTCGAGGCTCCGCTCGCCCTCCAGCCCGGTGACCAGGCTGCGGAGCTCGTCGATGCGCTCGGCGATGGTGTCGAGGGCCGGCTCGTAGGTCTCCGCCACCTCGCCGCCCTTCTCGTCCACCTCGGCCCGGAACCGGGCGATCGCGGCGTCCGTCTCCGCGACCGCCTCCTCGAACGAGGTGACCGGCAGCTGGAGCGCGTTCTCGAACCCCAGGATGTAGAGGCTGCCGTAGTTCCGCTCGTTCTGGAGGCCGGTGATGAGACCGCCCGGCCCGATCGCCGCCGTCGCCAGCTCGTTCTGGTCCTTCGTCGTGCGGGTCTCGTCGATGCTCTGCGCCACCTCCAGCACGGAGACGAGGAGCAGCGCCACGATCGGCACGGCGAGCGCCGCCGCGAGCTTCAGACGGATGGGGATGCGTCGGGGCACGATGCGGTCCTTCGGTCGGGGAGATGGCTAGGGGACCGAGCCGGAACGGCTGGTGAGCGCCTCGTCCTCGGACGGGGCGTCGGAGCCGCGAGGCGCCGCCAGTCGCGTCACGGCTCCCTGGTCGTCGGGCAGGCTGATCGCCCACCCGAGCACGTCGGGTTCGTCGGTGAGCAGCACCACGGGGCGCCGCTCGGAGGCGGTCACGAGCTGGTCGAGCAGGGCCGGGCGGACGTCGGGCTCCTCGACGAAGGGGTCGTCGAGGACGACCGGCGTGTCGCCGGTGCCGACCAGGTCGAGCAGGGCCTGGCGCATGTCGTCCTCGGTGACGTCCTCGGTCGGGACGACGGCCAGGTGGTCGTCGAGCTGGGCCTGCGTCTCCTCGATGTCGCGCCGGGCCCGCTCGAGGTCCTCGTTGGCGCTGGCCAGCGCGACCTCGGCCCGCTCGACCTCGGCGGCCAGCGTCTCGCGCAGGCGGGGCAGCTCGCCGAGCGGGTCGTCGCCCGCCCGGGGCCGCAGGGCGGGCGGCAGGCTCTCCGAGATCCGCCGCAGCCGCCGGACGGCGTCGGAGAGCGCGGCCGTCGCCCGCTCGACGGTGGCCTCGGCCGCGGCCACCGCGGCCTCGGCGGCGGCCAGCGTGCTCTTGTACTCGGCCTCGGACTGCTCGAGCGCCTCGCTCACGGCCGCGATCTGCGCCCGCAGCTGCTCGGCGGCGGCGATGCGCTGCAGCCGCCGCTCGTCCTGCGTGGCGCGGGCGTTCAGCTCGTCCTCGAGCGTGCGGACGCGGTGCAGGGTGGCCCCGACGTCGGCGTGGGCGGCGCTCGCCACCGCCTGCATGTTCTCGTACTCGAACCTGCCCCGCTCGTCCTGCTCGTCGAGCGACTCGAGGTCGCGGTCGAGGCGCTCGATGTCGCGCCGGCACTCCTCTCGCAGCTCGAGCTCCTGGTCCTGCTCGATCAGCCAGGCGACGGCCGCCTCCCGCACCGACACGCCGGAGGGGTGGATGCCCTGGGCGGCCAGCGCGGCCGCCAGGTCGCGGGTGCGGTTGGGCGGCACGACCGGGTGGGCGTAGAGCAGCTCGGCCACGTTGTTGCCGGGGTCGCACCCCAGCAGCTCGGCCGCCTCCCGGTAGATGCGGTCGCGGCGGGCCCGCAGCGTCGTGACGATGGCCGGCGGCTCGGCCGCGGCCCGCAGCGAGGCCAGCGTGTCCTCCGCCACCCGCCGGGCCCGGAGCGCGTCCATCAGCTCGGCCTGGGCGTCCTCCTCGGGGCGGGGGCCGCTCAGGATGACGTCGAGGTAGGTCTCGAAGCCGTACTGCTGCAGGATCGCGTGCTCCACCTCGCGGGCGTGCTGCAGCCGGGCGAGGTCGTCCTCGTGGCCGCCGGACCGGTCGACGTCCTCCTCGGCCTGGAGGACGGCCTCGTGCGCCGCCTCGATCTCGTCGCGCACCTCGGGCGGCAGGGCCGGCTGCCGGTCGGCCGTCTCGAGCTCGGCGATCGTCTGGTCGATCTGGGCGAGGCGCCGCTCGGCGGCCGCGATCTCCTCGGGGGAGGGCGGGTCGGGCAGCGCGCCCTCGATGCGCTCCAGCTCGCCCTCGACCTCCAGCCACTCCCGGGCCAGCTCGCGGGCCACGAGGTCGGGCTCGCCGGGCTGCGTGTCGGCGTCGAAGGCCTCGAGCGCCTCCCGGATCGGCCGGGTGTCGGGGAGGGGCGCCTCGAGGCGGGCCACGAGCGCCGCCCGCTCCTGGAGGATGTGGTCGCGGGTCGCGGCGCGCGCCGCGGCCTGCTGCTCCAGCGCCCGCAGGTTGTCCAGCGCCTCGGCGTGGGCCTGCTCGGCCTCCTGGAGGGCCTGGTTGGCGTTCTCGAGCTCGCGCCGCAGGGTCGACTCGTCGAGCTCGGAGATCTCGAGGTCGCGCAGCTGGCGGGCGGCGTCCTCGATGGTGCGGGCCGCGGCCTCGCGCTGCTCCTCGACGAGGGCGAGCTTGCTGCGGGCGGTCTCGACGTCGGCCCGGCGGGCCTCGAGGTTGCGGCGGGCCTCCTCGGCGGCGTTGGTCAGCTCGCCGGCCCGCTCCAGGAGGGCGTCGCAGTCCTCCAGGTGGGCGCTCATGCGGCGGGCCCGGGCGGCCGCCTCGTCGCGGCGGTTGGCCGTGACCGCCTGGAGCTCGCGGGCCCGGCGCAGCTTCGAGGCCAGCTCGTTGCGGACGCGCTCGTGCTCCTCGACCCGGCGCACCGCGGCCTCGCGGCAGGCGGCGGCGAAGTCCGCCGGCCCGAGCACCTGGCTGAGGGCGGTGGGCACGTCGCTCGTGGCGCGCACGACCAGCCGCGCGATCTGCTCGGCGAGGGTGGGGCGCTCGTCGGCGGAGGCGGGGATGACCGTCAGCCGTCGGTGGAGGCCGGCGAGCTCGCCCGAGGTGTTGATGTGCGTCGAGGTCGTCTCCGTGCTCGGACCGCTCACGGATGTGACACCTCCCCAGTCAGGTGGCCGCCCCGCCGCCACCGGCACGGAGCCCGGTCACGACGATCGCGTTACGGACATACTCGCGCGCTGGTCCCGCGTCGCGCGCAATCGCCCCTGATCGCGGGCGTACGCGCGCGCTCCGTGGTCAAGTCCCAGGACCGATGTCGGGGCCCGGTCCGACGGTGCTGGTCACGACGGTCGCGCACCGTCCACCGCCAACTCACACGGCTGTCTCCGAGCCGAAACAATCGGTTCACAACCCCCGCGTAGGGTGCCCCGACGTGGAGACCTTCGTGATCCGCTTGTGGCTTCCCGACCGGCCGGGTGCCCTCGGCCAGGTCGCCAGCCGGATCGGTGCCGTCCGGGGCGACGTCGTGGGCATCGACATCCTCGAGCGGGGCGGTGGCCAGGCGGTCGACGAGCTGGTGGTCGAGCTGCCCGACCCGTCGCTGGTCGACCTGCTGGTCAGCGAGGTCCGTCAGGTCGACGGGGTGGCCGTCGAGGAGGTGCGGCACATCGCCGACGCCCGCCACGACCCCCGGGTCGACGTCCTCGAGGCGGCCGCCCAGCTCGTCGGGGCCACCCAGGTCGACGCCCTGCTGGCGGCCGTCGTCGAGCACGCCCCCCGGGTGATCGGCGCCCGCTGGGTCGCCGTGGTCGACATCGACGGCCAGGGGCGGGGCGTGCTGGCGGCGAGCGACGAGGCGCCCAGCGAGGCGTGGCTCGACGCCTACCTCGCGGGCAGCCGGGCGGCCCAGCGGGAGGGGGCCCCCGCACCGGCGGCGGGGAGCGACATCGTGTGGGCACCGCTCGCCGGGTCGGGCCTGGCGCTGGTGCTCGGGCGGGACGACATGCCGTACCGGGCCCGCGAGCGGCGGCAGGTGGCCGCGCTCGCCCGGGTGATCGACACCCGGCTCCGGGAGCTCCACCGGGCCCGCAGCCGGGCCCACCACCCGAGCGCGAGCGCCTGAGCGGGGCGAGGGGCGCCCCTCACGGTCGTCGGCGGCGCCGGGCGAACGCCCCCTCCGCTCGCCCGGCGCGCCGATGCACGGCGGCCGGCCCCCGGCGGGGGCGGCCGCCCCCGCGCGGGCGCGGCGGGGGCCGCCCGCCGCCGCCCCACCCCCGGCGCGCCCGACCCCCCCCGGCCCCCGGGGGGGGGGGGGGGCGGCCGGGGGCCCCGGCGGGCCCGGGGCTCCGCGCCCGGCGGGCCGCCCGCCCCTCCCCGCTCTCTCCCCCCGGCCCCCCCCCCCCCCCGCCCCGGCCGCGGG
>PKRH01000016.1 GCA_017577565.1 Thermoanaerobacterales bacterium | reverse complement strand
GGCGGTGGCCGCCCCCGCGCCCCCCGGCGACGCTCCCCCAGGCGTGGTCATCGCCGGGTCACGGTAGTGCGGGCGGCCCCGGCGTGCGCTCCGGACGGCCACGCGCCGGGGCGTCGCCGCCCCCGGGCGGGCCGGCGGCCGGGCCGGCGTCCCAAAGTTGCGAATACCGCACTCAACTTTTATCGTGGGCCCCAGCTGAAAGACGATCTCCCCAACCGACCAGTACCCCCACGGAGGCCCTTCCCATGCCCAAGGCTGTCGGCATCGACCTCGGTACGACCAACTCCGTCGTCGCCGTCCTCGAGGCGGGCGACCCGGTCGTCATCCCCAACGCCGAGGGCTCGCGCACCACGCCCTCGGTCGTCGCCTTCTCGAAGAACGGCGAGGTGCTCGTCGGCGAGGTGGCCAAGCGCCAGGCCATCACCAACCCCGATCGCACCATCCGCTCGGTGAAGCGGCACATGGGCACCAGGTGGACGATCGGGATCGACGGCAAGGACTACACCGCGCAGGAGATCTCGGCCCGCACCCTGCAGAAGCTGAAGCGCGACGCCGAGGCCTACCTGGGTGACACCGTGACCCAGGCGGTCATCACCGTCCCCGCCTACTTCGACGACGCCCAGCGCACCGCCACCAAGGAGGCCGGCCAGATCGCCGGCCTCGAGGTGCTGCGCATCATCAACGAGCCGACCGCGGCCGCGCTCGCCTACGGGCTCGACAAGGAGGGCGCCGACCAGACCGTCCTCGTGTTCGACCTCGGCGGCGGCACCTTCGACGTGTCGATCCTCGAGATCGGCGAGGGCGTCTTCGAGGTCAAGGCCACCCACGGCGACACGCACCTGGGCGGCGACGACTGGGACCAGCGGATCATCGACTGGCTGGTCAACCAGTTCAAGGCGGCCCACAACGTCGACCTGTCGACCGACAACATGGCCATGCAGCGGCTCAAGGAGGCCGCCGAGAAGGCCAAGATCGAGCTGTCGCAGGTCCAGCAGACGCAGATCAACCTGCCGTTCATCACCGCCACCAGCGAGGGGCCGCTGCACCTCGACGAGACCCTCACCCGGGCCAAGTTCCAGGAGCTGACGGCCGACCTGCTCGAGCGGCTGCGCGGCCCCTTCGAGCAGGCCATCAAGGACGCCGGCCTGACGAAGAGCGACCTCGACCACGTCATCCTGGTCGGCGGCTCGACCCGCATGCCGGCGGTCCAGGACCTGGTCCAGGAGCTCACCGGCAAGGAGCCGCACAAGGGCGTCAACCCCGACGAGGTCGTCGCCGTCGGCGCCGCCATCCAGGCCGGCGTGCTGAAGGGCGAGGTCAAGGACGTCCTGCTGCTCGACGTCACGCCCCTGTCGCTCGGCATCGAGACGAAGGGCGGCGTGATGACCAAGCTCATCGAGCGCAACACGACGATCCCGACCAAGCGCACCGAGGTGTTCACCACCGCGGAGGACAACCAGCCGTCGGTCGAGATCCACGTGCTGCAGGGCGAGCGCGAGATGGCCCAGTTCAACAAGACGCTGGGCAAGTTCCAGCTCGTCGACCTGCCCCCGGCGCCGCGTGGCGTGCCGCAGATCGAGGTCACCTTCGACATCGACGCCAACGGCATCGTCCACGTGTCCGCCAAGGACCGGGCCACCGGCAAGGAGCAGTCGATGACGATCACCGGTCAGTCGGCGCTCTCCAAGGAGGAGATCGACCGGATGATCCGGGACGCCGAGGCCCACGCCGAGGAGGACCGGCGGCGCCGCGAGGAGGCCGAGGTCCGCAACCAGGCCGACACGCTCGTCTACCAGACCGAGAAGCTGCTCAAGGAGCAGGGCGACAAGATCTCGGGCGAGGAGAAGTCGGCCGTCGAGGCCAAGCTGGGCGACCTCAAGGGCGCGCTGGCGGGCAGCGACGTCGAGGCGATCCGCAACGCCACCGACGCCCTGATGGCCGCCAGCCAGAGCTTCACCCAGAAGCTCTACGAGGCCGCGGCCTCCGAGAGCACCGCGTCCGGCGGCAGCGCCGGCGCCGGTGCCAGCCAGCCGTCGGATGACGAGGTGGTCGACGCCGAGATCGTCGACGAGGACGAGAAGTGAGCGACCAGCCGACGAACCGACCCACCGACGACGACCGATCGACCGGCCCGCCCGAGCCCTCCGAGGTCCCCGAGGAGGACCGGGCCACCGTCGAGGCCGACGCCGCGCCGCCCGCGGACGCCACGGACGCGGGCGGCGACGAGCGCGCCCCGGCGGCCGCCGACGACACCGAGGCGCCCGAGGGCGAGGAGGCGCCCGACGGCGACCGGGCGGACGGCGGCGACCGGGCGACCGCCGAGGCCGGAGAGCCGGACGACGACCTCCGGGCGGCGGCCGAGAAGGTCGAGGTCGACCTCGAGGCGCTCCTCGAGGAGCGGGCGCAGTACCTCGAGGCGTACCAGCGCGCCCAGGCCGACTTCGAGAACTACCGCAAGCAGGTCCAGCGCCGGCAGCAGGAGGCGATCAACCGGGCCCTCGGCAGCTTCGTCGAGAGCCTGCTGCCCGTGCTGGACGCCTGCGACGCCGCGCTCGCCCAGGGCGCCGACGCGGTCGAGCCCGTGCTCTCCGCGCTGTACGGGGCCCTCAGCAAGGAGGGCCTGGAGCGCATCGACCCGGAGGGCAAGCCGTTCGACCCCAACGAGGCCGAGGCGGTCGTGCACGAGCCGGGCGACGGCGGTGAGCACGTCGTGGCCGAGGTGCTGCGGCCCGGCTACCGCTGGCGCGGCCAGGTCCTCCGTCCAGCGATGGTCAAGGTGACCGACTGAGCGCAGGGGAGGACGACAGGGCCCGATGGCGCCGCAGCGCGAGTGGTTCGAGAAGGACTACTACCGGATCCTCGGGGTCAGCGAGGACGCGTCCCAGAAGGAGATCAAGAACGCGTACCGGAAGCTCTCCCGCAAGTACCACCCGGACGCGAACCCCGGTGACCCCACGGCCGAGGAGCGGTTCAAGGAGATCTCCGCCGCGTACGACGTCATCGGCGACCCCGAGCGCCGCAAGGAGTACGACGAGGTCCGTCGCCTCGGGCCGATGGGCGGCATGTTCGGGGGCGCCGGCGCCGGCGCACGCCCCGGTGCCGGGTTCCGGTTCGAGGACCTGGGCGACCTCGGCGACGTGCTCAGCGGGTTCTTCGGCCGGCGGCGGGCGGGCGGCGTCCGGGGCACCGGCCCCCGCCGGGGCCAGGACCTCGAGGCCGACCTGCACCTCGACTTCGAGGACGCGGTGCGGGGCATCACCACGACGCTGCACCTGACCAGCGACGCCGTCTGCTCGACCTGTCACGGCAGCGGCGCCCGGCCCGGCACGACGCCGCACGCCTGCCCCCGGTGCGGCGGTCGGGGCGTCGTCGACGAGAACCAGGGGTTCTTCAGCTTCTCGCAGCCGTGCCCCCGGTGCGGCGGGCAGGGGTTCCTCGTCGAGGACCCCTGCCCCACCTGCCGGGGCTCCGGGGTCGAGCGCCGGCCCCGCGAGGTCAAGGTGCGCATCCCGCCCGGCGTCGACGACGGCCAGCGCATCCGGCTGAAGGGCCGGGGCGGGCCGGGCCGCAACGGCGGCCCGCCGGGCGACCTGTACGTCACCGCGCGGGTCGGCCCCCACCCGATCTTCGGTCGCCGGGGCCGGGACCTCACGATCACGGTCCCGATCACCTTCCCCGAGGCCGTGCTGGGGGCCGACATCCGGGTCCCGACGCTGGACGGGGGGTCGGTGACCCTGCGCATCCCCGCGGGCACCCGCTCGGGGCGGACCTTCCGGGTGCGGGGCCGGGGCGTCCCGACCACCAGGGGCACCGGCGACCTGCTGGTGACCGTCGAGGTGGCGGTGCCGCAGCGGCTGACCGACGAGGAGCGCAAGGCGGTCGAGGCCCTGGCGGCCGCCACCGACGGCAGATCACCCCGAGCCCACCTCGGGGTCGAGTGAGAGGTGATGAGCGATGCGACCCGAGGGTCGTGAGTCGACACGAGCGGTGTACGTCATCTCGGTCGCGGCCGAGCTGGCCGGCGTGCACCCCCAGACCTTGCGCATCTACGAGCGCAAGGGCTTGGTCGACCCGGCCAGGACGCCCGGCGGCAGCCGCCGGTACAGCGACGCCGACATCGCGCAGCTGCGCCGCATCCAGCAGCTGACGAACGAGGGCCTGAACCTCCAGGGCGTCCAGCGGGTCCTGCAGCTCGAGGCCGAGATCGAGCGCCTCCGGGCCGAGCTGGAGGAGACCCGGCGCAAGGCCGCCGAGGCGGTCGCCGAGGTGCACCGCCAGTACCGCCGCGAGCTCGTGCCGCTCCGCCAGGCCGTCGTGTTGTACGAGCCCCAGCGCCGGCGCTGAGCCGGCCGCGCCGGGCCGCGCCCGTGGCCCTCAGGAGGGCGCCCGTCGCTCGAGGTGGAGGAGGGGCAGGCCGGCGACCGGCCGGAGCTCGGCCTGCCGCTCGTCGAGGTCGGCGGGGGTCGGCACGACGAGCAGCGCGACGCCCGTGCCCTCCAGCATCCAGGCGATGTCGCGCAGGCCGCCCTGCGCCAGCCCGCCGGCGATGAGCACGGTCTCCGCCCGGGTGCGAGCCAGCTCGCGGGCCACCGTCGCCGCCAGGTCGGTCCCGGGGCCGCGCCCGTTGCCGGGCGTGACGGCCACCGTGTCGACGACCCGCACGCCGGCGGCCGGCAGGTCGCCCGACCGGGCGGCGAAGGCCTCGATCCCGGCCGGCGAGCCGATGACCAGCACCGTGCGCTGGGCCCGGTGCCGCCGCCGGAGGGCGGCCAGGCCCCGCCCGGCGAGCCACCGCCCGACGAGGGTGAACACCACGGCCAGCGGGATCGTCGCCGCCAGCACGCCCCGGCCGAGCATCGCCAGGTGGGCGATGTAGTACGACACGGCCACGACGGCGAGCAGCTGGGCGCCGGCGCGCACGACGCGGCCCCACTGGGGCGTCGTCCCGAACGGACCGACGGCGTAGGCCCCGGACAGCCCCAGCAGCACGATCCAGGCCGGCACCGTCGCCAGCACGAGCGCGCTGTAGGGGATGCTGAACGACCGGATCTGGAGGTCGTGCGGCTCGAGCCCGAGCCACGAGACCTTGGCGGTGAAGGTGGCCGCGGCCATCGCGACGGCGTCGAGGGCGACGAGCGACCCGACGTAGACGTCGAGCCAGCGGGGCCGGCCGACCGGCGGGATCTGGTGCGGGCCGGCGGCGATGCGTGGCGTCGCCCCCTCCGCACCGCTCGACCGTGCCAGCGTGGTTGCGTCCACGATCCCCCCAGTCCCTCGCCGCAGCAGGTCACCCACCGCGGTCGCCCGGCGATGCTAGCGCCGGGCCCCCGTCCCCCGCCGGGTGACGACCTCCTCGTAGATCGCGACCAGTGCCGCGGTGGTGGCTTCCGGGCTGAACAGCCGGGCGTGGCGCTCCCGCCCCCGGCGGCCCCGCTCGGCCACCGCCCCGTCGTCGTCCGCCGCCTGCTCGATCGCCGCCGCCAGGGCGTCCGGGTCGGTCCCGGTCACCCAGCCGACGTCGGGCGTCACGACCTCGCCCGCGGCCCCCTCGCCGGTGGTGACCACCGGGCGGCCCCGGGCGAGCGCCTCGGCGGCGACCCGGCCGAACGGCTCCTGCCACACGGAAGGCATGACGAGGGCCCGGGCCCCGAGCAGGTGGCGCTCCACCTCGTCCACCGCCACCTGGCCGACCGGCACGACGCGGGGGTCGGCCACGGCCGCGGACCGGACGGCGCCCTCCAGCGGGCCGCCGCCCACGACGACGAGGCGGGCGCTGGTGCGGGTGCGGGCGAAGGCGTCGAGCAGCAGCCCGACCCCCTTCTCGGGGGCGAGCCGGCCGACGTAGACGAGGTCCCGCTGCGCCTCGGGCGGGGGGACCTCGCCGGCCGGCGCGGCCACGCCGTTGTACTTGACCCGCACCGCCGCCTCGGGGAACCCCGCGGCGGCCACCAGCCAGCGGGCCATGACCCGGCTGATCGGCAGGGCGGTGACGCCCCGGCGCCGGGCCAGCGCGCCGTAGACCGACGTCGCCGCGCCGACGAGGGCGCTGGCCGCCGTCGAGCCGGCGTAGCACCGGTGGGCGACGCCGGGCGCCTTCCACCCCGGTCGGCAGTCGTGGCAGGGCCGGCCGTCGCGGAAGTGGGTGCCGGCCACGCACCGCAGGCGGAAGTTGTGGACCGTCCACACGACGGGCAGGCCGCGGTCGAGCGCGGCGGCGGCCACGCTGGCCGTCAGCAGCGGGAACAGGTTGTGGACGTGGACGACGTCCGGGCGGACCTCGTCGAGCACCCGGGCCGCCCGGCGGCGGGCCGACAGCGACCACACCGCCTCCAGCCCGTCGAGCGCGCGGGCCAGCGGGCCGGGGTCGACGATGCTGTCGTTGTCCACCTCGTGGCGGGCGACCTCGACGCCCTGGGCGCGCAGCCACCGTGCTTCGTCGTCGACCACCGCGTTCTCGCCCGACGGCACCCGGGACGAGTAGCGGTTGTGGACCAGTAGCGCTCTCATCGTGTGGCCCGCGACACATGAGTGGACGCCACGGGCAGCGCACCTTACTCTTCGGTCACCTAGCGATCGCCTGATCGCGAGGGCAGCTGGGGCTCGCCGACCGGGGCGGCCATCGGATCGGGGCCCCCGGCTGGCGCACCACGACGGGGGAGGAGACGTCGATGGGGATCGGCGAGACAGGTGCGATGCCCGCCACGCGGGTCGCGTCGGGCCGCGTCGAGGACGTGCGGACCGTCGTCGACCTCCGGTCCCGGGGCGTGTCCCGCGTCCTGGTGCACGACTTCGCCGGCCACCCCTTCCAGATCGACCTCAGCCGGGCGCTCGCCCGCCGCGGCCACGTCGTCCAGCACGTCTACTGCCGCTCCTACACGAGCGGCAAGGGCCGCTTCGACGTCGACGAGGGCACCGACCTGCGGGTCGTCCCGGTCGACGTCGGCGAGTCGTTCGACCGCTACTCGCCCGTGCGCCGCGTCCGCCAGGAGGCCGCCTACGGCCGGCGCTTCGTCCAGATCGCCAGCCGGTTCCGCCCCGACGTCATCGTCCACTGCAACGTGCCGCTCGTCGCCATGTCGGTGGCCGCCGCCTGGTGCCGGCGCCAGGGCCTGCCCTGGATCTTCTGGCTGCAGGACCTGCACAGCGTGGCCATGACCGCCGAGGCCACGAAGCGGGTCGGGCGACTCGGCCGCCGGATGGGCGCGGGCTTCGAGGCCCTCGAGCGCCGGCTCCTGCGCCAGGCCGACGGCGTCGTGTCGATCACCGAGGACTTCCTGCCCACGCTCGAGGGCTGGGGGATCGACCCCGACGCCTGCACGGTCATCGAGAACTGGGCCCCGCTCGCCGACCTCCCGACCCGCCCGCGGGACAACGGGTGGCGGGCGAGCCAGGGGCTCGGCGACCGCTTCGTCTACCTGTACACCGGCACGCTCGGACTGAAGCACCGCCCCGAGCTGCTCCACCGGCTGGCCGAGCAGTCGGTCGGCGAGGCCGAGGTCGTCGTGGTCAGCGAGGGCCTGGGCGAGCAGCGGCTGCGGGAGATGCTGGCCGAGCGCCCGCTGCCCAACCTGCGGCTGCTGCCCTTCCAGCCGATCGACCGCTACCCGGACGTGCTCGGGGCCGCGGACGTGCTGGTCGCCCTGCTCGAGCCGACCGCCGGGACGTTCTCGGTGCCGTCCAAGGTCCTCTCCTACCTGTGCGCCGGCCGGCCGGTGCTGGCCGCCATCCCGCCGGAGAACCTGGCCGCCCGGACCATCGAGCGGGCCGGCGCCGGCTGGGTGGTGTCACCGCGGGACGAGGAGGGGTTCCTCGTCGGGGCCAAGCAGCTCCGGGTCGACGCCGCCCTGCGGGAGCGGGCGGGCCGGCGGGCCCGGGCCTACGCTGAGGCCACCTTCGACACCGAGATCATCGCTGACCGTTTCCAGGGTGTGATCGCCCGTGCCGTCGGGCGCCGTGCCCCGGCGGCCGCGCGGAGGGGGAGCTGACACCGTCATGCAGCACGTTCTCGTCACCGGGGCCGGCGGGTTCATCGGGGGGCACCTCGTCAGGCGGCTGCGCGAGGAGGGCGTGGGCCGGATCCGCGCCGTCGACTGCAAGCCGAAGGACGAGTGGTACCAGGTCTTCGACGACGTCGAGAACGTCCAGGCCGACCTCCAGCTCCTCGATGCCTGCCGGGACGTCACCGAGGGCGTCGACACGGTGTTCAACCTGGCCGCCGACATGGGCGGCATGGGCTTCATCGAGAACAACAAGGCCCTGTGCATGCTCTCGGTGCTCGTGTCGACGCACATGCTCGTCGCCGCCCGCGACGCCGGCGTCGAGCGGTTCTTCTACTCGTCGTCGGCGTGCGTCTACGCCGCCGACAAGCAGTCCACGCCCGAGGTGAGGCCGCTGCGCGAGTCGGACGCCTACCCGGCCGACCCCGAGGACGGCTACGGCTGGGAGAAGCTGTTCAGCGAGCGCATGGCCCGGCACTTCTACGAGGACTTCGGGCTCGAGACCCGGGTGGCCCGCTACCACAACATCTACGGGCCGCTCGGCACCTGGCGGGGCGGGCGGGAGAAGGCCCCCGCGGCCATCTGCCGCAAGGTGGCCACCGCCGTGCTCACCGGGGACCACACCATCGAGATCTGGGGCGACGGCCAGCAGACCCGCAGCTTCACCTACATCGACGACTGCCTCGAGGGCACGCTGCGGCTGATGGCCAGCGACGTCCGCGAGCCGATCAACGTCGGCAGCGACCAGCTCGTCACCATCGACCAGCTGGTCGACATCGTCGAGGACATCGCGGGCGTCAAGCTCGAGCGCCGCTACAAGCTCGACGCGCCGCAGGGCGTGCGGGGGCGCAACAGCGACAACACGCTGATCCGCGAGCGCCTGGGCTGGGCGCCGTCGATCAGCCTCGAGGACGGGCTGGCCGCCACCTACGCGTGGGTCTACGACCAGGTCGCGGCCACGATGCAGCACGGCTGACCACCGGTGGGACCGCTCCCGGCGCGCCGCCTGGCCGATCCGACGAACCGGCGCCGGGCGCTGGTCATGGCCGACCAGGCCGCGTCGAGCCTGTCGAACACCCTGGTCGGGATCTTCGCGGCCCGGGCGCTGTCGGCCGAGGGCTTCGGGGCCTTCGGCCTGGCCTGGGTGGCCTACTTCCTCGTCCAGGGCGCTTGCCGCGCCCTGGTCGGCGAGGTGCTGCTGTCGATCCACTCGGCCGAGGACGCCGAGCGCCGGGGGCGGCGGCTGCCCGAGATCCTGGGCGCCACCCTCACCGTGTCGGCGGTGGCGGCCGTGGGCGCCGCCGCCGTCGGCGTGCTGCTGGAGCCGCCGTCGTCGTCGGCGCTGCTCGCCTTCGCCGTCGTCATCCCGGTGGTCCTCGTGCAGGACACCTGGCGGTTCGTCTGCATCATCGACCGGGCGGGCACGGCGCTGCTGCTCGACGTCGTGTGGCTGGTCGCGGTGTGCGCGGTCCTGGCCGCGGCCCCGGCGGGGGCCGGCGCCGGCTGGTTCGTGGCCGCCTGGGGGCTGACCGCCGCGCCGGCGGTGGCCGTGGCCGCGGTGGCCGACCGGCGCTTCCTCACCTGGCGGCTGCCGCCGCTGCGCTGGCTGTCGGCCGAGCGGGTGACGACGACGCGGTTCTTCGGCGAGTACCTGACCGCGCAGGCCGGGCAGCAGCTGACGCTGGCGGCGGTCAGCGGGCTGGCCGGCATCGCCGCCCTCGGCGCCGTGCGGGCGTCGCAGATCCTCTACGGCCCGCTCAACACCATCCACCGGGGCATCTACATGGCCGTCGTGCCCGACGGCGCCCGGGTCCGCACCGACCCGCCGCGGCTGCGGCGGCTGGCCGTGCGGGCCACCGCCCTGATCGTGGCGGCGGCCGCGGCCTGGATGGTCGTGGCGCTCGCCCTGCCCGACCGGGGCGGCGAGATGCTGTTCGGCGACTCGTGGGCCGAGGGCCGCGACCTGGTGCTGCCCATGGGCGTGGCGATGATCGTCGGCTCGGCGGCCACGGGCGGGTTCGCGGGCGTGCGGGCGCTGGGCGACGCCCGGGCCAGCCTCCGGGCCCGCCTGACCAGCCTGCCGGGCGAGCTGGTGCTGCCGGTGCTCGGCACGTGGTGGGGCGGTGCCGTCGGCTTCGCCCTCGGCTTCGCCGCCGCCCGCCTGGTGACGAGCGTGGTGTGGTGGCGGGCCTTCCTCGTGCACGGGCCGGCGGCCGCCCGCGCCGGCGCGGGGGCGGGCGCGGCCGCCGGCGACGGGACGGACGAGCTGCGACTGGCGACGGCAGGGACGGTCGAGCATGGCTGAGGCGATGACGAACGGTGCCGGCTCCCGAGGCGAGCTGCGGGTCTGCGTGCTCTGGTCCTGCCTGTCCGGCTACCTCTCGGCGTCGCTGCACGCCCTGGTGGACCGGGGCGTCGACCTGCTCGTCGTGCACGAGCGGGCGGGGCGGTGGGCGCCGTTCGACGACGCCGCGCTGACGGCCGGCTTCCGGTCGGTGTCCTGGAGCGGCGCGCCCGACGAGGCCGAGCTCACGGCCCTCCTCGACGAGTTCCGCCCGCACGCGCTGGTGGTCAACTCGTGGCACATCGGCGCCTACCGCCGCGCCGCCCGCCGCCTGCGGGGCCGGACGCTGCGCATCGTCACCGTCCACAACCAGTGGACCGCCACGCCCAAGCAGCTGGCCGCCCGGGTCGTGGCCCCGGTGCTCCTGCACCCCACCTACGACGCGGCCTTCGTCTGCGACGAGCGCCAGGCCGTCTTCGCCGAGCGGCTCGGCTTCCCGGCCGAGCGCCTGCTGTGGGGGGTCAACACCTGCGACCAGCCGCTGTTCGCGCAGGTCGCCGAGCGCCGGGGCGACGCCGCCCCGCCCCGCCGCTTCCTGTTCGTGGGCCGGCTCGTGCCCGACAAGGGGGTCGACGTCCTGGCCGCCGCCTACCGGGCCTACCGGGCGGCGGCGGAGGACCCGTGGCCGCTGCTCGTGGCGGGGGTGGGTCCGCTCGCGGACGAGCTGGCCGGCCTCGAGGGCGTCGAGATGCTCGGGTTCGTGCAGCCGCCCGACCTGCCGGCCGTGTTCGAGCGGGCGGGGTGCCTCGTGCTGCCCAGCCGCCACGAGCCCTGGGCGGTCGTCGTGCACGAGGCGGTCTCCGCCGGCCTGCCCGTCGTCTGCACCCGCAGGTGCGGCGCGGCCACGCGGCTGGTGCTCGACGGCTACAACGGCGCCGTCGTCAGCCCCGACGACGTCGAGGGCCTGGCCCGGGCGATGGCCCGCATCGCCGCCGCCGGCGACGACGAGCGCCGGGCCATGAGCGTGGCCAGCCAGGAGCTGAGCCGCCAGTACACGCCGGCGCGCTGGGCCCGCCTGCTGGAGGAGCGCATCCTCGAGCTGCGGGCGACCCTGGGCCTCGGCGACCCGGCCCGCCCGCCCGGCGCGCCCGGGCCGGCGCAGCGGGTCAGCGGCGCGCTGCGGGACTGATCCCGACGGCGTCCCCGGGCCGCGCCGCCCGCTGGCGGGCCTCGGCCCGGCACACGGCCCACAGGCACCAGACGAGCGCCGTCGGCAGCCAGAAGAACCGGTGGTAGAGGATCGGGCCGAAGTTGGCGAACACGCACGCCGTCCCGAACGAGGCCGTCAGGGCGACCGCCACCGGGTAGAGCGGTCCGTGGCGGGTGTGGACGACGAGGCGGATCGCCGCCCGGAGCGTCGCCCCCAGCACGACCAGCAGGCCGACGAGCGCGGGCAGGCCGGCCTCGAGCAGCACCTTCAGGTACATGTTGTGCACGCCGCCGCTGACCGTGCCCTCGATCGCCCCCGACCGGTAGGCGGTGCGGGTGTCGAGGCTCGTGCCGGTCACGAGCCACTTGTCGAAGTTGCCGAGCACCTGGGCGTTGAGCTGGCCCCGCATGCTCACGCTGCTCGTGACGTAGCGGTCGCCGGACTGGTAGCGCTCGATGCGCTCGACGACCGGCAGGTCGGAGGTGAACAGCAGCACGGCGCCGACGACGGCCAGCGCCCCGAAGCCGACGACGGCGAGCGGGCTGCGCCGGCGCCGCTGGCCCGGCGGGAGGAGCACCAGGACGGCGACCGTGGCGACCATCGAGAAGCCGGCCGCCAGCAGCCCGGTGAGCGAGCCGGACATCGAGACGCCGTAGAGGGTCCAGCCGGTCAGACCGGCGCGCCAGGCCAGCTCGGCCCGGCGGGACCGGCCGGGTGTGGCCGGCACGCCGAGCAGGAGGAGGGGCAGCACGACGACGAGGTAGCCGGCGAGGTCGTTGGGGTGGCCGGTGAAGGCCGTCTGCCGGCCCTCGCTGTTCTCGGCGCTGATGTGGATGACCCCGACCTCGTCGAGCGCCGCCGCGGCGACGACGAAGGCGACGCCCCACCGCCAGGCCCGCAGCAGCGCGGCGAGCGCGGCGCGCGTCGGCGTGACGGCCCGCAGGATCCAGAACCAGACCAGCGTCAGGTAGCCGATGCGGGCGACGACGAGCAGCGAGCGGCCGGGGTCCCAGGAGCGGAACGACGACAGCGTGCCGGCGGCCAGCAGCAGCGTGCTGCCGACCAGGACGAGCTGCGGGCTGCGGCGGGACTCGGCCGGTGCCAGCCCCGCGTGCCGGCCGGTCAGCAGGTGCACGACGACGAGCACGCCGGCGCCGAGGTACATCACGTCGCTGATGCCGAACTCGCTGACGCCGACCTCGATCATCCCGAGGGTGAACGTGCCGGCCACGGCGAGCAGGAGCGCCGGGTCGCGCGGGGCGGCATCGGCCGCTGCGCGCCGTCGCACCGGGAGCGTCGCTCCTCCGTCGATCCCCAGCATGTCCTTCCCCGCTGACCGCCCGCCGTCCCCGGCTCGGGCGGCACGGTAGCCGGGGTCGCGCCGGTCCCGTCCAGTCGGGGCGGTCCGGGGCCGGCGTCAGGCGGCCGGGGTGCGGGGCGGCTGCGCGCCGTCGCGGCCGGCGCGCAGCTCGGCACGGCGGACCGACCACAGGGCGCCGGTGAGGGCGACCGGCATCCAGAAGAACCGGTCGAACGTCGTCGGCTGGAACATGGCGGTGGTGGTGACGGCCGCGAAGCTGCCGATCAGGCCGACGACGAGCATGCGCAGGTGCGGGTCGGCGCGCAGGCGCAGCGCGACGAGCTGCCGCAGGGTGGTCGTCAGCATGAGGAGCACGCCGAGGAGGGCGGGCAGCCCGGCCTGGTAGAGCACCGACAGGTACATGTTGTGGACGCCGAAGTTGCGGACGTCGGGGTTGTCGGGGTTGACCGGGTCCAGGCGGGCGGTGCCGAGGTTGAAGCCGTAGCCGACGACCAGGAACTGGTCGAACCGGTCGATGACCATCTCGTTGCGCCGGCCCCGGGAGTCGACGCTGGCCACGACGTGCCGGTCGCCCTCCCGCAGGCCGAGCAGCCGGTCGACGACCGGCAGGTCGCTGGTGAAGAGCAGCACCGCCCCGGCGGTCAGCACGGCGACGACGACGAGCGGCGTGAACGGCGACCGGCGACGCCGGGACGGGGCCCGGGTGGCGACGAAGGCCACCCCCGCCGCGGCCGCGCCGGCGACGACGGCGGCGAGCCCGGTGAGGGAGCCGGTCGAGAACAGCGCGACCGCCACCATCCCGAGGGACGTGAGCCACCAGACCTGGGCCCGGCGGTCGCCGAGCCCCCGGGTCGCGGGCACGCCGAGGAGGAAGAAGACGAAGGTCGCCGCCAGCTGGGCCGCGAGGTGGTTGGGGTGGAAGGTCATGCCGACCTGGCGGTTGCCGTTGTGGGGCGTCTCGAACGCGACGCCGGCCATGCCCAGCAGCGCGGCGCCGGCGTTGACGAGGCACGAGGCCTTCCAGGCCCGCAGCACCCGGTCGAGGTCGTCGCGGTCGCGGCAGACGGCCCGCAGGATCCAGAACAGGACGAGCGTCACCCAGGCGAAGCGCAGGACGACGCTGATCGACTCGGTCGGGTTCCACGAGCGGAAGCTCGACAGCGTGCCGCCGGCGATGAGCAGCAGCGACCCGACGAGCACGAGCACGGTCCCCCGCCGCGCGTGCGCCGGGGCGAGGTCGGCGTCCGCGCCGGCCAGCAGCTTGAAGACGATGACGACGGCGGCGCACAGGAAGATGCCGTCGGAGACCTGCACGCTGCCGACCCGCCAGGTCATGAACGACAGCGTGAAGGTGCCGAGCAGCACGAGCTGCATGGCCACGCCCTGGGCCCGGGCCGGCGGTCGACCGGGGGGTGCCGCCGGCGCGTCGGGCGGCGGCAGCGCGGGCGCTGCGAGGTCGTCGGTCGCGGCCGGTGGGCGCGAGGTCCGCATGGGCTGCTCCCCGTCGGTCGTCCCCGTGGGTGACGGTAGCACCGCTCACCGTCCCCGCCGGCCACACGACCGCTGGTTGGGGTGACGGGGGACATGTACGCTGCTCCGCCGATGGACCCGCAGCTGGAGGAGCCGGACCTCAGGTCCTATCTGGGGGTCATCGCCCGTCGGCGGTGGCTGGTCATCCTGACCACCGTGCTCTGCGTGGGGGTGGCGGTCGCGGTCTCGATCATCCCCGAGCCCCAGTACCGGGTCCGGGCCCAGGTGTCGACGACCGGCGCCGCCGACCACGTCGCCATGATCTTCGGCGCCTCCGGCAGCGTCGACCTGGAGCGCCAGGCGGTCAACCAGCTCACCTACGTCGGCTCGTCCGAGGTGCGGGCCGCGGTGGCGCGCGCCTACGACGGCTCGCTGCCCGACAGCGACGTGTGGCGGGTCAACGTCACCGAGGTCAAGCGGGGCGACCCCAACAAGACGAGCAGCATCGTCGAGCTGTCGCTCGTCTCCACCGACCCGGCGGCGGCGGCCACCCTCGTCAACACCTACGCCCGCACCTACGTCTCGCTGCGGGCCGCCAAGGACCAGGAGGCGCTCCTCACCACCAAGGAGCGCCTCAACTCGCTGCTGCGCGAGACCGAGCAGCGCATCGAGGAGGTCATGGCGCCGGTCCGGGAGATCGACGCCCAGATCGCCGAGGGGCGGGGCGACCCGGCCACGCTGCTCGCCCAGCGCGAGGCGACCATGGAGGGCCTGGCCCCGGAGCTCCAGCCGCTCCAGTCGCAGGCCTCGGAGATCCGCAACCTCCTCGGCGACCTGAACCTCGGCATCGAGCTCGCGCCCGGCGGCGGGGCCGAGCTGCTCAGCCCGGCCTGGGCGCCCGACACGCCGGTCAACCGCAACATCCCGCTGAACCTGGCGATCGGCCTGGTGTTCGGCCTCTTCCTCGGCGCGGTCCTGGCCTTCGTCCGCGACTACTTCGACGACTCGGTGAAGACGAAGGAGATGGCCGAGCGGGTCACCGGCGTCGCCACCCTGGGCCTCATCCCCAAGATCGAGGGTCAGGACGACCTCGTGACTGCCACCCACCCGACGGCGCCGGCGGCCGAGGCGTTCCGCATGCTGCGGACGTCGGTCAAGTTCCTCGGCGTCGAGCGCCAGGTGCGGGTCGTGCAGGTCACCAGCCCGTCGCCCGGCGAGGGCAAGACGATGGTGGCGGTCAACCTGGCCGTCGCCTTCGCCCAGGCCGGCGACCGGGTCGTCATCGTCGGCGGCGACCTGCGGCGCCCCCGCATGGAGGAGGTGCTCGAGGTGCCGCTGACGCCGGGGCTCACGGCCGTGCTCATCGGCGACGTGACCCTGCCCCAGGCCATCCAGTCGGCGCCGGCGGTGCCCAACCTGTCGGTGCTGCCCGCGGGGCAGCCGCCGCCGAACCCGTCGGAGCTGCTGAGCGGCGAGCGCGCCCGCCGGCTCATCGACGTGCTGGGCCAGACCTACGACGTCGTCGTGGTCGACAGCCCGCCGGTGCTGCCGGTCAGCGACGCGCTGGTGCTCGCCCGCATGGCCGACACGACCCTGCTGGTCACCTCGGCCAACAAGACCTCGAAGCGCAGCCTCACCCGGGCGGTCGAGCTGCTGCGCCAGATGGACGCGCCGCTCATGGGCACGGTGATGAACAGCCTGTCGGCGGAGGAGACCTTCAGTGGCGAGCCCTACCGCTACGAGGCGGTCAGCACGCCGGCCCGCCACGCCAGCCGGCGGGGCGCGCCGAGCAACGGTCGCCACGGGCGCGGCTGGGACGACGAGGGCGACCCGGACGCCGAGTGGGCCCCGGTCGCCCAGCCCCGGGCGGGGGACTGAACCACCAAAAGTTGAGCGCTTAGGTATCAACTTTCCTGAGCCGGGGGTAGCCTGACCCCATGGCCCTCGATCCGAACCGCTGGACGCTCAAGGTCCAGGAGGCCTTCAGCGCCGCCGTCGACGCGGCCAGGCAGGCCTCCCACCCCGAGGTCACCCCCGACCACCTGCTCGCCGCCCTCCTCGGCCAGGGGGAGGGCATCGTCCTGCCGATGCTGCAGCGCATGGGCAAGCAGCCCCTGGCGCTGCGCAACCAGGTCAACGAGGCGCTGGCCAAGCTGCCCCGCTCCTACGGCAGCGAGGCCCGGCTGTCGCGCGAGCTGACCAAGGTCTTCGACGACGCCGACGCCGCCCGCGCCGAGCTCACCGACGAGTACCTGTCGACCGAGCACCTCCTCCTCGCCCTCGCCGACCGGCTGGGCGTCACCCGGGAGCAGGTGCTCGCCGCCATGCAGGAGGTGCGCGGCAGCCACCGCGTCACGACGCAGAACCCCGAGGAGCAGTTCCAGGCCCTCGAGCGCTACGGCCGCGACCTCACCGAGATCGCCCGCCAGGGCAAGCTCGACCCGGTCATCGGCCGGGACGACGAGATCCGCCGCGTCATCCAGGTGCTGTCGCGGCGCACGAAGAACAACCCCGTGCTGATCGGCGAGCCCGGCGTCGGCAAGACCGCCATCGTCGAGGGGCTCGCCCAGCGCATCGTCGAGGGCGACGTGCCCGAGTCGCTGAAGAACAAGCGCATCATCGCCCTCGACCTCGGCTCGATGGTCGCCGGCGCCAAGTACCGGGGCGAGTTCGAGGAGCGGCTGAAGGCCGTCCTCAAGGAGATCACCGACGCCGAGGGCGAGATCATCACGTTCATCGACGAGCTCCACACGGTCGTCGGCGCCGGTGCCGCCGAGGGCGCGATGGACGCCGGCAACATGCTGAAGCCCCTGCTCGCCCGGGGCCAGCTGCGCATGATCGGCGCCACGACCCTCGACGAGTACCGCAAGCACATCGAGAAGGACGCGGCCCTCGAGCGGCGGTTCCAGCAGGTGTTCGTCGGTCCGCCGTCGGTCGACGACACCATCGCCATCCTGCGCGGCCTGAAGGAGCGCTACGAGGTCCACCACGGCGTCCGCATCCAGGACGCCGCGCTGGTGGCCGCGGCGGTGCTGTCCGACCGCTACGTCACCGGCCGCCACCTGCCCGACAAGGCCATCGACCTCGTCGACGAGGCGGCGTCGCGCCTGCGCATCGAGATCGACTCGGTGCCCACCGAGATCGACGTCGTCGAGCGGCGCATCCGCCAGCTCGAGATCGAGCGGGTGGCCCTGGCCAAGGAGACCGACGAGGTCTCCCGCGAGCGGCTGGCCGCGCTCGACGAGGAGCTGGCCAACCTGCGCGAGCAGCGCGACTCGATGCTCGCCCACTGGAACAACGAGAAGCAGGTCATCGGCGAGATCCGCGGCCTGAAGGAGCAGATCGAGACGCTGCGCGCCGAGGCCGAGCGCGAGACCGACCTCGAGAAGGTCGCCGAGATCCGCTACGGGCGGCTGCCCGAGCTCGAGCGGCGCCTCCAGGCGGCGACCGCCCGCCTCGACGAGCTGCAGTCGAGCGGCCAGCGAATGCTGAAGGAGGAGGTCGACGAGGAGGACGTCGCCGAGGTCGTCGCCCGGTGGACCGGCATCCCCGTCAGCCGCCTCATGGAGGGCGAGATGGCCAAGCTGGTGCGGCTCGAGGAGCTGCTCCACCAGCGGGTCGTGGGCCAGGACGAGGCGGTCAGCGCCGTGGCCAACGCCATCCGCCGCAGCCGGGCCGGGCTGTCCGACCCCAACCGGCCCATCGGCTCGTTCCTGTTCCTCGGCCCGACGGGCGTCGGCAAGACCGAGCTCGCCCGCACGCTCGCCGACTTCCTGTTCGACGACGAGCGGGCGATGGTGCGCATCGACATGTCCGAGTACATGGAGAAGCACGCCGTCAGCCGGCTCATCGGCGCCCCGCCCGGCTACGTCGGCTACGACGAGGGCGGCCAGCTCACCGAGGCCATCCGCCGCCGGCCGTACGCGGTCGTGCTGCTCGACGAGATCGAGAAGGCGCACACCGACGTGTTCAACCTGCTCCTGCAGGTGCTGGACGACGGCCGGCTCACCGACGGCCAGGGCCGCACGGTGGACTTCACCAACACCGTGCTGATCATGACGTCGAACCTGCCGGGCGACCCCCGCAGCTTCTTCAAGCCCGAGTTCGTCAACCGCATCGACGAGATCGTGCGGTTCCGCGAGCTGACGCAGGACGACCTGCGCCAGATCGTCGAGATCCAGCTGCGCGGCCTGCGGGCCCGGCTGGCCGAGCGGCGCATCGGCCTCGAGGTGACCGACGCCGCCAAGTCGGCGCTCGCCACCAAGGGCTACGACCCGGCCTTCGGCGCCCGGCCGCTCAAGCGGGTCATCCAGCGCGAGCTGGCCGACCCGCTGGCCCTCCGGATCCTCGAGGGCAAGGTCGCCGAGGGCGACACGGTGACGGTCGACGCCGTCGACGGCGAGCTGGTGCTGCGCACGGCGGAGCCGGCGGCGGCGCCGGCGTGACGGCCGGCCCGCCGCCGGGTCGGCCGTCGGGGCCCGCGCCGGTCAGCCGCGGCGGGCCTCGGCGGCGTCGTCCGCGTCGGACTCGTAGAGCTCGGGCGGGTAGCCGAGCTCGCGCAGCAGCGCCGCCGTCGCCCGCCGGGTGGCGGCCGGCACGGTGACCCGCGCCTCGTTGTGGCGGGGGAACTCGATGTCGACGCGCTCGATCCGGCGCACCTGGTTCCGCTGGCCGGTGGCGGTGGAGTAGCCGCGCCGGGCCTTGCGCTCGAAGTCCTCGCGGCTGCGGTAGACGTAGTGGTGGACGACGGCCTCGGGCCGGCGGGGCGGCGTCACGAACGAGCCGAACACCCGGCGCCCGCCCGGCGTGCGGGCCAGCCGGCCGCCCCGGTAGTAGAAGTTGTGGTCGTTGCGGTAGCGGTGCACGGCCGCCGGCCGGGCGATCACCTTCACGTGGTGGTTGACGAAGGGGTCGGCCCGGTCGAACCGCTCGGTCACCAGCCCCCTCGGGATCCGCTCGTGGCCGGCGCTGCCGAAGTAGCGGGAGTTGAACGCGACCGCGGGCCGGTCCGCGTGCCGCCGCAGCACCTCGGCGAGCTCGCCGGGCCGGCTCTCGACGAGGAACTCGTCGACGTCGAAGAACGCCATCCACCGGGTCGTCGGCCCGAACCGCCGCAGGGCGTCGTGCTGCGCGCCCGGCGACGCCGGCACCGGCGGCCAGTGGACGTAGGTGGCGAGGCCCCGCTCGACGAACGGGCGGATGACCTCCTCGACGCCGTCGCTGCTGTTGTTGTCGTAGACGTAGACGTGCTCGACGCCGAGGCCGACGTGGTGGGCCATCCACTCGGGCAGGAAGCGGGCCTCGTCCTTGACCCGCACCATCGCCACCAGCGTGTGGCGGGGCTCGGTGCCGTCGTCGCGGACCAGGGGCTCGGCCGTCAGCGACCGGGCCGCGTGCCACGCGTTCTGCGCGAGGAACAGCGCCGCCCGCAGCGGCGGGTTGGTCTTGACGTACGCGCGCAGCTTCCTCACCGACGGTCCCACGGCACCCCTGCCGGTGGCCCCCTGCCGCCCGGCCGGGGGGATGCTACCCGGGACCGGCGGCACCTGGAGAGCCCGCCGTGGGAGGCGTTAACCTCGACCGGCCCCCCGACGAGAACACCCAGGAGCGCGCGTTGCCGGCGACCATCGTGGTCGGAACCCAGTGGGGCGACGAGGGCAAGGGCAAGTTCACGGACCTCTTCGCCAAGGAGATGCACGTGGTCGTCCGCTACCAGGGCGGCCACAACGCGGGCCACACCCTCGTCGTCGACGGCGAGACCTTCGCGCTGCAGCTCATCCCCTCGGGCATCCTCTACGACCACATCACGCCGGTGATCGGCAACGGCGTGGTCGTCGACCCCCGGGTGCTGCTCGAGGAGGTCGACGTGCTCGAGCGCAAGGGCATCGACTGCAGCCGGCTCCGGGTCTCCTCCAACGCCCACCTCATCCTGCCCTACCACCAGCTGCTCGACCGGGTGACCGAGCGGTACCTCGGCAAGAACAAGCTGGGCACGACCAAGCGGGGCATCGGCCCCGCCTACGCCGACAAGGCGGCCCGGGTCGGCCTGCGGGTGCAGGACATGTACGACCCGAAGATCTTCCGCCAGAAGCTCGAGGTCGTCCTCAAGGAGAAGGGGCAGCTGCTGGCCAAGGTCTACAACCAGCTCCCGCCCACCGTGGACGAGATCTGCGACCTCTACCTCGGCGAGCTGGCGCCCCGGGTCCGGCCCTACGTCGCCGACACGGTCGACCTCGTGCACGAGGCGCTCGAGGCCGGCCGGCACGTGCTGTTCGAGGGCGCCCAGGCGACGTTCCTCGACCTCGACCACGGCACCTACCCCTACGTCACCTCGTCGAACCCGGTGGCCGGCGGCGCCTGCACCGGCGCCGGCGTCGGCCCCCGCCACATCGACCGGGTGGTCGGCGTGGCCAAGGCCTACGTCACCCGGGTGGGGTCGGGGCCGTTCCCGACCGAGCTGTTCGACGAGGCCGGCGACGCGCTCGTCGAGCGGGGGCACGAGTACGGGACGAACACGGGCCGGCGCCGCCGGGCCGGGTGGTTCGACGCCGTCATGCTCCGGCACGCGGTGCGGCTCAACTCGCTGTCCGAGGTGGCGATCACCAAGCTCGACGTGCTCGATGCCTTCGACACCGTGCGGGTCTGCGTCGCCTACGAGGCCGAGGGCCGCCGGCTCGACCGGTTCCCCGACGACCAGTCGCTGCTGCACAAGGTCCGGCCGGTCTACGAGGAGCTCCCCGGCTGGCGGACCGACCTGACCGGGGCCACCGAGCCGTCCGACCTGCCGCCCGAGGCCCGCGACTACCTCGACTTCCTCGAGAAGCAGGTGGGCGTGCCCATCCGCCTCGTCGGGGTGGGGCCGGGCCGCGAGCAGTTCGTCCAGCGCACGCCGTGAGGCCACGAGCCGGGGGGTGACCATGCGGGTCTGCGTCGTCGGATCGGGAGGGCGCGAGCACGCGCTCGCCCACGTGCTCGGCCGCAGCGCCGAGGTCGTCGTCACGCCGGGCAACCCCGGCATCCCCGGGTCGGTGGGCACGCCGCCCACCGAGGTGGACGCCGACCTGTACGTCATCGGCCCCGAGGCGCCGCTCGTCGCCGGTCTGGCCGACGAGCTGCGGGCCGCCGGCCGGCTGGTGCTGGGCCCCGGGGCGGACGGCGCCCGGCTCGAGGGGTCGAAGGCGTGGATGAAGGAGGTCGTGGCCAGCGCGGGCGTGCCCACCGCCCGCCACCGCACCTTCGACGAGGTCGGGCCCGCCGTCGAGTACCTGCGCACGCTGCCGGGCCCCTGGGTGGTCAAGACCGACGGCCTGGCCGCCGGCAAGGGCGTGCTCGTCGCCACCGACCTGGACGAGGCCATCGCCGACGTCGAGGCCAAGCTCAGCGGCCGGTCCTTCGGCGACGCCGGCCGCCGGGTGGTGATCGAGGAGGGGATGTCGGGGCCCGAGCTGTCGGTGCTCGCGGTCTGCGACGGCACCCGCGCGGTCCCGCTGGCGCCGGCCCAGGACTTCAAGCGGGTCGGTGACGGCGACACCGGCCCCAACACCGGCGGGATGGGCGCCTACTCGCCGGTGCCGGCCGCCGACGAGGCGGTCGTGGCCCAGGTCATGGAGCGCTGCATCGAGCCCACGCTCGCCGAGCTGCGGCGCCGGGGCATCGACTACCGCGGCGTCCTCTACGCCGGGCTCATGCTCACCGACGAGGGGCCGAAGCTGGTCGAGTTCAACGTCCGCTTCGGTGACCCCGAGGCCCAGGTCGTGCTGCCCCGGATGACGAGCGACCTCGCCGAGCTGCTCGCGGCGGCCGCGGCCGGCGACCTGACCGCGGCGCCGGCGCCCACCTTCGGCGACGACGCCTGCGTCACCGTCGTGCTGGCCAGCGAGGGCTACCCGGGGACGCCCCGCACCGGCGACGTCATCGAGGGCATCGAGGCGGCCGAGGCGACCGGGGCCACGATCTTCTGCGCCGGGGTGGCCCGCGACGAGACCGGGCGCCTGGTGACCGCCGGCGGCCGGGTGCTGAACGTGGTCGGCCACGGGCCCACCGTCGCCGCGGCCCGGGAGCACGCCTACCGGGCCGCCGACCTCATCTCCTGGCCGGGCATGCACCGGCGCTCCGACATCGCGAAGGAGGTTGCCCACCGATGAGCCGCAGGAAGGTCGCGGTCCTCATGGGCTCGGCCAGCGACCGCGACCGGATGGCCCCGGCCGCCGAGACGCTCGCCCGCTACGGGATCGAGGCCGACGTGCGCGTCATGTCGGCGCACCGCACGCCCGCCGCCGTGGCCGAGTTCGCCGCGTCGGCCCGTGACGCCGGCTACGGGGCGATCATCTGCGGGGCCGGCCTCGCCGCCCACCTCGCCGGCGCCGTCGCCGCCCACACGACGCTGCCGGTCATCGGCGTCCCCCTCTCGGGCGGGGCGCTCAACGGCGTCGACGCCCTGTACTCGACCGTGCAGATGCCCAAGGGCATCCCGGTGGCGACGGTGGCGATCGACGGGGCGATGAACGCGGCGCTGCTCGCCGTGCAGATCCTCGCCGTCGACGACGCCGAGCTGGCCGCCGAGCTCGAGCGCCACCGCGCCGAGATGGTGCCGCCGCCCGCGTGACCACCGGCCCCGACCGGGTCCGGGCCGGCGCCCCGTGTCGCCGCCCGCGACGGCCACCGGCGACAATGAGCCCGTGAGACCCGTCATCCCCGACGTGCTCGCCGCCCGCTACGCCAGCACGCCGATGGTCGAGCTGTGGTCGCCCGAGCACAAGGTGCGGCTGGAGCGCGAGCTGTGGGTGGCGGTCATGCGCGCCCAGCGCGACCTCGGCGTCGACATCCCCGCCGAGGCCATCGACGACTACCGGGCGGTGGTCGACACCGTCGACCTGACCTCGATCGAGGCCCGCGAGCGGGTGACGCGCCACGACGTCAAGGCCCGCCTCGAGGAGTTCTCGGCGCTCGCCGGCCACGAGCACGCCCACAAGGGCATGACCTCGCGGGACCTCACCGAGAACGTCGAGCAGCTGCAGGTCCGCCGGGCGCTCGAGCTCGTGCGGGACCGCGTGGTGGCGGCGCTGGCCCGCCTGGCCGAGCGGGCCGCCGAGCACGCCGAGCTGGCCGTGGTCGGCCGCACCCACAACGTGCCGGCGCAGGTGACCACCCTGGGCAAGCGGTTCGCCAACGCCGGCGAGGAGCTGCTGCAGGCCTACCACCGGGTCGAGGACCTGCTGGCCCGCTACCCCCTGCGGGGCATCAAGGGCCCGGTCGGCACCCAGCAGGACCAGCTCGACCTGCTCGGCGGCGACCCCGACGCCCTCGACCGGCTGGAGCGGGCGGTGCTCGAGCACCTGGGCTTCCACCGCAGCCTGACCAACGTCGGCCAGGTCTACCCCCGCTCGCTCGACCTCGACGTCGTCGCCGCCCTCGCGCAGGTGGTGGCGGGCCCGGCCAGCCTGGCCACGAGCATCCGGCTGATGGCCGGCCACGAGCTGGTCACCGAGGGGTTCGCGCCCGGCCAGGTCGGCAGCTCCGCCATGCCCCACAAGATGAACACCCGGTCGGCCGAGCGCGTCTGCGGGCTGGCCGTCGTCGTGCGGGGCTACCTGTCGATGGTGTCGGAGCTGGCCGGCGACCAGTGGAACGAGGGTGACGTGTCCTGCTCGGTCGTGCGCCGGGTGGCGCTGCCGGGCGCGTTCCTCGCCACCGACGGGCTGTTCGAGACGTTCCTGTCCGTGCTCGAGGGCTTCGGCGCCTACCCGGCGGTGATCCAGCGCGAGCTCGACCGCTACCTGCCGTTCCTCGCCACGACCAAGGTGCTGGTGGCGGCCGTCCGCCGGGGCGTCGGCCGCGAGCAGGCCCACGAGGCGATCCGCGAGCACGCGGTCGCGGTGGCGCTGGCCCTGCGGGAGGGGGCCGCCGAGAACGACCTCGTCGACCGGCTGGCGGCCGACGAGCGCCTCGGCCTCGACCGGGCCGAGATCGAGGCCGTCCTGGCCGACCGGGCCGGCTTCGTCGGCAACGCCCCCCGCCAGGTGGCGACCTTCGTGCGCCAGGTCGAGGGGGTGGTCGCCGACCACCCGGAGGCGGCCCGCTACCGTCCGGAACCGATCCTGTGACCCCGGCCCCGCACCGCCCGCCCCCGCCCGGGAGGACCCCGATGATCGACCTCGGCCTGCCGCACGTGCACTCCGGCAAGGTGCGCGACATCTACGCGGTCGACGACGACCGCCTGCTGATGGTCACCAGCGACCGCATCTCGGCCTTCGACGTCGTGATGGAGGAGCCGATCCCCCACAAGGGCCGGGTGCTCACGGCGATGTCGGCGTTCTGGTTCGAGCAGCTCGCCGACGTCGTGCCGGGCCACCTCCTCTCGACCGACCTGGCCGACCTGCCGGCCTCGGTCCAGAAGGTGGCCGCCGAGGCCGACCTCGCCGGTCGGGTCATGCTCACCCGCCGGGCCGAGATGCTGCCGGTGGAGTGCATCGTGCGCGGCTACATCACCGGCTCGGCGTGGAAGGAGTACAGCCGGCACGGGACGGTGCACGGCGCCCCGATGCCCACCGGCCTGCGGGAGTCCGACCGGCTGCCCGAGCCGGTGTTCACCCCCTCGACGAAGGCCGAGGCGGGCGGCCACGACGAGAACATCACCTTCGACGCCGCCGCCGACCTGCTCGGCCGACCGCTGGCCGAGAAGGTGCGTGACGTGTCGCTCGAGCTCTACCGCCGGGGCGCCGACTGGGCCCGCGAGCGGGGGATCCTCGTCGCCGACACGAAGTTCGAGATGGGGCTCATCGACGGCGAGCTCGTGCTGTGCGACGAGGTGCTGACGCCGGACTCCTCCCGCTTCTGGCCGGCCGACGCCTGGCGCCCGGGCGAGACCCCGCCCTCGTTCGACAAGCAGCCGGTGCGCGACTACCTCGACGGGCTCGGGTGGGACAGGACCCCGCCGCCGCCCCCGCTGCCGGAGGAGGTCGTGCGGGCCACGAGCGAGCGCTACGTCGAGGCCTACGAGCGCATCACCGGCCGGTCCTTCGCCGGCTGGCCGGGCGTCGACGGGTGAGCGTCGACGGGTGAGCTGCGGGCGCCGGCCGCCGGCGCTCTACGCTGGCGCCATGCAGTTCTCGGTGCTGGTCGAGACCCGCCTGCGCGACGGGGTCGCCGACCCGGAGGGCGCGACGATCGAGCGGTCGCTGCCGGCCCTCGGGTTCGAGGGCGTCTCCGGCGTCCGGGTGGGCAAGGCGTTCCGGTTCACCATCGAGGCGGACGACCAGGCCAGCGCCCGGGCCGAGGTCGAGGACATGTGCAAGCGGTTCCTGACCAACCCGGTGATCGAGGACGCGACCATCACCGTGGCGCCGGCCGGGGGTGAGGGCTGATGGCCGCCGTCGTCGGCGTCGTCGTCTTCCCGGGCTCGAACTGCGAGCACGACGTCGCCGAGGCCGTGACGGCCCTGGGCGGCGAGGCCCGCCTGCTGTGGCACCGCGACACCTCGCTCGGGGGCGTCGACGCCGTGGTCCTGCCCGGCGGCTTCGCCCACGGCGACTACCTGCGCCCGGGGGCGATCGCCCGCTTCTCGCCGATCATGGCCGCCGTGCGCGAGCACGCCGCCGCGGGCGGCCCCGTCGTCGGCATCTGCAACGGCTTCCAGGTGCTGTGCGAGGCCGGGCTGCTGCCGGGCGCCCTCCAGAAGAACGCCGGGCTGAAGTTCGTGTGCCGGCCGGTCCGCCTGCGGGTCACCGCCGGCGACACCGCGCTCACCCGCGGGGTGGCGGTGGGCACCGAGCTCACGATCCCGATCAACCACTTCGAGGGGAACTACACCTGCGGCCCGGAGACGCTGGCCGAGCTGCGGGCCGAGGACCGGATCGTGCTGCGCTACGTCGACAACCCCAACGGGTCGGTCGACGACATCGCCGGCGTCTGCTCGGAGGGGCGCAACGTCGTCGGGCTCATGCCCCACCCGGAGCGGGCGTCGCACCCGCTGCTCGGCTCGACCGACGGGGTGCCGCTGCTGCGGTCGCTGCTCGTCACCGCGGGCGCCGTCGCCGCCTGACGCCCGGTCGGGGCGCCCGCCCGGCGCCGGCACCCGCACCGACCCGCGGGCCGGCCGGGATCGGGGGCCTCAGGACCCCCGGGTGATGCCGGCCTTCTCGAGCACGTCGGCGGGGACGCCGAGCTCGCGCCAGGCCGTGTAGGAGATGTTCTTGCGTTCGCTGTAGGGGCGGGCGGCCTTGATGAACTCCTTCTCGAGCTCTTCGAAGTCGGTGCTCGCCTGGCTCGCCTCGAGCGCCGCCTCCAGGTCGAGCCGCTCCTGCACCAGGTGGAGGCGCTTCAGCGGGTCGGCGGTGGCGATCTCGGTTTCGATCTGTTCGAGACGCTTCTTCATCGATTCGGGCGAGCGCTTGCGGCCGCGACGGGGGCGGTTGGCCTCGAGGGCTTCGAGGTAACGGCGGACCGCCCTTCCCTGCTCCCGCCCCTCGGCAAGGGCCGCCTTGTGCTCCTCGCTCATCGGACTGCGCTTGCGTGTCGTTGGGGCCATGGCACGGAAGCATATTGGCGTTCGCCGCGAGTGTCATTTGATGTGTGAGCGGCGAACGACGGTGATGTCGGGGCGGTCGGCGGGTGGGCGTCGGGGCGGTCGCTACAGTGCGACCGTGCCTGCTGACGAGCCGATCCACCGGGCCCTCGGGCTGACCGACGACGAGGCCGCCGCCATCGAGCGCATCCTCGGCCGCCGCCCCAACCACCTCGAGCTGGCGATGTACGCGGTGATGTGGTCCGAGCACTGCTCGTACAAGTCGAGCAGGCTCCACCTGCGCCGCCTGCCCACCGAGGGGCCGGCCGTGCTCGTCGGGCCCGGCGAGAACGCCGGTGTCGTCGACGTCGGCGACGGCATCGCCGTGGCCTTCCGCATCGAGAGCCACAACCACCCCTCGGCCATCGAGCCGTACCAGGGCGCGGCCACCGGGATCGGCGGCATCCTGCGCGACATCTTCACCATGGGGGCCCGGCCGATCGCCCTCATGGACCCCCTCCGATTCGGTCCGTTGTCCGACGCCCGTAGCCGCTGGATCGCCGAGGGCGTGGTCTCCGGGATCAGCGGCTACGGCAACTCTGTCGGTGTGCCGACGGTGGGCGGTGAGGTCGTGTTCGACGACACCTATCGCGACAATCCGCTCGTCAACGTGTTCTGTCTCGGCGTCATGCCCACCGACCGACTGGTGCTGGGGCGGGCCTCGGGACCCGGCAATCTCGCCGTGCTGCTGGGTGCGTCGACCGGCCGTGACGGCATCGGTGGCGTCTCCGTCCTGGCGTCGGCCGGGTTCGGCGACGAGGACGACGCCGACAAGCGGCCCAGCGTCCAGGTCGGCGACCCGTTCGAGGAGAAGCGGCTCATCGAGGCCTGCCTGGAGATGCTGGACGCCGACCTGGTCGTCGGCATCCAGGACCTCGGCGGGGCCGGGCTCACCTGCGCGACGAGCGAGACCGCGAGCCGGGGCGGCGTGGGCATGGACGTCTACGTGTCCGAGGTGCCCCGGCGCGAGCCGGGCATGGAGCCGTTCGAGGTCATGACCAGCGAGAGCCAGGAGCGCATGCTCGCCATCGTCGAGCCCGACGACCTCGACGCCGTCCTGGCCATCGCCGAGCGCTGGGAGATCAACGCCGCCGTCGTCGGCACCGTCACCGAGGGCGGGGCGCTGCGCGTCCTCGACCGGCCCGGCGGCGAGGTCCTGGCCGAGGTGCCGGCGGCGTCCCTGCACGAGGACGCGCCCCTGCTCGACCGCCCCCGGGCCGAGCCCGCCGACCGGGCCGCCCGCCTGGCCGACGCGGCCGACGACGCCCTGCCGCCGCCGGACGACCCCGGCGCCGACCTGCTCGACCTGGTCTTCGACACGAGCTGGATCTGGCGCCAGTACGACCACCAGCTCTTCCTCAACACGGTCGAGGGCCCGGGCGGCGACGCCGCCGTGCTGCGCCTCAAGCACCCCACGACCGGCGCCGACACCGGCCGGGGGCTGGCGCTGACCACCGACGGCAACCACCGCTGGTGCGCCCTCGACCCCCGCCGCGGCACCGCCCTCGTCGTCGCCGAGGCCGTCGCCAACCTGGCCTGCGTCGGTGCCCGCCCGCTGGCGCTCGTCAACTGCCTCAACTTCGGCAACCCCGAGCACCCCGAGGTCATGTGGCAGCTCTCCGAGGCGGTCGACGGCATGGCCGAGGCCGCCCGCGCCCTGTCGGTGCCGGTCGTGGGGGGCAACGTCAGCCTCTACAACGAGACCCGCGGCCGCGACATCGACCCGACGCCGGTCGTCGCCGTGGTCGGCCTGGTCGACCGCCTGGAGGCGCCGCCGCCCGGCGTCGGGCTCGTCGAGGGCACCCGCCTCGTGGCGCTCGGCGCCGAGCCCGACACCCTCTCCGGGTCGGCCTGGGCCTGGCGGCGGGGGCACCGGGCGGGGGCCCCGCCCGCCCTCGACCTCGAGGCCCACCGGGCGCTGTGCGAGCTGGTGCGGGAGCTGGTGGCCGACGGGCTGGTGCTCGGCGTGCACGACACCGCGGACGGGCTCGGGCCGGCGCTCGTCGAGATGGTGGCCCGCAGCGGCGTCGGCGCCGTCGTGCGGGCGCCCGACGGCGCCGGGCACCGGTGGCTGTTCGGCGAGACGCCCAGCCGGTTCGTCCTCGCCGTCGACCCCGCCGCCCTCGGCGAGGTGCACCGCCGGCACACGGCGGCCGGCGTGCCCGGCGCGCTCCTCGGCGAGGCGGGCGGCGACCGGTTCGTCGTCGAGGGGCTCGCGGGCCCCGGCGTCGACCTGGCCGTCGCCGAGGTCGTCGACGCCTGGGAGGGGAAGCTGCCGGCCCTGCTCGGGCACGGCACCACCCAGGGCTGAGCCCCGGCCGGGCTCAGCGGCGCCGGTCGTCGGCCTGGGAGGGGAGCGGCGCCTCGCGGTGCCGGCCGTCGCCGTCGGGCGGCAGCGGCGGCTCGCCGTCGGTGCCGTCGAGCGACAGCGCGCCCACCAGCCCGGCGCCGGCCTCGTCGATGGCCACGTCGGGCTGGAGGTCGTGGACGATCCTCCACATGATCCGGTCGAGGACGAGGAACTTGGCGACCCACAGGGCGCCGAAACCGCTGAGCTGGGCCACGGCGACCGCGAACGTGGTGTCCCACCGGCGCTCCGCGTACGAGACCGCGAACATCGACGCCAGCATCCCCAGCGCCGACATCACCCAGAACGGCACGACCTCGCCCCACAGGCGGTTCCTGCCGGTCTGGTGCCAGGTCCAGTGCCGGTTGATCAGGTAGTTGGGCACGGAGCCCGCCGTCACCGACGCGAGGTTGGCGGGGATGGCGGACCACCCGAGGGGCCCGAAGCACAGCCACAGCACCGGCTGGCCGACCGCCATGCCGACCACCGACGCCATCGAGTACTTGGCGAGCTTGACGAAGGTGGGTGACCGCAGCACGAGCGCCATCGGCGGGCAGCGTAGGGGACGACCGGCGCCGTGTCCGGCCCGCCGGCGGGGGCGACCTCCCGGTTCGCCTCGACGGGGGGCCCGCACGGCAGACTGTCACCGTGAGCGACGCGCAGCGGTCGAGGGTGATCGGCGCCGACGCCGGCGCTGACGCCGACCACCCGAAGGAGGCCTGCGGGGTCTTCGCCGTGCACGCGCGCGGCCACTCGGTGGCCCACGTCACCTACCTGGGCCTGTTCGCCCTGCAGCACCGGGGGCAGGAGGCCGCCGGCATGGCGGTGAGCGACGGCGAGCACCTCACCGTCGTCAAGGACCAGGGCCTGGTGGCCAGCGTCTTCGACGACCGCACGCTGGCCGGCCTGGTCGGGCACCTGGCCATCGGCCACTGCCGGTACTCGACGACGGGCTCGTCGACCTGGCGCAACGCCCAGCCCGTCTACCGCTCGGTCGGCGACCACATGCTGGCCCTCGGGCACAACGGCAACCTCGTCAACATCGAGGAGCTGGCCCGCGAGGCGGGGATGCTCGCCGGCACGGTGACGAGCGACAGCGACCTCATCGCCGAGCTCATCGCGGCCGAGCTCACCGCCCTGGGCGAGGGTGACGCCGCCGTCGCCGACGTGCACGCGGTCGACCGCGGGGCCGGGGACGGCGACGGGCCCGGCCGCGGCGGCCGCGTCGCGCTCGAGCGGGCGGTCGCCGCCGTCGTCACCCGTCTCCGGGGCGCCTTCTCCCTCGTCCTCATGGACGAGAGCCGGATCATCGGCGTCCGCGACCCGCACGGGTTCCGGCCGCTCTGCCTCGGCCGGCTGGACGGCGGCTGGGTGCTGGCCTCCGAGTCGCCGGCGCTGGACATCGTCGGTGCCGAGTTCGTCCGCGAGCTCGAGCCGGGCGAGATGGTCGTCGTCGACGACGACGGCCTGCGCTCGGAGCACCCGTTCGGCCCGGACGGGCCCGAGCCCCGGCTGTGCCTGTTCGAGTTCGTCTACTTCGCCCGCCCCGACACCCGGCTCTACGGCCAGAGCGTCCACCAGGCCCGCATCCGCATGGGCGAGCACCTCGCCGCCCAGGCGCCGGCCGACGCCGACATGGTGATGGGCGTCCCCGAGTCGGGCGTGCCGGCCGCCGAGGGCTTCGCCCGGGCGAGCGGCATCCCCTTCGGGCAGGGGCTGGTGAAGAACCGCTACGTGGGCCGCAGCTTCATCGCGCCGAACCAGGAGATGCGGGCCCGGACGGTGCGCATGAAGCTCAACCCCCTGCGGGAGAACGTCGAGGGCAAGCGGCTGGTCGTCGTGGACGACTCGATCGTGCGGGGCACGACCCAGCGCCAGCTCGTCCGCATGCTGCGCGAGGCCGGCGCCCGCGAGGTGCACCTCCGCATCACCTCGCCGCCGGTCATGTGGTCGTGCTTCTACGGCATCGACACCGGCGACCGCAGCGAGCTGATCGCCCGCAGCCTCGACGTCGAGGGGGTGCGCGACTACCTCGACGCCGACAGCCTCGCCTACCTGTCGCTCGACCGGCTGGTGGACGCCACCGGGGCGCCGGGCGCGGGCTTCTGCGACGCCTGCTTCACCGGCGACTACCCGGTCGAGGTGCCGGTCACGCTGCGCAAGGACGTCCTCGAGGACCGGTCCGTGCTCGACGCCGGCCACGTCGTGCAGCCCGCCCTCGACGGGACGACCGCCTGAGGCCGGCCGTGGGCGAGACCTACGCCGCCGCCGGGGTCGACATCGCCGCGGGCGAGGCCGCGGTCGAGCGCATCAAGGGGAAGGTCCGCTCGACCTTCCGGCCCGAGGTGGTGGGCGACATCGGCGGCTTCGGCGGGCTCGTCGGGCTGCCGGCCGGCTACCGCGACCCGGTGCTCGTGTCCTCGACCGACGGCGTCGGGACCAAGGCCATGGTCGCCCGGGCCGCCGGCCGCTACGACACGATCGGCATCGACCTCGTCGCCATGTGCGTCGACGACATCGTGTGCCAGGGCGCCGAGCCGCTGTTCATGCTCGACTACATCTCGGTCGGCCGCCTGGACCCCGACATGGTCGACGCGCTGGTGTCCGGGGTCGTCGAGGGCTGCCGGCGGGCGGGGTGCGCCCTCGTGGGCGGCGAGATGGCCGAGCACCCCGGGGCCATGGCGCCCGGCGAGTTCGACCTCGTCGGCTTCGCCGTCGGGGTGGTCGAGCGCGACGGCGTCATCACCGGCGAGGCGGTCCGGCCCGGCGACGTGCTGGTCGGCCTGCCGTCACCGGGGCTGCGGGCCAACGGCTACTCGCTCGCCCGCCGGGTGCTGCTGGAGCGGGCGGGGCTGTCGCTGGACGACGAGCTCTACGACGGGTGCACGGTCGGCGACGAGCTGCTGCGGCCGTCGGTGATCTACGCCCCCGCCGTGCGGCGGCTGCTCGGCGACGTCGACGTGCGGGCCGTCGCCCACGTCACCGGCGGCGGCCTTGTCGGCAACCTGCCCCGGGTGCTGCCCGCCGGCGTCGACGCCGAGCTCGACCGCCGGTCCTGGGAGGTGCCCCGCGTGTTCACCGAGATCCAGCGCCGGGGCGAGGTCGACGACGCCGAGATGGCCCGGGTCTTCAACCTCGGCCTGGGCATGGTGGTGGTCGTCCCCGAGGGCGACGCGGGCCGGGCCGTCGAGCTCCTGCGGGAGGAGGGCCACGCCGCCGCGGTGGTGGGGACCCTGGTCGCCGCCGACGGCGACGGGCGGGAGGTGCACCTGCGGTGAGCGTGCCGCCCGAGGTCCACCGGGCCCTCGTCGAGCACCTGCTGCGCCACGCCGTGCGCCGCGGCGACTTCGTCCTCAAGTCGGGCCGGCGCAGCAACTGGTTCGTCGACGCCAAGCAGACGACCTGCCGGCCCGACGGCATGTTGCTCGTCGCCGACGCCATCCTCGCCGTGCTGCCCGACGACGTCACGGCCATCGGCGGCCTGACCATGGGGGCGGACGCCGCCGCCTTCGCCACCGCGGCGATCGCCGCCGTGCGGGGGCGCCCGCTCAAGGCGTTCAGCGTGCGCAAGGAGGAGAAGGGCCACGGCGCCGGCGGGCGCATCGCCGGCGCGCTCGACCCCGGTGACCGGGTGGCCATCACCGAGGACGCCGTCACCCGGGGCGTGTCGATGCTGGAGGCCGCCGAGGTGGTGCGGGCGCACGGCGCCGAGGTCGTGCTGCTCGTGCCGGTGGTCGACCGGGGCGGCACGGTGGGCGAGATGGCCGCCGAGCTGGGCATCCCGCTGCGCCCGCTGGTCACGGCGCCGGACCTCGGCTTCCCCTACGAGCGCGACGTCGCCGCCACGTCCTGAGCGCCGGCCACCCCCGCGTGCCGCCCCGGCCGGCCGGGCCCGGCGGTCGCGGGCCGCGGCTCAGGGTCGCAGGACGAGGCGGACCCGGTCGCCGTCGACGTCGAGGGGGGCGACGCCGACCCCGGCGGCGGCCACGCGCCCGTGGGCGACCTCCAGCTCGCCGTGGGGGTCGGACCACCCGTCGCCGGTGATGACCAGCTTGTCGCCGACCTCGACCGTGACCCGCTGGGCCGAGGTGGCCAGCACGCCGAGCAGCTCGAGCGCCGCGACCAGCATGGCGACGAGCCGCGTGCCCCCGGCCTCGCCGAGGCCCTCGGGGCCGGCCGGCGGGACGGCGAGGTCGACCTCGACGCCGACCTCCTCGCGCAGGCGCTCGGTCTCGCGGGCCAGCGCCTCGACGAACTGGTCGGCCGGGCCGCCGTCGACCAGCGTGCGCCCGTCGGGCGGGACGCCGACCACCGCGGCCCACCGCCGGGTGACGTGCGCCCGCAGCAGCTGCCAGAGGCCGGCGACCTCGCGCTCGTCGGCGCCGTCCCGGCCGGCCGTCGTCGCCTCCAGCAGCATCGTCAGGTCCTCGACCTGCTTGCGCAGGTCGCCGGCCTCGGACCGCAGGCGGCCGGCCTCCTGCTCGTCGCGCTCGGCCCGGGCCCGCAGGTCGTCGCGCTCCGCGGCCACGGCGGCGAGCTGCCCGTCGAGCCGCTCGACGTCGGCCCGGGCGGCGGCGAGCGCCCCGGCCGTCCGGCGGCGGGCCACGTCGAGGGCGACCGCGACGGCCACCGCGACGACCGCCACCACGGAGACGAGTGCGAGGGCCACGGCGGCTGACGTTAGCGACCCGCGGCGGGCCCCGGGGCACCCGCCCGGGGCTCAGGCGCCGGTGCGGATGAGCCGCGTCGCGCCCACCGCGGCGATGCGCTCGCGGGCGATGCGGTCGGCGGCCTCGGCGGTGGTGGTGCCCTCGGCGTCGGCCCGGTCGAACACGGCGAGCAGCGTGTCGTAGATCGACCGGATGCGGTCGTAGGCCCGCTGGCGGTCGTAGCCGTGCGGCTCCTCGGCGATGTTGATGACGCCGCCGGCGTTGGCCACGAAGTCGGGGGCGTAGATGATCCCCCGGTGCCGGAGGCGCTCGGCGTCCGCCGGCGTCGCCAGCTGGTTGTTGGCCGAGCCGACGACGGCGTCGCAGCGCAGCTCGGGCACGGTCGTCGCGTCGAGCACGCCGCCGAGGGCGCAGGGCGAGAAGATGTCGCAGGGCACCGCGTGCGCCTGCTCGGGGGCGACCGGCACGGCGCCGTGCTGCTCGACCACGGCGTCGACGGCCTCGGGGCGCACGTCGGCGACCGTGAGCTTGGCCCCCTCCTCGGCCAGGTGCCGGGCCAGCGTGGCACCGACCTTGCCGAGGCCCGAGATGCACACGTGCCGGCCGGCGAGCGACGGCGAGCCCCACAGGCGCTCGGCGACGGCCTTCATGGCCCACAGCACGCCCCACGCCGTGGCGGGGGAGGGGTCGCCCGAGCCGCCGAGCGACTCGCTCACGCCGGTGACGTACCGGGTCTCCCGGCGGACCAGGTCCATGTCGGCCTGCGTCGTGCCGACGTCCTCGGCGGTGATGTAGCGGCCGTTCAGGCCCTCGACGAAGCGGCCGTAGGCCCGGAAGAGCGCCTCGCTGCGCAGGGTCGCCGGGTCGCCGATGATGACCGCCTTGCCACCGCCCAGGTCGTTGCCGCAGACGGCGTGCTTGTAGGTCATCGCCCGGGCGAGGCGGCACACGTCGACGAGCGCCTCCTCCTCGGTGGCGTAGGGGTAGAAGCGGGTCCCCCCGAGCGCCGGCCCGAGCGCCGTCGAGTGGATGGCGACGATCGCCCGGAGACCGGTGGCGGCGTCGTGGAAGTACGACACCTGCTCGAACTCGTCGGATGCCACGATGTCGAAGACTCCGGTCACGCCCCGAGGGTAGTGCCACCCCACGCGCGAGTCCGGGCCGCTCCGATCACGCCACGTCGGGTGGCGGCGGCCGCACGACGGGGCACCGGTTACCGTGAGGTGCGTCGTCGCGGCTACGTTCCGTCCGTGGCATCCCCGACAGCTGCGTACTCGATCCGTCTCCGGGTCCGGCTGGACAACCGACCGGGCTCGCTGGGCCGCCTCGCCACGGCGATCGGTGACGCCGGTGGCAACATCACCGCGATCGGGGGCTTCGACGTACGGGGGCCGGTGCTCGAGGAGGACCTGGTCGTCAACTGCCGCGACGAGGCCCACATCGCCCAGGTGCGGGCGGCGGCCGAGGGCCTCGAGGGCTGCGAGGTGCTGGAGGTGCTCGACCGCACCTTCCTCATGCACGACGGCGGCAAGATCGAGGTCCTGGCCCGCATGCCGGTCAGCGACCGCGACGACCTGTCGATGGCCTACACGCCGGGCGTGGCCCGGGTCTGCCAGGCCATCGCCCAGGACCCGCAGCGCGTCCACGACCTGACCATCAAGAAGAACACCGTCGCCATCGTCTCCGACGGCTCGGCGGTGCTGGGCCTCGGCCGGATCGGCCCCGAGGCGGCGCTGCCGGTCATGGAGGGCAAGGCGCTGCTCTTCAAGCACTTCGCCGGCGTCGACGCGTTCCCGATCTGCCTCGACGTCGACTCGGCCGACGAGATCGTCGAGACCGTCGCCCGCATCGCGCCGGTCTTCGGCGGGATCAACCTGGAGGACATCGCGGCCCCGGAGTGCTTCGAGGTCGAGGAGCGGCTGAAGGAGCGCCTCGACATCCCGGTGTTCCACGACGACCAGCACGGCACGGCGGTCGTCACCCTGGCGGCGCTGGAGAACGCCCTCAAGCTGGTCGGCAAGAAGATGTCCGACCTCCGGGTGGTCATCGCCGGCGTCGGCGCGGCGGGCGTGGCGATCAGCAAGATCCTCCTCTCCGCCGGGGTCGGCGAGATCATCGGCGTCGACCGCAAGGGGGCGATCTGGGCCGGCCGCGACGACCTCAACGTGGCCAAGCTCTGGTTCGCCGAGAACACCAACCCCGAGCGCCGCGAGGGCTCGCTGGCCGAGGTGCTGCCGGGTTCCGACGTGTTCATCGGCGTGTCGGGGCCGGGGCTCGTCACCGCCGCCGAGCTGCGGACGATGGCGCCGGACCCCATCGTGTTCGCGCTGGCGAACCCCGACCCGGAGATCACGCCGGAGGAGGCCGACGGCGTCGCCGCGGTCATCGCCACCGGCCGCAGCGACTACCCCAACCAGATCAACAACGTCCTCGCCTTCCCCGGCATCTTCCGGGGCGCGCTCGACGTGGCGGCGACGTCGATCACCGAGGGGATGAAGCTGGCCGCGGCCGAGGCCATCGCGGCCTGCGTCGACGAGGACCAGCTGGCCCACGACCACATCGTCCCGTCGGTGTTCGACGAGCGGGTGGCGCCCCGGGTCGCCGAGGCCGTCGCGCAGGCGGCGGTCGCCGAGGGCGTCTGCCGCATGCACCGGCCGCCGCAGCCCTGACCCGGCGCCCGCCCGGCGCCTGCTAGGGTGCCGGCCGCCGCGCCCCCGCGGCCGGGGCGGCGGCACCGCGCTCCTCACGGGGCGGCTGGGTCGGGGCCGCGGACGCACCACGAGGTCTGGGGGATGGGCGATCACCACCACGGGGACGCGCGCGGGACCGGTGCCCCGGCGGGCCCGGGACCGTCCGGCCGGAGCTCGCCGCCGGGTCCGCCGGCGCCGG
>PKRH01000165.1 GCA_017577565.1 Thermoanaerobacterales bacterium | reverse complement strand
TGGGACGACCGACCGGGGCGGACCGCTGCTGCGGGCGGAGGGGCCGGAGGAACCGCCGGAGGAGGACCGCGGGGAGCCGGAGGAACCGCCCGAGGACCCCGCGCCGCCGGCGGACGAGCCACCAGCGGACGGCGAGCCATCGCCGGACGAGCCCGACGACCCGCCGCCCGACGGCTGCGCCGTCGCGGCCTGCGCGGCGGCCGCCCGCTCGGCCGCGGCCTGCTCCTCGGCCTCACGCTGGGCGGCGGCCTCCTGCGCGGCCCGCAGCGCGGCGGCGACCTCGGCCTGCTCCTGGGCCAACCGCTCGGCCAGCGCCTCGTCGAAGACCCGGAGGGATTCGGCCTCGGCGAGCTTGGCGTCCAGGCGCGCCTCGACGTCGGCGGCGAAGGCCTCCTGCTGGGCCAGCGCGTTCTCCAGCTCGGTCAGCTCGGACTCGGCCTCGGCGCGCCGCTCCTCGGCCTCGGCGACCAGCTCCTCCTTCTCGGCCTTGTCGACCTCGAGGTCCTCGTAGGCCTGCTCGAGCTGGTCGAGCAGGTCGGCGTCGGCGTCGGCCTGGATGTCGAGCAGCGCCTGCTTGACGGTGGCGTCCGACAGCGAGTCGGCGCGGAAGCTGTCGAGGGTGCTGGCTGCGGGCGGGTTGACGAACGCGTCGACGACCAGCGCGTCGATCGCGCCGTTCAGCTCGGCGATCCGCTCCTCCTGCTCGGCGATCTCGGCCTCGGCCGCCTCGACCTCGGCCTCGGCGGCGGCCAGGGCGCGCTCGGCCTCGTCCAGCTCGGCGCGCTGCGTGGCCACGTTGGCCTCCAGCGCCGCGAGTGCGGCCTGGACCTCGGCGTCCGCGGCCTCGAGCGCGTCGATCTCCAGCTCGACCTCGCCCTTCCTGGCCCGCACCTCCTCGAGCTGCCGCTCCGTCGCCTCGGGGTCGGGCTGGTGCGCGCTGCCCGCGTCGGTGCCGAGCACGGCGAAGCTCACGCCGGCCACGACCAGCAGTCGGATGCCCGCCCTGCGGTGACGGGAGGGTGCCACGTCGCTGTGAACCTCCAGCGGAGCGCGCACCGGGCGCGCTCCCCGATCGGACGATGGTCAAAGTGGCCGGAAATGTAACGAACGGGTGACCGTGTGTCACCACCCCACCACGCGCGATGGCGGCAGGGCCCGGGACGCGCCGTGCTCAGTTGCCGTCGACCGACCAGTGCCAGGGCTCGCCCGGCAGGTTGTAGAGGCCGTAGTTCGAGCCGTTGGCGCGCAGCCACTGGTAGCCCGCGCTGCCGTAGCCGATCGTCGAGCCGCCGGAGGTGAAGTCGATGGCCAGGCCCTGCTCGTGCATCGACGAGCCGGGCCGGGCGGTGGGCGGCGAGCAGTACGACGACGGCGCCTGGTAGATGGCGTAGTACGAGGTGCCGCAGTTGCGCCGGCGCACCGCGATCTGCTCGGCGGGGTCGCGGTAGCCGTAGCCGCACATCGAGATGCCCTCCTCGTAGGCGTCCGTGAGGAGGCGCTCGACCTGGTCGGCGATGTCCCCCGCGACCTGCACGACGCCGCCGCCCGGGCAGGCGACGTCGGTGACGCCGCCGGGCACCGGCTTGATGCCCGTCCCACCCCGGTTGGCCTCGGCGATGGCCGCCAGCTCGGCCGACCGGGCCCGGGCCCGCTCGGCCTGCACCTCCTCGTCGAGCTCCTCGAGCAGGGCGGCCAGCTCGGCCTCGCGGGCGCGGATCTGCTCGGCGAGCTCGGGGTCGACGTCCTGGAGGGCGTCGGCCTCGGCCAGGCGCTGCTCGACGCGGCGCTCGACCTCGAGGGCGAACGCCACCTCCTGGCTGACCGCCGCCTCGACGTCGGCGAGCGCCGCCTCGGCCTCCGCCTCGGCCGCGGCCGCCGCCTCGGCGGCCTCCTCGCGGGCGGCCTCCTCCGCCTCCAGCTGCTCCCGCAGCGCGAGGTACTCGTCGAGCGTCGCCGCGTTGCGCTCGGCGTTGCGGTCGAGGATCGACTGCTTGACCGTCGCCTCGGTCAGGTCCTCGGCGGTGAGGGCCTCGAAGGCCGACTCCACCGGCGGGTTGACGAACGAGTCGACGACGACGAGGTCGACCTCGACGTTGACGGCGTCCAGCCGGGCCTGCGTCTCGGCCAGCGCGGCCTCGGCGGCCGCCAGCTCGGCCTTCGCCGTCTCGACCGCGGCCTCGGCGTCGGCCAGCATCTGCTTCTGGGTCGCGACGTTCTCGCGCACCTCGGCGAGCGTGGCGTTGACGTCCGCGGTGTCGGCCCGCAGCACGTCGATGTCGACGGTCACGAGCGCCTGCTCGGCCCCGGCCTCGTCCCGCCCTGAGGGCTCCTGCTGGGCGGCGGCGGGTGCCGACGGGGCGACGGCGGTGGCGACGAGCGCCGACAGGACGAGGGTGAGCAGCGGACGGCGGCGTGCGGACATGAGCGATGCGGGAACCCAGGTGACCAGGACGGCGATCGATGGGCGTCGCGGCGCCCGGTCGCGCCGCCCCCAGCGGCGGCGAGCCCGAATGTAACGAAACGCGACGCGCCTGTCACAGGACCCCGGCCCGCCCGCCGGGGTGCCAGACTGCGCCGCATGGCCGAGGTCCTCACCGAGACGACCGACGGCGTCGCCGTCGTCACCCTGAACGCCCCCGAGCGCCGCAACTCGCTGACCCTGCCGATGGTCGACGAGATCGTCGCCGCGCTGGACGCGGTCGAGGGCGACGCCGACGTGGGCGCCGTCGTCGTGACCGGGGCGCCGCCGGCCTTCTGCGCCGGCGCCGACCTCTCGCACCTCGGCGAGGGCCAGCGCGAGGGGCTGCTGCGGATCTACGAGGGGTTCCTGCGCATCGCCCGGTCGCCGCTGCCGACCATCGCCGCGGTCAACGGGGCCGCGGTCGGCGCCGGCGTGAACATGGCGCTCGTCTGCGACGTGATCGTCGCCGCCGAGTCGGCCCGGTTCGACACCCGGTTCCTGCAGCTCGGCATCCACCCGGGCGGCGGCCACACCTGGATGATGCAGCACCGGGTCGGCCCGCAGGTGGCAGCCGCGACCGTGCTGTTCGGCCGGGTGCTCGACGGCGCCAGGGCGAAGGAGGTCGGGCTGGCCTGGGACTGCGTCCCCGACGACCGGCTGCTGGCCACCTGCCGGGAGATGGCGGCCGCCGCCGCGGGCGCGCCCCGCGAGCTCGTGCGGCGGGTGAAGGAGACGATGCGCGACGTGCGCACCATCGACGACCACGCCGCGGCGGTCGAGCGCGAGCTCGAGCCGCAGGTGTGGTCGATCAACCAGCCCGCCTTCGCGGAGCGCCTGGCCGCCCTGCAGCAGCGCATCAGCTCGCGCCGCTGACCGCCCCGGCGCCGGTCACCGGGCTCACCGCCCGGTGACCGACCAGTGCCAGGGCTCGCTCGGCAGGTTGTGGAGGTGGTAGCGGTGGGCGTTGGCCGCCAGCCACCGGAAGCAGGGGCTCTCCCGGGTCATCGGCTGACCGTCCAGGCAGGAGAAGTCCACGGCCAACCCGGTCTCGTGGTACGAGGTGCCGGGGCGGGCCGTCGGCGGCGAGCACGACGACGGGGGCGCGTGGAAGATGGCGTGGTCCGAGTCGCCGCAGTTCTGGCGCCGCAGCTCGACCTGCTCGGCGTAGGGCCGGAAGGCGCTCTTGGCGCAGATGTCGACCCCTTGGGCGTGGGCGTCGTTGAGCAAGGCCTGGACGTTCCCGCCGATCGAGGCGTCGACGATCACGGGCTGGCCGTTCGGGCACCAGGCAGGGACGACCGCACCCGAGGCCGAGCCCCGGGGGTCGGGCAGCACCAGGGGCGGCGGAGGCGTGGGCGGGGCCGGTGCCGGCTCGGCGGGGGCCTGCCGGGCGCGGTCGCCCTCGCCCCGGCCGCGCCCCGCGGCCTCCCGGTCCTCGCCCTCCTCGGCGGGCCGCTCCTCGGCCTCCGGCCGGCGGGGGTCGGCCTCGCCGGCCGCGGCGGCCAGCCGCTCGGGCCGTGACCGGGTGATCTCGTCGAGGGCGGTGGCGATGTCGGCGACCTCGTCGGCGCCGCCGTCCGGCGCCGCGCCGCCGGCGGCCGCCTCGCCCTTGGCCGTGCCCTCGGCGGGGTCGGGCTCGGCCGCCGACCGCACGCGGGCCTCGACCTCCTCGACGAAGGACGACTCGCGCGCCTCGATCGCCTCCAGCACGGCCCGGGCCTCCTCGGCCTCGGCGGCGGCCTCCTCGGCCGCCTCGGCGGCCCGGGCGGCGGCCTCGGCGGCGTCGTCGCGCTCGGCCTCGGCCTCGGCCGGCGTCGTGACCTCCGCGTCCTCGTCGACCGCCACGGTGGTGGGCCCGCCGAGGTCGAGCACCCCGACGACGTCGCCGGCCGGCGGGTCGACCGGCGCGGCGACGGGCGGACCGCCCCGCAGCTCGGCCACCCGCTCCTCCGCCGCCTCCAGCGCGGCCGCCGCCTCCTCGGCCTCGGCCCGGGCGGCCTCGGCGGCGGCCTCGGCCTCGGCGACGTCGGCGGCCTGCTCGACCAGGGCGCGGTCGAGGTCGCGCAACGCCTCGACGACCGTGCCGGCGGGCGCCGTGCCGGGGTCGACGTCGCCGGCGACCTCGACGGCGACCTCGACCCGCGCCTGCGCGGCGGTGTCCAGACCCGAGGGGACCTCCGCAGCCGACGACGACCCGACGGCCCCCAGTGCGAGCACGGCGACCACGCGCCGCGCGTGACGATGGATGCCCAGCATGTGCCTGTCCCCAGCTCTGCTCGACGCTGCTGTTCGTGCGTCCCCCCGCCCCAGCGCGAGGACGTCACGAAACTGTAAAGCATGAGCGGCGGATCGTCACACTCTGTGACGGATCTGACGGTTTGAGCTCTCTCCGTCGTCAGGATGCGACAGGGCGCGCGCCCGCGGTCACTCGCCGGGGAAGGTCAGGGTCCGGGCGACGGCGTCGACGAGGTCGTCGTGGATCGAGGCGTCCTCGCTGGTCACCGTGAGCGACCACACGATGTCGCGCGGACCGAGCACGAGGAGCTCCGTCCCCTCGGCCACGACGCCCTCGTCGCCCTCGCCGGCCAGCTGGAACCGCAGGCGCACGGTGGGCCGGGGCGCGCCCTCCACGACCTCGACCCGGGGCTCGCCCTGCCGCCGGGCCGCCAGCTCGGTCGCGTAGCGCTCGAGCCCGGCGGTGTCGGTGACGCCCGTGCCGGGCGCCCCCCGCAGCACCAGGTCGCTGATGCGGCCGGCGGCGTCCTGGCCGGCCGCGTAGAGGATGCCCCCCTCGGCCGCCGCGGCGTGCGCGTTCTCGACGAAGCCGGGCACGGCCGGCGAGGCGTTCGAGAGCGCCTCCAGGCCCTCCGGCGACAGCTTCACCGCCTCCCAGCCGGGCGGCACCGCCAAGCCGACCTCGAAGCTCGGCAGCGGGATGGCCTGCCACCCGTCGGGCGCGTCGACCTCGAGGTCGCCCGTGCGCAGCGTGGTCGACGTCGTGGTCAGCTCGCCGGTCTCCACCTCGCCGTCGTCGGACCGCTCGCCGCCGTCGCCGCCCCCGCTGCCGCCCGGCACGACCACCAGCAGCACCGCCACGACCGCGAGCACGACCGCCGCGGCGAGCGCGGCCTTCGCCCGCCGGGGCAGGGCCCGCACCCGGGCCAGCCAGCGCCGCACCCGCGCCCTCACTCGAGCCAGGTCCTGATCAGCTCGTCGCGCCGCTCCTGCCACTCCTCGATGGTCATGGCGTAGCGGACGTGGTCCTCCCACACGCCGTTGATCTCGAGGTAGCGCTCGGCGACGCCCTCGTTGCGCAGGCCCAGCTTCTCGACGACCCGCCGGCTGCGGTGGTTGCGGGGGATGATCGACACCTGGATCCGGTGGAGGTGGATGTCCTCGAAGGCGAACTTGGCCAGCAGCACGAGCGCCTCGGGCATGTAGCCCTTGCCGGCGTGGCGCTGGTCGATCCAGTAGCCGACGTAGGCGTTCTGGAACGGGCCCCGCTGGACCGAGTTCAGGTTGATCTCGCCGGCGAACTCGCCGCCGACGAAGATCCCGAACCCGTAGCCGGTGCCGAGCATCCGCTCCCGCTGGCGGGCCGCGCAGCGGGCC
>PKRH01000164.1 GCA_017577565.1 Thermoanaerobacterales bacterium | reverse complement strand
GCCCGGCGCGCCGCCGAGCAGGCCGGGCCGCTCGACCCCGACCGCCTGGAGGTCGAGGTCACCGGCCGCGGCGAGGTCGGCAGCCGGGTCCGGGCGCGGGTCCGCTACACGGCGGGCACCCGGCTCCCCCTGGTGGGCCGGGCGCTGGACGGCGTCGTGCTCACCGGCACGGCGACCATGCGGGTCGAGCGGTGAGCGGCACCGCCTCACACGGCGGCGGCCAGGGCCGGGTCGAGGGCCGCCCGGAGGAGGGCGAGCGCCCCCTCCTTGTCGAGCGGCTCGTTGCCGTTGCCGCACTTCGGCGACTGCACGCACGACGGGCACCCCGCCGCGCAGCCGCAGGCGGCCACCAGCTCGGCCGTGGCCCGCACGTGGCGCTCCGCCGCCTCGAACCCCAGCTCGGCCACGCCGGCGCCGCCCTGGTAGCCGTCGTAGACGACGATCGCCGGCCCGCCGATGTCGGGCTGGTGCAGGGTCGACACGCCGCCGACGTCCCACCGGTCGCAGATCGTGAACAGGGGCAGGACACCGATGCCCGCGTGCTCGGCCGCGTGCAGCGCGCCGGGCGCCTCCCGCGGCCCGACACCCGCCGCCTCCAGCAGCCCCTCGGGCACCCGGTACCAGAAGGCGCGGGTCGTCAGCGTCGAGCGGGGCAGGTCGAGCGGGGTCACGCCCAGCGACTCGCCCGTGAGGGCGTCCTTGCGCTGGTAGCCGGTCACCTGCTGGTGCACCTCGACGCCGCCCAGGCCCACCTCCAGCCCGCCCACCCGGCGGGTGGCGTCGCAGCTCGTCACCCGGATGTCGACGGCGGTGCGGGCCACCGTGTAGGTCGTGCCGTCGTCGGGCACGACGGTGGCGCACCGCCCCTCGAGGTCCAGCTCGGTCACCCGCCACGACTGCCCGGCGTGCAGGTACGAGGCGCCGGGATGGGCCTGCTCGCAGGCCCGGGCCAGCTCGACCGTGCCCACCGCCCGGCCGTCCTCGGTCCGCAGGGTGACCTGGCCGCCGGCGCCCACCCGCAGCCCGACGCCGTGCGCGGGCCAGCCCCCGCCGGCGTACAGCGCCTGCGGGCCGCGGCCCCGCCCCCGGTGGTGGACGACCAGCTGGTCGTCGAGGACGAGCCGGCGCACGACCTCGTCGAGCAGGCCGGGCCAGTAGCGCTCGTCCTCGTGGGTCAGGGGCTTCTCGTGGGCGGCGCAGCGCAGGTGGGCGTCGGCCACGAACGGGTTGGCGGGGTTGACGACCACCGGCTCGGGCGGTCGCTCGACCAGCTCGTGGGGGTGGGCGGCGATCCACTGGTCGAGCTGGTCCGACCCGGCCACCAGCACCGCCGCCGACGGCCGCCCGGAGCGACCGGCCCGGCCGGCCTGCTGGCGGAACGAGGCGACCGTGCCGGGGAAGCCGTTGAGCACCACTGCGTCCAGCCCGCCGACGTCGATGCCGAGCTCGAGGGCGGTCGTGGCCACGACGCCGTCGAGCCGGCCGGAGAACAGGCGCTCCTCGATCTCGCGCCGCTCCTCGGCCAGGTAGCCGCCCCGGTAGGCGGCGACGCGGCGCCGCAGGTGGGAGGGCAGCCGCCGGCGCACGTCGGCGGCGACGACCTCGGTCGCCCGCCGGCTTCGGCAGAACGCCAGCGTGGTGTGGCCCGACCGCACCAGCTCGGCGACCAGGCCGGCGGTCTCGGCGTTGGGCGACACCCGGGCGCCGGTCTTCTCGTCGAGCGGCGGCGGGTTCCACACGGCGACCAGCCGCTCGGGCCGGGGCGAGGCGTCCTCGGTCACGGCCTCGACCGGCACGCCGCACAGCGCGGAGGCCAGCCGCTCGGGCTCGCCGATGGTCGCCGAGCAACAGACGAAGGTCGGCTCCGCGCCGTAGTGGTTGGCCAGCCGCCGCAGGCGCCGCAGCAGGTGGGCGACGTGCGAGCCGAAGATCCCCCGGAACACGTGCAGCTCGTCGACGACGACGTAGCGCAGGCGGGCCAGGAAGGTCGACCACCGGTCGTGGTGGGGGAGGATGCCGCTGTGCAGCATCTCGGGGTTGGTCAGCACCGCGGTGGCGTGGCGGCGGATCCAGGCCCGCTCCTCGTTGCCGGTGTCGCCGTCGTAGGCCCCGGCCACCAGCCCCGGGAACCCGAAGCCGGTGAGCGCCCGCAGCTGGTCGTGGGCCAGCGCCTTGGTCGGGAAGAGCAGCAGGGCGGTGCCCCGCCGCACCGGGGCCGCGGCGGCCTCGGCGATGGGCACCTGGTAGCAGAGCGACTTGCCCGAGGCGGTGCCGGTGGCCACGACGACCGACCGCCCGGCCCGGGCCAGGTCGATGGCCCGGGCCTGGTGGGCCCACAGGGCGTCGACGTCGAGCCGCTCGGCGACCTCCGGGGGCAGGGGCCGCGCCAGCGTGCCGGTGCGTCCCGGCCGGGCCGGCAGCCGGTGCACGTGGACCAGCGGCGAGCCGTCGGCCCCGACGACCGCGTCCGGGTCCGGGCCCTGGTCGCCGCACAGCGCCCGGGCCCGCGCCGTCAGCGCGGACTGCAGCGACGCGAGCTGGTCGGCGGGGTCGTGGGCGACGACGGCCATGCCCAGGTCAGGTTACGCCTGTGGAATTCCAGCTGTGTAGCCCCGGGAGGCGCCGACCACGCGGCGTGGGCACGATAGTGTCAGCGCGCCATGCAACTGCGTACCGAGGTGTCCGAGGTCGGCGGCTGGACCGTCGTCACCGTCCACGGCGAGGTCGACGTCGCCACGGCGCCCGAGCTGCGCGAGGTCCTCGTCCGGCTCGTGGGCGAGGGGTCCGCGCACCTCGTGCTCGACCTCGACCAGGTCGACTTCCTCGACTCGACGGGCCTCGGCACCGTCATCAGCGCGCTCAAGCGCGCCCGGACGCACGGCGGCGACCTCCGCATCGTGTGCACGCAGCCGCGCATCGCCCGCCTGTTCCAGATCACGGGCCTCGACAAGGCCCTGCCCCTCCTGCCCGACGTCGACGCGGCCGTGGCCGGAGCGTGAGGCATGGCGGTCGTCGAGCTGGAGATCCCGGCCCGGCCCGCCTACCTGTCGCTCGTCCGCCTCGTCGTCGACGCCGCCATCGGCTCGCTCGCCCCGGGCATGAGCCCGGCCCGCCTCGACGATCTCAAGATCGCGGTCTCCGAGGCCTGCTCCAACGCCATCGAGGCGCACGAGGCCGCCACCGTCCTCGAGGACCCCGTGGTGGTGCGGTGCGTGATCGAGGAGGACCAGGTCACCGTCCAGGTCGTCGACCAGGGTCGGGGCTTCGACCCCGACCGCCTCGAGGCGCTGCCCGCGGCGACCGACCCCCGCCGGCTGCGCCACGAGAGCGGCCTCGGCATCCCCCTCATGCGCACGCTGGCCGACGAGGTCGCCTTCACGCCGGCCGACAACGGCACCACCGTCACCCTCGTCGTCTACCGGCCGGCCACCACGTCGTGAGGCGGCACCGCCCGGTGCCCGTCAGGGCGCGGTGCTGGTGTCGATCTCGCACTCCTCGGCCAGGAAGGTGCTGACGTTCTCGTTGGCCTCCTGCGTGTCCGCGGCGATCTGCTCGGCCCGGGCGACGTCCTCCTCGTTCGCGGGGTCCAGCGTGCTGGTCTCGCGGAGGGCGTCGATCAGCTCCTGGTAGTCGTCCGCGATCTCCTCGGGCGGCTCGAGGGCGTCGAGCTCGTCGAGGACGACCTCGGGATCGGCGTCGACGTCGTCGGCGTAGCGCTCCTCGAGGTCCTGGAAGTCGCCGCAGAACTCCTCGGCGCCGCCGCCGGCGGCCTCGTCGGGGCCGCCGCTGTCGCTGTCGCTGCAGGCGGCTGCGCCGAGCGCGAGCGCGAGCACGGGGAGGGCCAGGGTTGAGCGTCGCATCGATGTCCCTTCTCGATCGAAGGCTCCGTGGCGCCCTGCTCGGACCCGTCCCCACGAAACCAGCGCTGGCGCGCCGTCCAGCACCCTACCCACCGCCGGTGCCGGCCCACACCGCCGGGCGCCGCGGACCGGCAGGTCAGCCGTCGATGCCGCAGACCTGGACGAGGTAGGCGGCCACGACCTCGCCCGAGACGGCCCACGCGTCGAGCTCCTCGGGCGGGATGTCCTCGAGCGGGTTCTCGGACGTGCTCTCGCCCATCCGGGCGAGCACCGTGTGGAGCGTCGTCCACTCCTCGGCGATCTCCTCGGGCGGCGTGATGGCCGCCATCCGGGCGGCGTAGGCGGCGTCGCTCGCCTGCAGCTCCTCGTTCTCCGCCGCCTCGGAGTCCAGGGCCTGCACCTCGGCGCAGAACTGCTCGCTCCCCTCGCCGGTGAACTCGCGGTCGACGCCCAGCGCGTCGCCGAGCTCGTCGCCCCCGCCGGCGGCCGCCTCGTCCTCCCCCGCCGCCTCGTCGTCGGCGCCCTCGTCCGCCGCCTGCTCCTCGGCGGGCTCCTCGGCCGCCTCCCCGTCGCCGGACGACCCGCCGTCGTCGCCGCACGCGGCGGGGACCCCGACGAGCAGGGCGACGAGCAGCAACAGGAGATGACGGCGGATCATGGTGCGCTCCCCCCAGCGATGGGCGCAGACGACTGCCCTTCTCGGGGGCAGAACTTAGTGCACCCTTGCTCGACGCGCCGCGCGTGAGCGAAACCCGTGCGTGGTTGCCCCCGATTCCGCCCCGGTCGCGCTGTAGCATCCGCTCCCCATGGCGCCCCGACTCCCTTCTCGTGTGGCGCGTGTGGCGGCTTCAGCAGTGCCCGACGGCGGCGGGCCGGCGCAGCTCGGCATCGTGGCTCCTGGCACGGGAGGCGCCCGCGCGGTCATCGCTGCGGTCGTCGACCGCTGGTGCGACCGGGACGTGCCGGTGGTCCGTCTCTCCGGCCGGCGCCTCGAGGCCGGGCACGACTTCGGTGCGCTGGCCGACGCGGTGCCCGGCCTCGTCGACGAACCGGACGAGAGGGCCTGGCGCGCCGCCCTGCTCGACCACCTCGCGGACACCGGCGCGGCGTTGGTGGTCGACGACGCCCAGTGGCTCGACCGGGCGTCCCTGCGGGTGCTGGTGGGGGTCGCCGAACGGGCCGCCGAGCGGGGCATCGGGCTGACGGTCGCCCACCGCCCGACGCCGGGCGACGGGGAGATCGCCGCGCTCGACGCCGTCCTCGGCCGCAGCCAGCTGCTGGCCGCGCTCGGGCCCCTCGACGAGCGGGAGGTCGCGGAGACGTCCGCCATCGTGCTCGACGCCCCGGTCGACGACCGGCTGGTCGAGGCGGTCCACGACCACAGCGGGGGCATGGCCGAGCTGGTCGAGCTGGTGCTCGCCGCCTGGTCCGACAGCGGTGTGATCAGCGGGGGGCGGTTGACCGGCCCCGTCCCGCCGCCCAGCCCGTCGCTGGTGGCGGCGCTGCGGGCCCGCATCGACGAGCTCGAGCCCGACGCCCGCACGGTGCTCGAGGCGCTCAGCGCCGGCGCCGACCTCGACGACCACCTGCTCAGCGCCACGACCGGCATCGCGCCCGACCAGCTGGGCGGCGCCATCGACGAGCTGCGGGCCGCCGGCCTGGTGGCGCCCGACACCGGCGAGGTCATCCCGGTCGTGGCCGCGGCCAGCGACGAGCTGACGCCGCTGGCCGACCGGCGCCGCTTCCACTCCCGGCTGGCCGAGGCGCTGGCCGAGCGGGGGGCGCCGGCCGCCCGCACCGGCGAGCACCTCGCCGCGGCCGGGGCCCAGGGCGCCGAGGCCGCGGCGGCCTTCGTCGCCGCCGGGGACGAGACGCTGGCCGAGGCCCCGGAGCTGGCGGCCGAGTGGTACGACCGGGCGGTGGCGGCCGGCACGCCGGCCACCGAGGTGGCGGCCCGCCGGGCCGAGGCGTCCGCCCTGACCGGCGACACGGTCGGCGCGCTCCGGCTGGCCGACCAGGTCGTCGCCGAGCCCGGCCACCCCGAGCGGGCCCGGGCCCTCGCCGTCGTGGCGGCGCTGCTGCCGGCGCGGGGCTTCTGGGGCCGGGCCGCCCGGGCCTACGACGAGCTCGACGCCCTGTCCTCGTCCGGCACCGGCGAGGGCGGGGCCGCCGGCGACCGCAACGCGGCGGCTTGGCCGCTGCTCGCCGCCGTCGGCGCCCTCGTGACGGGCCAGCGCCGGCC
>PKRH01000163.1 GCA_017577565.1 Thermoanaerobacterales bacterium | reverse complement strand
GGGTCGACGAGGTTCTCCGTCTCGCCGAGGATCGGCCCCGCCAAGCGCCGGTAGTCGAATCCCAGCCCGTTGTTGACGACGCGCTCCCCTCGGCCCTCCAACGTCGCGGCGACGCGAGCGCGCTTGTCGCCGCCGCCCGTGCTCGCGGCGTCGGCACAGCTGGCGACGCGCGAGCTGAGGGTGATGCCCCTCGGGACGCCCACGTTGAGCTCTCCCGTGGCCAAGCCCTTCTCGGCGGGCTCCGCCAGGTCGGTGGCGAGGACGGCCAGCGAGTCGTCGTGCAGGATTCGGGCCCGATCGGCGCATCGCCGGTAGTCGTCGTGGCTCATCCACTGCTTCGGACCGTCGAACGCCATGGACCTGACGTCGTCCGCCGAGGGCAGGGCCTCGGCGATCGCCGCCGCGACGTCACAACCGTCGGGGGCCGTGAAGCGCGCCCGCGGCACCGGGTCGTCCGTCCACGACAGGCGCACGTCGGGGACCAGCACGGTCACGCCGACGGCCGCCAGCCAGGCGTTGAGCCAGTCGGCCGCAAGGCCGAGAGCGACGAGCTCCGCCATCTCACACCACCTCCACCGGCTGTGCAGGAGCGCCGGTCTCGGCTTCGGCTGCGGCCCCGCCGACCCCCGATGCCGCGTGGTCCGCTTGGCGGACGACCGCCTCCAGCAGTGCCAAGCCCCAGTACCCGTAGCGCTCGCAGAGACGACGGAAGCGGGCGGGCTGGCGCCAGTCGGGCACCGAGAGGTCGCCCGAGACGACCACTGCACCATCGCTACCCGGCACCGAGTAGCGGACCTTGGTCGGCACCGGGTCGGTGACGACCGCGACGGTCGGTCGTCCGTGGCCGTGGTGCGATGCAACCAGGTGCAGGATCAGGTCACGGTGCTCGTCGTCGGCGTCGAGCAGTTCCTCGGCCAACCGGGCGCTGATCAGCTCGTGGCGACCGCCCTTGGGCCAGCCCGACGCCGCCCTCGTGGCCTCGCGGCGTGAGAGTGGCGTCGACGACTTGGCCAGCAGGGCGTCGTACTTCCGCTCGGGGTCGAGCCAGCGCTGGAAGCGCGGGTCGGCCTTGCCCGCGTCGTGCAGCTCGCCGGCGCGGTCGACCGCGTCGACGATGTCGTCCGGCAGGCCGAGCTTGGACGCGATCTCCCTGGCCGAGCGCCCCACCGCTCCGAGGTGGTCGGCCAGGGCCGGCGACCGGACGTCGACATCGAAGCTCAGCTCGTCGAAGGCGTCGGCACGGACACCCGCCCAGGCGGCGCGGCGTCGAGGCTGTGGCGCCCGCAGGACCGTCAGCGGTTCCGTGTCCGATCCGTCCGGCACCTCGAAGCGCTCGACCTCGGCGGTCCGGAGGTCGGTGACGAACTCGCGCCACTCGTCCTCGCGCAACCACGGGTGACCCGGCGCGACGCCCAACCAATCGAGCAGCGATGACACATGCTCCCGACGCTGCTCCGCCCAGTCGTCGGGATCCTCGTCGTCGTCCGGGAGTCGTCGAACGGCTCTGACGAGGCTCCTGAGCGCATCGTCCTCGTCCTGGCCCGAGAGCGAGGCGATCGCCTCCGTCGTCAGGGCGAGCGTCCTCGTCTGGAGGCCGGCGACGTCGAGCACCGTCCCGGTCGCCTCGGGGTTCCAGCCGTGCTCGTCGTAGAGGCCGGCGTCCACGGGCAGAACGATCCGGTCACCGGGCCGCAGGTCGTCCAGCGGCACGTGGTCGACCGTGGTGCCGTCGTCCCGGACCCGGCAGACCGACGTCACCGCCCGGGACCTCAGCGCGCCGAGCACCTCGTGGAGCGGGACGTCGACGGCCTCCGCCCCTCGCAGCGCCGGGACGAGCTGCTGATCGCCGGCCGGTACGTGCGAGCGCCACGCGAGCGACACCGCGCCGGGGTCCGACGTGATGCCCTCGTAGAAGAGCCGGGGTGGTGCCTCGCCGACGGGCGGGACGGAGGTCTTGGCCAGCTCCCACAGGTGGTGGGGGAGCAGCTCACCGACACGTTCGGGGACGTCGGCGGGCTCGCCCAGCACCTCGCTGATCACCGCCGGGCCGAGCGACAGCGTCTCGCCCGACTCCAGCGCCTTCTGGTTCGCCGCTTGCAGGCGCTCCCAGACCGTCGCCGGCTCGTCGCCGTACAGCCGATCGTCGCCCTCGGAGGAGGGGTGGCACACGACCGCCCGGGCGACGTCGTTGCGCTCGCCCAGCCGGTTCAACCGCCCGAACCGCTGGACCAGCGCTCGCACGCTCGCGGTCTGCGTCACGAGCAGGTCGAAGTCGAGGTCGGCGCCGACCTCGAGCGTCTGTGTCGCCACGACCACCAGGTGCTTGTCGCGGGGTGCGTCGGGCGGGCGGCCCGCCGGTGCTCCCCGCTGGGGGTCGAGCACCAGGCTGCGGATCGCCTCCGCCTCACGCTCGCGCACCCGGCCGGTCAGCAGCACGACGTCCGCACCGTCGCCCAGGGTCTCGCACAGGGCGGCGAACGTCGAGCGGGCGATGCGCGGCGTGTTGGCGAACACGACGCAGCTCGCCGGTCGGCCGGCGTTCTCCAGCAGCTCGACGGCTTGCGCGGCCATCTGGGCTGCGACGTCCTTCGCCGGCTCGGGGAGCGTGACCGGCTTGGCCGCGTCGAGGCGCGTGCGGACGACCGGGTGGGCCAGGTCGTCGGGTGTGAGGTCGAACCGATCCCCCGACGACTCGCCGGTGGCGGTCAGTGACACGAGACGGGACCGCTGCCGCCCCGGTGGCAGCAGCAGCCCGGGGTCGCCCACGTCGCACTGCTCGACCGGCCCGCCTGGGGCGGCCAGGCGCGCCAGCGGACGGGACAGGTGGGCCTCGTCCAGCAGGACCAGCGAGTCGATCCCGGCGTGCGCTGCGTCGATCGGGCGCATCGACCGGCTCGAGGCGAACCCCCGGAACAACCACCGGCTGGCGAACATCGGCACGGTCGCGGTGACGATCGCCGGCTGTGAAGGATCCGGCGGCCGGGCGCCCAGGTCGGCGCCCCCGCGCAGGCGGGTCACGTGGAGCGGGTCCTGGTCCGATCCGAGGGCGGCGACGCGGCGCAGGGCCTCGGCGACCCAGGCGAGCGCCGCCACGTCGTCATCCGTCACCGACCCGTCGCCGCGCCGGGCTGCGTCCGGCTCGCGAAGGAGCCGCGCGAGCCGGACGGCGTGGTCGGTGGCGCTGTCGACAAGCAACCGGCGGTTGACGACGTACCAGATGCGCGTCGGGGCGGTGCGCTCGCTCGGACGGCGGTCCGCCTGCGAGGCCAGCGCCCACACGGCGATGTCGATGCAGGCGGTCTTCCCCAGCCCGGTCGGCACGCCGATGGCGTCCGGCCAGCCCTCCGCTTGGACGCGCTCGGCGAGTGCGCGCTGCCAGGGGAAGGGGTCGCGGCCGTTGACCGCACGGTAGAAGCGGTCGAAGGACGGGAAGTCAGCCACGGCGATCACCGTCCTCGGTCGCCGGCGGGTCATCCGGGACGCACAGCCCGAGGCCGAACTGCCGTCCTCGCCCGATGAAGACGGGTCCCGTGACCGGCCGGTCGAAGGTGAGCCTCATGTGCGAGTAGGGCATGCGGGGGTAGCGGGTGCCCAACGCCTCTCGGGGGTGCAGCGAGGCGGCGCCCGGGATCAGCGGCACGCGGCTCTGCTCGACGTCGACGAGCGGCGCCTCGATGCCGGCGTGGCGGCTCCACTCGGCGACGTGGGCGAGCCCCGGATGGGGCCTCACGTACCGCTCGTGGATCACGGGGAACGCCGTGACCCATCGCCGTGCCGGGCCGTACCAGCGGCGGGGCACGACCGCCCACGGCCGGGACTCGCCGCTCCACGGGTGCACTCGGACCTCGAGTGCGCCCGGTCGGACCAGCTCGGTGAGGTTCCACACCACCTGCCGGACACCCTCGACCACGTCAGCGCCGGCGTGGGGCGGCAGCCAGATCGCCGCGCCGTGGATCCGGCCGCGCGCGTGCTCGTGCCCGACATCGGGCAAGGCGAGGAAGTGGGCGTGCTGGCTGCCCACCGGCGTGGCGTGGCCGTGGAGGACGGCGGGAAGCTCCTCGCCCTCGGCGGCGACCAAGCGCTGGTAGAGGTCGAGCACCGCCTCTCGCAGGGTCTCGGTCACCGTCAGCACCCGCCGTCCGCTCACCGGACGCTCGAAGCGCAGCGCGACCATCGTCCCCTCGCGTGACGGGGACGCCACCGACGTGGGTGTCGGCGAGGCGTAGCGGGCGTGCTCGCTGCGGAACCACGACCGGCGCGCCGAGGTGCCTGCGGTGAACATGTCGTACGCGGCGTCGAGCACCTCGACGTAGCCGTCGAAGGGGACCGGCAGTGTGGCCTCACCGCTCGGATCAGGCCGCCACGTCGTCGCCGGTGCCGAGGAGGGAGGGCCGTCGTGGACGCGCAGCCTCACCGGTGAGTCCGCGCAGCCGAGGTAGCCGACCCGAGCCGCCCGGGAACGCAGCGCCGCCATCGTGTCCTCGTCGACCTCGACGTCCGGCCAGACGTACGCGAGGCGCGGGTGACGAGGGCTGAGCCGGGTACCTGGCCGCTCCACGCCGTTCGTCCGGCCCGGATACTCCTGCACGGCGCTCTTGGCCTTGTCGTTGACGACCACGAAGCGCTCGCGGAGGCGGGACCTCGCCACGTCGTCGGTCGGGTCGGCGTGGATGATCGGGGGCGCCGCCCGCTCCAGCACGCGCAGCTCCGTCCCGTCCGTGACCCGGCATCGGTCGCGCGTGCCGTCACCCGCCACCAGGGCGGCGACGAGCCGGGCCGGGCTCGGGGGCCACTCGCCGCGGCTGTCCGCCCCCGTCATGGCCAGGTCGTTGCTCTCGCCGGCGCGGATCGTGCCGTGCAGGAGCTCGACTTCGATCGTGAGCATCAGTCCGTCAGCGGCCAGCTCGCACGGATGGCCTTGGCGAGCTCCTCGTTGGGCTCGACCACGAGGGGCTGGGACGCCCAGCGCGAGCCGACCGGGAGGCCCGCCGCCTCGGCCCGCTCGACGCAGGCGCGGAACAGCTCGACCGCCGACTCGTGGTCGAGGACGGCGACCTCCTCGTCGCCGTCGGCGCCGAGCCACGTCCACCGGGTCCGCACCGGGCGCAGGTCGCACCCCGACCGCAGGCTGAACGCGCGCCCGAAGGCGGTCACGTGGGCCAGCAACCCGAGCGACACGAGCAGCGCCCGACCGGCGGCGTCCGCGTCCCGGTCGCCCGTGGCGACCCGCCGGAGCGAGGCGAACGAGACGGTCGCGCGCTGGTTGATCGCCGCGAACGACACCCCGGCAAGGGCCGCTTCGCTGGTCCGGAACGGCACCTGCCCGTGGCCGATGTTGGACAGCGCGTCCTTCTTCTTCCCGCCCTTCTGGCCGCCGCTCCGGGTCGACCCCTCGACTCGCCGCCAGGGCTCGGCCAGCAGGTCGTCCTCGTCGTACTGCACGGTCTCGTCGACCGACAGGTTCAGGGGGTCGCCCTTGGTGCCGAGCGTGATGGTCGGCTCGTCGGGCGAGGCGGCTGGTTCGTAGCCAACGATCTGCGACGACCACGACCGGGCCAGCTTGGCCTGGCCGCGCTTCTTGCCGAGGTGCGACTGCCAGAAGCCGTAGAGGAGCGCCTGCGGGAACCACTCGAAGAGGGCCTCGGGTCGGTCGGCGGTCGCGTCGAAGATCGCCTTGCCGATCGTGGTCCGGTGGAACGGCGTCCCGTCCAGCACCGCGTCGCGCAGGTAGGCGTCGGCGTGGCGGTGCGGGAAGCGGAAGCTCGAGATGCTGGTCGGGAGGTGAGGGGGGAGCGGGCCGACGCCGGAGAGGTCGAGCACGATCCGGGGCAGGCCCAGCTCCTCGGCCAGCAGCTCGAGTGCCGCCTCGTGCCGGTTCGCCTGGCTCGGCTCGTTGTCGATGACGATCGCGTCGACGACGCGACGGCTGTCACCCTCGCCCCACCAGCGCCGGTCCATCTGGTACTGGCGGCCCGAGTAGATCGCGGGCTTCACGGGTGAACCCGGACCGGCAGCCGGTTCGAGGTCCACGTCGATCGTGATCCCGGCGTCGGCGGCGAGGTCCCCGCACGCACGCGTCAGGTCGTCGGCGGTCAGCTCCATCCCATTCCCC
>PKRH01000162.1 GCA_017577565.1 Thermoanaerobacterales bacterium | reverse complement strand
GGGGTGCAGCGGCTCGGGCGTCGGGACGGGCGGGGGTGCCGGGCGCGGCGGGGGCGGCGGCGCGACCGCCGCGGCCGCTCCCCGGGGACGACTGGAACGACGAGGCCCGGGCCCGGTTCGTCGCCGACTGCGGCACCGGCATCGCCGCCCAGGTCGGCCCCTTGGTGAGCGACACCGAGGCGCTGTGCGGCTGCATCTACGACGAGATGGCGGCGACCGTGGACTTCTCGGCGTTCAACGAGCAGTGGGCGGCCGAGGAGTTCGACGCCTCCGGCGAGGTCGGCGCCGCGCTGACGGCGGCGATCTTCTCGTGCGCCGCCTCGGGAGGCTGAGGGCGATCCTCGTGGCAGGCTGGGGCCACGATGGATCGTGACCTCATCCGTCAGCTGCTCGACGACGCCGGGGCCACCCGCAACCGCGACGTGCTGGCCGACATCTACCGCATCACCCACGGGCTGACGACCGACGACGCGGACCGCCTCGACCTCAAGATCACCCGCGACGCCCTGAAGGAGATGCGGGCCGCCTACCGGCTGTTCGCCCCCTACAAGGGCGTGCGCAAGGTGACGGTGTTCGGCTCGGCCCGCACGCACGCCAGCGACCCGCTCTACGTCCAGGCCCGCACGCTGGCCCGCCGCCTGGCCGACGCCGGCTGGATGGTCGTCACCGGCGCCGGTCCGGGCATCATGGCCGCCGCCACCGAGGGCGCCGGCGCCGAGCGCAGCCTTGGCGTCACCATCCGCCTGCCCTTCGAGGAGACGACGGCGGGCCCGCTCTCCGGGTCCGACCGCGTCGTGGCGATGAAGTACTTCTTCACCCGCAAGCTCATGCTGGTGAAGGAGTCGAGCGGGTTCGTCGCCCTCCCCGGCGGCTACGGGACGCTCGACGAGACGCTGGAGCTGCTCACCCTCGTGCAGACCGGCAAGGCGACCCCGGCACCGATCGTGCTGCTCGACGTGCCGGGCGAGACGTACTGGGACGCCTGGCACAAGTTCGTCCACGACGAGCTCGTCGCCGCCAACTACATCTCGCCACCCGACGTCAACCTCTACACGGTGACCGACGACGTCGACGAGGCGGTCGCCGCGGTGCGGGGCTTCTGGCGCAACTACCAGGGCATCCGCTGGGTCGGCGACCGGCTGGTCGTGCGCCTCCGGGCCGAGCCCAGCGACGCCGAGGTGGCCGAGCTCAACGAGCGGTTCGGCGACCTGTGCCTGGAGGGTCGCATCGAGCGCACCGCGCCCCTGCGGGCCGAGGTCTCCGACGACGACGCCCTCGACCTCCCCCGGCTCGTGCTGACCTTCGACCCCCGCAAGGGCGGCCGCTTCCGGGAGATGATCGACGCGCTGAACGCCCTGCCGTCGGCCCCGCCGCTCGACCCCTGAGCCGCGGTCCGGCGGCGCGGCGAGGGCAGGCCGGCGCGGGGTCAGACGTCGGCGACGTCGGCGTCGTCGGGCTCGCGCAGCAGCGCCGCCGCCTTCTCGACCGCCCGGCGGGCCCGGGTGAGGCGCCGCTCGTCGACGGGCAGCTCGGTGCCACCCGCGTCGATCGACGCCTTCAGCCGCTCGATCGCCAGGTCGGCGAGCTCCTCGCTGATCGCCTCCAGCCGCTGGCGGATGTCGTCGAACTCCCCGGCCACGCTCCTCCTCCCCGTCGGTCGTCCCGGCGGTGCCCAGCATGGCAGAGGCTCGGGCCGCGGCCCGGCACCCCGCCGCCACCCGTCGTGCGCGAGTGTGGGAGGGGATGTCCGAGCCGCCCCCCGACCTCCACGAGTTCGTCACCTTCGACGCGCCGGACGAGCACCGCACCTACGCGTTCGACGTCACCTTCCTCACCAGCCCCTGGCGCTGCATCTACGGGCAGGGGTGCCAGGGCGTGCTCACCGGGCCCGCACCCGAGCTCGAGCGCGGGTGCTGCAGCTACGGCGCCCACTTCGTCGACGAGGACGACGCCGACGCCACCCTCGAGGCCGCGGACCGGCTCACCGACGAGCAGTGGCAGTTCCGGCGGGTCGCCGCCCGCCGGGGTGGGCCGATCCGGCGGGCGCGCGACGGCGCGCTCGTCACCCGCATGGTCGACGAGGCCTGCATCTTCCTCAACCGCCCCGGCTTCCCGGGCGGGGCCGGCTGCGCCCTGCACCGGGCCGCGCTCGAGGCCGGCGAGCGTCCCATGGACTGGAAGCCGACGGTCTGCTGGCAGCTCCCCCTGCGGTTGGTGGAGACCACCGAGGAGTCGGGGCACGTCACCTCGACCCTGCGCGAGTGGAAGCGCCGCGACTGGGGGGCGGGCGGCTTCGAGTTCCACTGGTGGTGCACCGAGGCACCGGAGGCGTTCACCGGTGACCGCCCGGTGTACGAGGCCATGCGCGACGAGATCGTCGCCATGGTCGGCCAGTGGGCCTACGACCGCCTCGTCGAGCACCTCGCGTCCCGGTCCGGGGCGAACCCGGACGGGACCTTCGTCCCCCACCCGTCGCTACGGCGCGCTCGACCCGGGGACACGCGGGGGTCGGGCGAGGAAGACGACGCGGCTACTCCTCGTCGTCGATGACGTCGGCCATGCACCAGGAGGCATGGTCCTCGCCCGGCTCGGCCCCGCACTCGGCGCAGGGCTCGCCGTCCGACAGAGCGAAGATGCCAGAGATGTCGAGGTCGGTACTGCGCTTCAGCGCGCGCGCTTCCTCGAATCGTCGATGTCGACCCTTTTTCACCGGGCCAGCTCCCACGTAAGTAGCGTTCGGGCGGAAGTGTATCGCCGCTCGGACCTTGTGACCGTCCTCGGTGGCGCGCCACTCGAGGCGTCCCGGCACATTTCCTAGCACGTCCGCGGCGGAAAACGAACTTGCGCGCCCGACGACCACGCGTTGCGCGCGCCCCGGCGTGGCGTCGACGCGCTCGGTGCAGCGGGCCGTGGCGGACGCACCGCCTAGCATGCCGGTCCGTGCCCGAACCGTGGTGGCGACGCGCCGTCTTCTACCAGATCTACCCCCGCTCCTTCGCGACGAGCCGCAACCGCCCGACCGGCGACCTGCCCGGCATCGAGCAGCACCTCGACCACCTGAACTGGCTCGGCGTCGACGCGGTGTGGATCTCGCCCTTCTACCGGTCGCCTCAGGCCGACTTCGGCTACGACGTCGCCGACCACTGCGACGTCGACCCCCTCTTCGGCGACCTCGAGGACTTCGACCGCCTCCTCGCCGCCTGCCACGCGCGGGGCCTGCGGCTGCTCGTCGACCTCGTGCCCAACCACACCTCCGACCAGCACCCGTGGTTCCTCGCCTCCCGGTCGAGCCGCGACGACCCGAAGCGGGACTGGTACATCTGGCGCGACGGCACCCCGGACACCCCGCCCAACAACTGGGTCGCCGCCTTCGCGCCCGTGCCGGCCTGGACCTGGGACGAGGCCACCGAGCAGTGGTACCTCCACCTGTTCCTGCCCCAGCAGCCCGACCTGAACTGGGCGAACCCCGAGGTCGTCGAGGCCATGCACGGCGTCATGCGCTTCTGGCTCGACCGGGGCGTCGACGGGTTCCGCATCGACGTCGTCCACGGCATCGGCAAGGACCCCGACCTGCCCGACACGCCGCCGGAGCTGGTCGGCCTCCCCCAGGCGGTGCTCAACGACACGCCGCAGACGCACGAGCACATCCGGGGCATGCGCCGGCTGGCCGACAGCTACGACGGCGACCGCGTCCTCCTCGGCGAGGTCTACCTCCTGTCGACCGAGCGGGTGGCCACCTACTACGGCGACGGCGACGAGCTGCACCTGGCCTTCAACTTCCCGCCGCTGCACACGCCGTGGGACGCCGCCCGGTGGCGGCAGCAGATCGAGGACACCGCCCGCCACATCGAGCCCCGGGGCTGGCCCACCTGGGTGCTGTCCAACCACGACCACGTGCGCCACCGCAGCCGCTACGGCAGCGAGGCCCGCGCCCGGGCGGCCACCTTCCTGCTGCTCGGGCTGCGGGGCACGCCGGTGCTCTACGCCGGCGAGGAGCTCGGGCTCGAGGACGCCGAGGTCCCCCCGGAGCGGGTCGTCGACCCGGGTGGGCGCGACGGCTGCCGGGCGCCCATCCCGTGGACCGGCGCGCCCGACCACGGCTGGGGCGTCACCGACGCCTGGTTGCCCTGGCCCCCGGACGCCGACGAGCGCAACGTCGAGGCCCAGGTCGCCGACCCGTCCTCGATCGCTCACCTCTACCGCCGGCTGATCGCCGTCCGGAAGGCGTCGCCGGCGCTGCAGCTCGGCGACCAGGAGCTCCTCGACCTCGGCGGCGACCTCGTCGCCTGGCGCCGGACCAGTCCGGCCGGCGACGGCGACGACCGGGTCGTCGTGGTCAACATGGGCGCCGAGGCGGCCCGGGTCGACCTGTCGGGCACGGTGCTCGTGGCGAGCGACGGCGAGGGCGAGGGCGAGCCCTTCACCGGCAAGGTCGGGCCCGACAGCGCCGTCCTGCTGCGCCCGGCGCCCTGACGAGGCGGTCCCCCGAGGCGCGGGCCGGCCGGACCGCCGTCAGGCGGCGGCGCCGTCGTCGCTGCCGTCGCGGTCGACGGCCACCGGCCGGTGGGAGCGGGCCTCGATGACGAGCGAGCCCTCGCCGTCGAAGGCCAGCGCGGCCCGCCCCTCGAGCAGCCGGCGCACCGGCTCGCCCGCCACCTCCGCCCGCCAGCCGGACAGCAGGCGGGAGGTGGGGTCGCCGCGGACCAGCCCCTCGATGTCGGCCCGGGTGGCGACGAGCGACGTGTCGAGGGCGGCGTCCTTGGCCAGCTGGCTAACCCAGGCCGAGGCCAGGGTGACCGCGGGGCGGAAGACCGGGTCGACGCCGTCGCGGGGCGGCAGGCGCAGCGCCTCCTCGGGCAGCTCCAGGCCCTCCCGCACCGCGGCGAGCAGCTCCTCGGCCGCGCCGCCCTTGAGGTGGCGGCCGTCGACGCCCCGGACGCGGGCCAGTTCGCGGGCGTCCTTCGGGGGCCGCTCGGCGATGGCGACCACCGACAGGTCGGGCAGCACGTGCCGGACCGGGCGGTCGACCGTCCGGGCCCGGCGCTCCCGCCAGGCCGCCACCGCCTGGGCCACGCAGCGGGCCCGCCCCTTCAGGCGCCGGGCCTCCTTGATGCGCCACCACGCCACCTCGGGGTCCGGCGGCTCGGCGTGCCGGGTGCGGAGCTGCTCGAACTCGTCGAGCGCCCAGCCCAGCCGCCCGAGCTCCTCCAGCTCGGCCCGGAGCGAGTCCCACAACGGGTCGAGGTAGGCGACGTCGGTCGCCGCGTACAGCCGGGCCTCCTCGCTGAGCGGCCGCCGCAGCCAGTCGGTGAGCCGGTCGGCCTTGGGGAGCGTCACGCCGAGCCGGCGCTGCAGCAGCGTGCCGAGGCCGGGCGACCCCAGGCCGACGAAGCCGGCTGCCACCTGCGTGTCGACCAGGCGGGCCGGGCCCGTCCCGCAGGCCCGCTCGAGGATCTCGAGGTCCTGGCTGGCGGCGTGCATCAGGCACGCGGCGTCGCTCTCCAGGAGGGCCCGCAGCGGGGTGACGTCGACCGCCAGCGCGTCGACGACGGCGACCTCGCCGCCGGCCGCCAGCTGGACCACCGCCAGGTGGGCCCAGTACGTGCGCTCCCGGTGGAACTCGGTGTCGAGCGCGTAGGTCGGGCAGCTCGCCGCCCGCGCGACGAAGTCCTCGAAGCCCCGCTGGTCGTCGATCCAGCGGTAGGGGGGCCGGGCGGGCGTGCCTACGGCTCGCTCCCCGTGGCGACCTCGAAGCCGGCGTCGATCCACGCGTTCGTGCCCCCGGCCACGTTCACGGCGTCGATCCCCCGGGCCCGCATCACCTCGGCGGCGCGCAGGCTCCGGGCCCCGGCGGCGCAGATCACGTAGACCGGGCGGTCGGTGGGCAGGTCGTCGAGGCGGTCGGGCACCGTGGCCAGCGGGACCAGCTCGGCCCCCGGCACGTGGGCGGCGACGTACTCGTCCGGCTCGCGGACGTCGATGAGCGGCGCGCCGTCGCGCCGCACCCGGGCGAGCTCGGCGACGTCGATCTCCGGCACCTCCATGGGGGTGCAGGCTACCGGTTCCCCGGTGCCGGCCCCTCGCCGGCCCGCGGCCCGCCGGCGGGTCGGGCGCCCGGCGGGAGCGCCTCGGGCACGTCGGCGCCGGCGACGGCGGCCGGGGCGGGGGG
>PKRH01000161.1 GCA_017577565.1 Thermoanaerobacterales bacterium | reverse complement strand
GGCGATGAGCACCCACGACCCCCTCGGTGCGCCCCCGCACGGCGCGCCGCAGCAGGACTCGACCGCCCAGGGGCCCGGGCCCTACCCCCCGCCGCCCCCGCCCCCGGCGTCCCGCAAGGAGGCCAAGGCGGCGGCGAAGGCGGCGCGGGCGCACGCCAAGGCGCTGCGCCCCTGGTACCGGAAGAAGCGGTGGTGGGCGGTCGGCGCGCTCGTCCTGGTCATCGTGGTCGCCGCCGTGGCCGGCGGGGCCGACGAGGCGGACGACGAGCCGGCCGCGCCGGCGTCCGACCCGGCCGCCACCCAGCCCGCCGAGGGGGCGCCCGGGGAGGCGGCCCCCGCCCCGGCGGGGTCGAGCGCAGGCGACCAGGAGGTCCACGCGGTCGGACAGTGGGCGCACACCGGCGACTTCGACGTGACGGTCCACCAGGTGCAGGACCCCTATACGCCGTCCAACCAGTTCGAGACGCCGCAGCCCGGCCACCGGTTCGTCGCCGTCGAGGTCGAGGTGCGCAACACGGCGGACGACGCCCGGACGATCTCGACGCTCCTCGGCGCCGAGGTCACCGACTCGATGAACCGGCCCTGGCACGTGGCCCTCGCCGGCACCGACCTGCCCCAGCTCGACGGCGACGTCCCGGCCGGCGGCGCCCGTCGCGGCTGGATGGTCTTCGAGGTCGCCGAGGACGCCAGCGGCCTGCTGCTGCGGATCAAGGGCAACCTCACCGCCACGGGGTCGCTGTTCGCCCTCGGGTGACCGGCCGGGGCACCCCGGTCGCCCGAGGGGATCCCCGGTCGCCGTTGCGGGGCGGGACGCAGCGGCGACCGGGCCTCTCCATCCCAGTCTGATCCGGGCCGCCGTGCTGCCACGGTGAGCGCGAGGGGCGCTACGTCACGCTGTCTGATGGTCGCTCGCCGCGGGTAGACGAGACCCACAGGCCGAGGAGGCAGGCACAGGAGGCGGACAGGCATGAGCGCCCACCCCCACGGCGTGCGCGGCCGGAACGCCGGTGCACGTCAGCTGGGCTCGACCGTCCCGGGCTGCCCGCAACCCCGCCGACGGCGGCCCCGTCGCTCCCCCTCCGGCTCGCGGTGGCGGGAGGCGGGTGGGCTGGCCGTGGCGCTCGTGCTCGCAGCGGTGCTCGCCGGTTGCGCCGAGGCGGCCGACGGCCCGTCGATCGAGGCGAGCGACGGACGGGCGGCACCCGAGACGACCGAGCGGACCACGACGACCGAGCCGAGCACCACCACGACCACCGAGCCCAGCACCACCACCAGCACGACCGAGCCCAGCACGACGACCACCACCGAACCGAGCACGACCACGACCGAGGAGGAAGCGCCGGCCAGCACGGCACCCGACACCGGCGGCACGAGCGCAGGCGACCAGGACGTCTACGCGATCGGCCAGTGGGCGCACACCGGCGACTTCGACGTCACCGTTCACCAGGTGGTGGATCCGTACGTCTCGACGAACGAGCTCGAGACGCCGCAGCCCGGCCACCGGTTCGTCGCCGTCGAGGTCGAGCTGCGCAACACGTCCGACGAGGTGCAGACGTTCTCGTCGCTCCTCGGCGCCGAGGTGACGGACTCGCTGAACAGGCCCTGGGACATCGGGCTCGCCGGCTTCGACCTGCCCCAGGTCGATGGTGACGTGCCTCCGGGCGGCGCCCGGCGGGGCTGGATGGTCTTCGAGGTCGCCGAGGACTCCACCGGCCTGCTCCTGCGGATCATGGGCAACCTGACGGCCACGGGCTCGGTGTTCGCCCTCGGCTGACCACCCCGGCAGCAGTCATCTCAGCGACTTTCGTTGCATCACGATGACTTCGATCCAGCCGTGACGCCGCGCTAACGTGCGCAGCGTGCTGGCCACGGCTCGTTGCGTGACGAGTCGGCTGGGGACCGGGGGAGCAACGATGCCGACGTCCAGACGCCGCCGAGCCGTGAGGACAGCGCTCGCTGCACTCGCTCTCGCGTCGTGCGGCGGCGAGGACTCGTCTGACGCCCGCGAGACGACCACGACGACCGCTGCGTCGTCGTGGTCGACCTCCACGACCCTCTCCCCCGAGGCGGAGGTCGAGGCGGCGTACCACGAGGTCGAGGCACTCCTTGCGGAACTAGGGCAATACCCAGACCCGGACGACCCCAGGCTGCCGACACTCGTCCTTGAGCCAGAGCTAAGCGAGATCCGCGAGAGCCTCGCGCAGGCAGCGGCTGCGAACCACACCTATGAACTCGGCGAGGAGAGCTCCCACCGCATCGTGAGCACATCGGTTGCTCCCAGCGGCGACACAGCGATCCTCATCGTCTGCACCGTCGGAGCCGATCGCCTTGTCGACCGCGATACGGGGACCGTGATCGCCGAGGGCGTCGCAACCATCAAGGGCGAGGTGTCTTACCGGCGGCACGAGGGACGATGGATGCTTGAAGACCGGAGGGTGCTGGAGTCGTGGGACGGCATCGTCGAGTGCGCCTAAGCCGCCACACGATCACATCGCTCATCTGCGCTGCGGCTGCAATCCTGGCGCAAGCCGAAGCGCTCCTTGGCGCCGAGCCACCCGAGACGGACCGTCGAAGCTGTGAGGCCCGCACCGTTCGCGCGACCTTCTGGGGCCACGGAAATACCTGCAGCGAGGGCCGAATCGCCGTCGCGGTCGGTGAGGTCACGTACTCCGCCAGCGAGTCGCCCACCGCGTCCACTTCGCGGCCCAAGACCTGTGCGACCTACGAGGCGCCGGAGGAGGGGGCGGCGCCGGCGTCGGAGCACCAGACCATGCCGCTCGCCGGCGAGCTGGTGGTCGGCCAGCGCTACTTCATCGGCTGCCACTACACCGACTCCCCTGGCGAGCTGGCCTACCGTGACTTCTTCGTCTACCAACCCGGCGAGGAGGGCCCCGTCCTCGAGGCGCTGGCCCGGGAGCTGGCCCGCGACCTGCCGCTGCCGCAGCCGACCCCCGCCACCTCCCCGCCGCTCGACCGCGAGCAGATCGTCGGGCTGCCGACCTGGCTCTGGATCGACCCCGCCGACTGGCAGCCGGTGAGCCTGGCGGTCGAGCTGGGCGGCTTCGAGGTGGCGGTCACCGCCACGCCGGCCCGGCTCGACTGGGACCTCGGCGAGCACGAGGACGCCCGCGTCACCTGCCACGGGCCGGGCACGCCGTGGACCCCGGAGGCCGAGGCGGCCGGCCGGACGAGCGACTGCGCCTGGGTCTTCCAGCGCGTCCCCGACCCCCCGGCCACGGCCTACCCGGCCTCGGTCACCCTCGTCTGGGACGTGTCCTACACCGCCACTGGCCAGGCCGGCGGCAGCCTCGGCCGGAACGCCACCACCACCGGGTTCGAGCTGCAGGTCGCCGAGCGCCAGGCCGTCGTCTGCTACGACACCCCCGCCGGCAGCTGCGACCCGGCCTGACGGCGCGCCACCCGCGGGCACCCTGGGCCGGACGATCACGCCGCCAGCTCGTCGGCCAGGCGGTCGAGGTAGCCCCGGTAGAGGTCGACCAGCGAGTGCCGCTCCGGGTCGAGCAGCCACATCAGCGCCGCGCCCTCCATGAACGCCATGAGCTCCCGCGCCACCCGGCGCAGGTCGACGTCCCGCCGGATCGAGCCGTCCTCCTGGCCCTGCCGCAACCAGAGGACGACGACGTCCTCGATGCCCCGGGCCCGCTCGACGAAGAACCGCCGGACCGAGCCCGGCAGCTCCAGGTGCTCGGCCTGCAGGACCGTGAACAGCGCGGCGATGCCCGGCTCGGCCTCGGACATCTCCGCGTACCGCACCACCGCCCGCAGCCCCTCCAGCGGGGGCATCCGGGCCAGCTCCTCGGCGATGGCGGTCGCCCGCTGGTCGCGGTCGCGGATGACCGCCAGCAGCAGCTCCTCCTTCGACCCGAAGTGCCGGAGCACACCCGCCGGCGTCAGCCCGACCCGCTCGCCGATCATGGCGAGCGAGGCGCCCCGGTAGCCGTGGGCGGCGAAGACCTCGGTCGCGGCCCGCAGGATCGCCGCCCGGCGCTCGACGCCGCGCCGCTGGACCTGCCCCCGCACTCCCGCCATCAGCCCGGCCCGACGGGCTCGCCACCCCGCAGCACCGGGAACTGGCGGTCGGGGTCGTCGCAGGGCTCCTCGGCGACCGGCGGGCCGGCGTCGGGGTCGCCCCGCAGCACCCGGGCCCCCGCGGGCGCGTACTGGAGGATGTAGGCCTTCCGCACGCCGTCGGTCGTGTTCGGCCCGGTCAGGTGGGGCGTCAGCGACGAGAACACGACGACGCCCCCGGCCCGGACCGGCGCCGCCACCGCGCCCTCGGGGTCGGTGAAGCACTCGAACCCCAGCGGGTCGACGAACCGGTGCCGGATCGTGCCCACCCGGTGCACGCCGGGCACCACCTGCGGGCAGCCGTTCTCGACCGTCGCGTCGGTCAGCGCCAGCCAGCAGGTCAGGTACTGCTGGGGCTCGACGTAGCTGTAGCCGTTGTCCTGGTGCCAGGGGAACCGGCGCGGCTTCTCCGGCTTCTTGTAGACGGCCTGGTCCCAGTAGAGGTTCACGTCCGGGCCGACGAGGTCGGCGCAGAGCCCGACGAGCACCGGGTGGTGGGCGAGCGAGCGCAGCAGCGGCGACCGGGCCACGAGGTGCGTGGCGAAGGTGATCGCCCCCGCCTCGGCGATGCTCACGCGCCCGCCCTCCTGGGTGCGCAGGAAGGCGTCGACCCGCTCCTCGGCCCTGTCGACCTCCGCCGTCACCCGGGCCAGGAGGTCGGGGTCGAGGACGTCCTCGAGCACGAGGTAGCCGTCCCGGTCGAACCGGGCCGCCTGCTCCTCGGACACCACCCGGAACGGCGGGCGGGGTGACCGCCACGTGAACCCCGTGTTCCACGGGTGCCGCTCGACGGTCGTCACCGGTCCGGTCATCCGTGCCCCCCTCCTGCGCTCCCCTCGGGCACCACGTGCCCGCCGTCATTTTCGTAAACGGGTGTTTACATCCGAGGGTCCGGGACCGTCAACGCCCGTCCGGGCCGACCACCCCCTCGCGCACCGCCCACGCCGCCACCTCGGCCCGGGAGCCCATGCCGAGCTTCGACAGCACGTTCGACACGTGCACCGCGGCCGTGCGGGGCGAGATGTAGAGCCGGTCGGCGATCTGCGCGTTGGTCAGGCCCTCGGCCAGCAGCGCCACCACCTCGCGCTCCCGCGGCGTCAGCACGTCGGGGCCCGGGACCTCGGCCCCGATGCCGAGCCGCCGCTCGACGGCGGCCAGCGCCTCGACCCGCCACCCCCGCCAGCGGGCGAGCAGCCGGCGGGCCGCCGCCGCGTGGGCCCGGGCCTCGTCGTCCCGCCCCAGCCGCAGGAGGTTGGCCGCCGCGCCCACGTGCGCCGTCCCGCGGTGGCCGGCGAGGATCCCCGGCGCGTGGCCCAGCAGCTCGGCGGCCGACGCGTAGCGGTCCGCCGCCTCCTCGGCCTCCCCCACCGCCTCGGCGAGCTGGGCGGCCAGCATGTGCCACCAGCCGCTCTCGGGGCCCAGGCGGTGGCCGGCGAAGTGGCCCGCCCGCTCGACCAGCGGGCGCAGCTCGTCGACGCCGAGCCCGGCCGCCAGCCCGGCCGCGACCAGGTCGTGGGCCTGCGAGGGCGAGGCGTAGCGCTCGTCGTCGGCGATCCGGACCAGCTCGGCCAGGCGGGCCCGGGCGGCCGCGAGGTCACCCCGTCGGGCCGCCAGGTGGAGGTCGAGCCCGACGACCGACGCCGCCGTGCGGGCCGTCGGCGGCTTGGCCTGCGCGGTGTACCGCTCGGCGGCGTCCAGGTCGCCGGCCTCCAGCGCCAGGCCGGCGCGGAACACCGCCCGCCAGCCGGACTGCGTCCAGCCCAGCCGGCCCCGGGTCGACCGCTCGACCGCGTCCAGGTGGGCGATCGCCCCGTCGAGGTCGCCCTCGGCGGCGGCCAGCTGGGCCAGCGACGCGGCCACGTCGGTCACCGCCAGCGTGTCGAAGCCCGCCGCCTCGGCCTGCGTCCGCATCCGCTCGATCAGCGCCCGCACCTCGCCGAGGTCGCTCCACTTGCGGGCGTGCCACACCAGGTTGTTGAGGCACCGGGCCGCCAGCACGTGGTCGCCGACGCGCTCGGCGCCCGCGGCCGCCTCCTCCAGCAGCCGGCGGGCCTCCTCGCCGCGGGCCGGGTCGAGCAGGAGCATCGAACCCTTCTCGGCCATCGCCTGCAGCCGCACCCGCTCGAGCCCGTTGGCCTCGGCCAGCGCCAGCGCCTTGTCGGCCCACTCGATCGTCTCCTCGGCGTGCTCGCGCAGCATGTGGAAC
>PKRH01000160.1 GCA_017577565.1 Thermoanaerobacterales bacterium | reverse complement strand
GGGGTGGGCGGTCCCACGGGGCACCGACCCCCGCCGCCCGCAGGCGGACGAGGCCGGCCCGCCCCCGGGGCCGCCGCCGAGCGCCTGCGACCCCGAGGCCCCGGCCCAGCCGGCCACGTACACCTGGGACGAGCTCGGCGTCGACGACGAGCTGCGGGACATCGTCCTGCACGGCCGCACGCTCGTCGCGGTCTCGGCCGGCGGGGACGGGTTCACGCCCGTCGACCTCGGCGACGGCCTCGCCGGGGGCATCGTGGTGGCCGGCGACGACGGCTTCACCCTGTTCGCCGTCCGCGGCGGCACCCCCGGGTCGCCGGACAGCGCGACGACCGAGGTCCACCGTTCGGCCGACGGGGTGAGCTGGACCCCGGCGGGCGAGCTCGACGGGCGCCTGATGTCCGCCGGCGTGGTGGACGGGCGGCCGGCCGCGGCCGTGGCCGACCTGACGGGCGGTGCGGCGATCTGGACCGCCGACGGCAGCGGAGGCTGGTGGTCGGTCGACCCCCGCACCGCGGTCGACGACCCGGAGACCAGCGTCTCGACCGTGGCCTTCGGTCCCCTCGGGTGGGCCGCCGTCGTGAACCCGCCGGTCGACGAGCACGGTGGCCGGGCCTGGCGACCGGCGGTCGTCCACTCCCTCGACGGCCGCGCGATCTCGACCGTGCCGCTCGAGGACCTGGTCGACCCGGCGGACCTCGGCGGCCTCGACGTCTCGGTGTCCGCGGACGCCGTCCTCGTCCGGGTCACCGCGCCCGACGACGACGCCGCCGCGACCGCCCCCGCCCAGCGGGTCGTCGTCGGGACCCCGCCCGACTGACGGACCCCGGACCGCCGGCGGGGCGGCCCGACGCGGCCGCCCCGCTGGCACAATGGCCCCGTGCCGATGCGGCAGGACTGCAAGCACTTCGAGTCGCGCACGTACCGCACGGGCGAGACCGTGCGGAAGTGCGACCTCGACCTCGCCCCCGAGGCCCCGTGGCGGTGCCCGGCCGACTGCCCGCGGTACGAGCGGCGCATGGCCGACGTCAACTGGGCCCACGGCACGCTCGTCACCCCCCGCACGCCCGACGAGCCGCTCGACGCGCTCGACCGCGACGACGGCTCGGTCGCCCGCCTGCTCGACGAGGCGGAGGAGATCGTCAACGCCGCGGGCCCGACCGTCGTCGCCGAGGTCCACGCCGAGCTCGAACGGCGCCGCGCCCCCCGGTGGCGGCGCTGGCTGCGGCGGCGCTGAGCCTTGGGAGCGCCCCGGGGCCGCCGGTAGGCTGGCCCTCCGGCCGCGGCGCCCACACGGTGTGGACGAGCTGCGAAAGGACTGACGCTGAGCACCTTCACCCCCGATCTCTCTGCCGCGCTCGACGGCCCGGACCGGCTGCGGGCGCGCCGGGCCAGGGCCGCCGAGGCGTTCGCCGCCGCCGACCTGCCCGGGACGGACGAGGAGATCTGGCGCTACAGCCGCATCGACGAGCTGCGGCTCGACGAGTTCGCCCCGGCACCGCCGGCCGAGCCGGTGCTGCCGGCGCCGGGACGGGCGGTCCTCGACGCCGTCGCCGCGCCCGCTGCGACGGTGGTGGCCGTCAACGGGCGCGTCGCCGTCGTCGAGCTCGCCGACGACCTGGCCGCCAAGGGCGTCCAGGTCGGGCCGGCCGGTGACGACCGGGTCGAGCTCGTCGGCGCCGCGGTGGGCGAGCCGCCGGACGCCTTCGTCACCCTGCACGACGCCTTCGTGCCCGAGCCGGTCGTCGTCGACGTGCCGGAGGGCGTCACGTTGCCGGGCCCGGTGGTGGTCGTGCACGTCACCGCCGGCGAGGGGGCGGCGGCCTTCCCCCACCTCGTCGTCCGCGCCGGCGCCGCCAGCCAGGTCGCGGTCGTCGAGGTCCAGACCTCGGGCGAGGAGCGGGCGCTGGTCGTGCCGGTCACCGAGATCCTCGTCGGGCCGGGCGCCCGGGTCGGCCACGTGACCGTCCAGCAGCTCGGCTTCGCCACCTGGCAGCTCGGCCTGCAGGTGTCGCGGGTCGAGGCCCAGGCGACGCTGCGGTCGACGAGCATCGGCTTCGGCGGCGACTACGCCCGCCTGCGCACCGACTGCCGCATGGTCGGCCGGGGCGGCACCGGCGAGCTGGACGCCGTCTACTTCGGCGAGGGCGACCAGACGCTCGACTTCCGCACCTTCCAGGACCACGTCGCCCCCGACTGCACCTCCAACCTGCTGTTCAAGGGCGCGGTCGGCGGGCGGTCCCGCTCCGTGTACACGGGCCTCATCCGCGTCGGCAAGGACGCCCGGGGCACCAACGCCTTCCAGACCAACCGCAACGTCAAGCTGTCCGACGGCGCGTGGGCCGAGTCGGTGCCCAACCTCGTCATCGAGAACAACGACGTCCGCTGCAGCCACGCCTCGGCCGTCGGCCCGGTGGACGAGGAGCAGCTCTTCTACCTGGAGAGCCGCGGCGTGCCCACCGACGAGGCCGAGCGCCTCATCGTCAGCGGCTTCTTCGACGAGGTCCTCTCCCGCCTGCCCGTGGCCGGCCTCGCGCCCCTGCTGCGCGAGGGCGTCGCCGCCAAGTTCGCCCGGAGGGACGCGTGATGCCCAAGGTGACGCTCTGCCCGCTGGACGAGCTCCGCTCCGGCGAGGCCCGCCGGTTCGAGGTCGCCGGCCACCGCATCGCCGTCGTCCGCATCGACGACGACGTCTACGCGATCGGCGACACGTGCTCGCACCAGAACATCTCGCTCTCCGAGGGCGAGGTCGACGTCGAGGAGCGGACCCTCGAGTGCTGGAAGCACGGCAGCACGTTCTCGCTCGAGACCGGCGAGGCGCTCGTCCTGCCGGCGACCAGGCCGGTGCCCGTCTACGACGTCCGGGTCGACGACGGCCAGGTCGTGGTGGTGGTCGACGATGACCGGTAGCGGCCACGTCCTCGAGATCCGCGGCCTGCGGGCCGCCGTGGGCGGCACCGAGATCCTGCGCGGCATCGACCTGACCGTCCGCTCCGGCGAGGTCCACGCCGTCATGGGGCCCAACGGCTCCGGCAAGTCGACGCTCGCCCACGTGCTGATGGGGCGGCCCGGCTACGAGGTCACGGGCGGCTCGGTGACGCTCGACGGCGTCGACCTCCTGCCGCTCGCCCCCTGGCAGCGGGCGCAGGCCGGCCTGTTCCTCGCCCTCCAGTACCCGACCGAGGTGCCGGGCGTCTCGCTGCAGGCGGTGCTCGAGAGCGCGGCCCGGGCCGCCGGCCGGCCGGTCGACGGCGTGGCGGCCACGTTGCGGGCGGAGGCCGAGCGGGTGGGGCTCGACCCCCAGCTGCTCGAGCGGCCGCTCAACGTCGACCTGTCGGGCGGCGAGAAGAAGAAGAACGAGACCGTGCAGCTCGGCGTGCTCCGCCCGGCGATCGCCGTGCTCGACGAGCTCGACTCCGGCCTCGACGTCGACGCGCTGCGGGCCTGCGCCCGGCGGGTCGAGGCGGCGACCGAGCCCGAGGGCGACCGCCCCGGCCTCGGCGTGCTGGCCATCACCCACTACAGCCGGCTGCTGCACGAGCTGCGGGCCGACCGCGTCCACGTGCTGGCCAAGGGCCAGATCGTGCGCTCGGGCGGCCCGGAGCTGGCCCTCGAACTGGAGCGGCACGGCTACGCCGGCCTCGTCGGGGCCGAGCTGGCCGGCGAGGCGGAGGAGGAGACGCCGGTCGCCATCCGGCCGGCCATCGACGACCCCTTCGGCGGACCCGCCGGGGCCGACCCCTTCGCCGACCCGCTCGCCTGAGCCCGGCCTCAGGGCCAGGCCCGCCAGGTCGTGACGTCGAGGGCGAGCACCGGCCCGGGGGGCGGGCTGCCCTGGTACTGGATGTACTTGGTGGCGAGGGCGCCGAGCGCCCGGTCCCGCTCCTCCTCGCGGTCGACGATGCGCGCCGAGCCGTCCAGGCGGACCCACCACAGGCGGGTCCAGTCGTCCTCGTAGTGGTCGACGAGCAGTGACGCCGCCGGGTTGGCGCGGACGTTGTCCAGCCGGCGCAGGGCGAGGGTCGACTTCGGCTTGGCGTCGACCGCCGACCACACCGTGTCGCCGTCGAGGGCGAAGCAGCAGGGCACCACGTGCGGCCGGCCGTCGCGGGTCACGGTGGCCAGCGTCCCCACCCGGGCGGCCGCGACCCGCTCGCGCATGGTGCGCTCGTCCACGCCGCCACGGTAGCGACCCGCCGCTCAGGTGCGGATGCCCAGGCGCTCGGCCACCCAGCGGGCCTCGGCGCGCAGCCCGGCGATCCACTCCCGGTCGGAGGGCCGGCCCCGGGCCTCGAGCACGTCGGCGAGGGCGCTCTGGGTGAGGGCGACCCAGGGGCGGGCCCGCCAGGCGCTGTGGACCCGCAGGGCGGCGTGCAGGTGGCGCTCGGCCTCGGCCAGGTCGCCCTCGGCCGCCGCCAGCCGGCCGAGGTGGAAGCCGGCGGCCCCCACGAAGGTCCGGTAGCCCATGCCGCAGACGAGGTCGGCGAAGGGCGCGAGGCGGGCCCGCACCGCGGCGGCGGCCGCACCGGCGCCCTCCTCGACGGCCGCCAGGGCCCGCAGCGCGAGGCCGTGGAGGTCGGGCGGGCCGTCGGCGTCGTCGGCGGCCAGCTCGCGGGCGGTCACCCGGCCGGCCAGCCACTCGATCACCCCGCGCTGGCGGCGGGCGACGAGCTCGGCGTCGTCGGGCGCCCCCGCGGGCCGAGGCGCGTCGAGCGCGGCCCGGGCCTCGTCCAGCCGGCCGTCCACCGTCAGCTCGGCGACGCGCCGCTCGGCCCGCAGGGCGGCGAGCCACCCGTCGTCCGGGTCGCCGTCCGCCTCCATGGCCGCCAGCGCCGTGCGCAGGGCGACCTCGTCGCCGGTGGTGGCGGCGGCCATGGCCCGCTCGTGGGCCGCCCGCGCCCGCAGCCGGGCGTCGCCGGCCGCCACCGCCAGCTCGGCCAGCTCGCCGACAAGGCGCAGGCGCTCGTCGACCTGGTCCGGCGCCAGGTCGCCGATGTGCCGGTGCAGGGTGGTGGCGGCGGCCGCGGCCGCCCGGGCGGTGGCGCCCCCGCTGGGCGCGGCGCCGAGCCGGATCGACCGCACGAGGAGCCGGGCGTGGGTCACGGCGCCCTCGCCGTCGCCCACGGGCGAGGCCGCGGCCAGGGCGTCGGCGACGAGGTCGGACGCCGCGGCCCGCAGCTCGGGGCGGTCCTCGGCGGCGTCCGCCAGGGCCAGGGCCGCCCGCTGCAGCACGTCGGACCGGCCGGCCGCCCGGGCCAGCGCCGCGCCCTCGCGCAGCGACCCGACGCCCGCCGGGTCGCCGCCGGCCAGCAGGGCGGCGCCGAGGTCGGTGGTGATGTCGGCCCGCTCGCCGTCCCGGCCCGGCGGCAGGTGCTCGAGCGCCTGCCGGCACAGGCGGGCGGCCTCGGCCGGTGCGCTGCGCCGCATCGCCTGGGCCGCGGCGCGGCGGGCCCAGCGCACGGCCCGGTCGTCACCGCCGGGCGTGGCGCCCGCGGCGCTGTGGTGGGCGAGGGCGGCCGCGTGGGCGTCGAGGTCGCCGGACCGCCGCCGCTCGATGGCGTCGGCGGTCCGCCCGTGCAGCCAGCGGCGGTGCGCGCCGCTGAGCTGGGCGACGAGGGCCCGACGGACGACGTCGTGGGTGAACCGGTAGCGGTCGGGCGTCTCCTCGGTGACGAGCCCCGAGGCCAGGGCGGCGTCGGCGGCGTCGAGCATGGCCCGGTCGTCGAGGCCGGCCGCGTCGGCCGCGATGTCGAGGTCGAAGGCGGCCCCGGCGACGGCGCCCGCCCGCAGCAGCTCGGCGGCCGGCTCGTCGAGGGCGGCGAGGCGGAGGCCGACCAGCTCGTGGAGGCCGGGCGGGATGGCGCCGTCGGCGCCGGCCCGCGCCAGCTCCGTGACCATGTAGGGGTTGCCGGCCGTCTCCCGCACGAGGCGCCGGGCGGTGTCGCGGTGGTCGCCCTCGCCGAGCACGTGGCGCAGCAGCTCCCGGACCTCGTCCTCGGCCAGGCCGCGTAGCGGCAGCCGGCGCACCCACCCGTCGCGGTCGAGCGACTGGACGACGCCGGCCAGCGCGTGGTCGGGGGCGACGTCGTGGTCGCGGGAGATGGCCACGACGAGCACCGGCGCGTCGCCGGCCCGGCGCAGGAGGTGCCGGACGAGCAGCAGGGAGTCGTCGTCGGCCCACTGCAGGTCGTCGAGGACGAGCAGCAGCGGGCGCTCCTTGGCCACCGCGGCGACGAGCTCGGTGACCGCGGCGAAGAGGCGGGCCCGGTCGGGGGCGCCGGGGGGGCGGGGCTCGGGGAGCGAGGGAAGCACCGCGGCCAGCTCGGCGCGGGCCTCGGCGTCGAGCGGCAGCTCGTCGGGCGGGGTGGCGG
>PKRH01000159.1 GCA_017577565.1 Thermoanaerobacterales bacterium | reverse complement strand
GTGTAGAGGATCGGCTTGGTGATGCCGGCCTCGGCGGCGATCTCGTCCATCGACGCCTTCGGGCCGGTGCGGCGGATGGCCCGCTCGGCGGCGTCGAGGAGCTCGGCCCGGCGCTCGCTGCGGTCCCGGCGCGGGCCGCGCGGGCGTCCCGGGCGGCTGGGGCGCTCGGCCCGCGGCGTGAGCTCGGGGCTGGCCATGCGGGGCGAGGCTACCCGTCGACGCCCTCCGTGGCCCGGGCGACGAGGGCGAGGAGCTCGTCACCGTACGCGGCGAGCTTCGCCGGGCCGATGCCCGGGCAGGCCGCCAGCTCGCGCTCGGTCCGCGGCCGGCGCTCGGCGATGCCCCGCAGGTGACGGTCGTTGAGCACGACGTAGGCCGGCACGCCGTCGGCGCGGCTGCGCTCGCGGCGCCACGCCCGCAGGGCGGCCTCGACGGCGGCGACCTCCGGGCCCGACGGCGGCGGCACCTCCGCCCGCTCGCGCCGCCCGCGGCGGGGGGCGCGCCCGGCCTCGCCGCCCGCCCCGTCGCCGGCCGCCGCGTCCTCGGCCCGGGCCAGCTCCTCGGGCGTCGCCTCCCGCTCGAGCTCGGCGAGGAACGGCGACGGCCGGGTGGCGTCGGCCAGCACCGCCACCCGGTCGATGCCCCGGGTGATCGCCACGTGGAACACCCGGCGCTCCTCCTCGTGCGCGGCCGGGCCGGCCGACAGCCGGTGCGGCACCAGCCCCTCGGTGGCGCCGAACACCACGACCCGGGGCCACTCCCGGCCCTTCACCCGGTGGATCGTCGACAGCGCCACGCCGCCCTCGTCCGGCGGGCGGGCCAGCGCCCGCCGCAGCGCGGGCTCGAAGCCGGCGGGGTCCGGCTCGATGTCGGCCACCTGCAGCAGCGCCTCGAGGTCGTCGCGGTGCGAGTGCCCGTCGCCGCCCCCCGACGCGTCGAGCAGGTCGACCGCGCGGGCCAGGCCCACCTGGTCGCGGACGTGCTCGAGCACCGCCCGGGTCGAGCCCGACCGGGCCACCGCCGCGAGCGCCCCGAGGTCGGCGGCCAGCTCCTCCAGCCGGGCGGCCGCCTTCGCGTCGTCGATGCGGGCGGCGGCCCGGGCCACGTCGTCGACCGACCGGCACCGCCCCAGCCACTTGTCGATCCACCGGGGCAGGCCCCGGCTGGGGCGGCGGTGGACCTCGACCAGGTCGGCCGGGTCGACGTCGTCGGGCGACGTGGCGATGCGCAGGTAGGCGAGGGCCGCCCGGACGCCGGTGCGGCCGAGCACGTCGGCCTGCAGGATCGACGCCACCGGCACGCCGGCCTCGACCAGCGCCACGTGCGGCGCCAGCAGCAGCGAGCCGACCCGGGCGAGCACCGCCACGTCGGCGGGCTCGACGCCCGGCTCGTCCAGCCAGCCGGTGACCACGGCGACCAGCTCGGCGGCGCCGGCCTGCGGCGGGTGCCGGCGCACCACCAGGTCGCCGTCGCCGCCGTCGCGGCGGGCGGCCCGGATCACCTTCGGCACCCGCACCCGGTTGCGGCCGAGCAGGCGGCGGGCGGCGTCGACGACCGCCGGGGGGCACCGGTAGTTCACCTCGAGGGCGTGGTGCGCGGCGCCGGGGAACGACGCGTCGTAGCCGGTCAGGAAGCGGGGCGTCGCCCCGGCGTGCCCGTAGATGACCTGGTCGTCGTCGCCGACGCCGAAGACGTCGAACGCCGGGGCGGACAGGAGCCGGACGAGCAGCACGTGGGCGGGCGTCAGGTCCTGGAACTCGTCGACCAGCAGGTGGCGGTGCCGGGCCTGCTGGGCGCGCCGGAAGGCCCCGTCGCGCAGGAGCAGCTCGATCGCCAGCAGCACCTGCTCGTCGAAGTCGACGACGCCCCGGCGCTGCAGCTCGGCCCGGTAGGCGGGGAAGGCGCCGGCGAAGCCGGGCACGTCCTCGCGCTCGTCCTCGACCTCCTCGGGGGCGCGCAGGCCGAGCCGGACGGCGGACAGCGCCTCGACGTAGGGGGCGAGCGGGTCGGTGTTCAGCCGGCGGGCGCCCCGGGGCACGAGCGGCTCGAGCAGCCGGCGCACGTCGCGGGTCTCGAACACGTCGGGCCGGCGCCCGAGCCCGGCGGCGACGATCTCGTAGCCCAGCGCGTTGAGGGTGAGGATCCGGCCGCCGACGCCGGACGTGCGGGCGACCATCTCGTCCCGGGCCTTGCGGTTGTAGGCGACGGCGACGACGCCCTCGGGCTCGTAGCCCCGGTCGACGACCAGGTGGCGCAGCCGCTCGGTCAGCACCCGGGTCTTGCCCGAGCCGGCCGGGGCGATGACCCGCGCCGGACCGGCGCCGTGGGCGACGGCGGCGAGCTGGTCGGGCGCCAGCTCGGCCGTCGGCGCGACCGGGGGTGGGACGGGTGCGAGCCGGCCCCGCTCGACGGTCTCCGACGCGACCACGACGGCGCCGACGCCGCCGGCCAGCTCGGCCAGCTGGGCCTCGTCCAGCCCGCCCCGGGGCCCGCCGTCGATCCAGGCGGGGCGGCCGTCGGGCAGCACGACGTCGGCGGGCGCCTCGGGCCCGGCGCACGGCGTCGCCCCCAGCCGGGCGGCCTTGCGCCCCCACCACCAGACCGGCTCCCCGCCGCCCCGGGCGTCGTAGGTGTTGGCCCACACGAGGAAGTGGAGGCGGTCGTGCCACAGCTCGAACCCGGGGTCGAGCAGCCACGGCTCGCCGATCTCCTCGGCCGTGTAGGACCGTGGCGCCCGGAAGGTGGCCGGGTCGACCGCCAGCACGACGACGACCGGCGTGCGGGTCGCCCACGCCCGGTGGAGCTCGTCGACCGCCGGGCAGGGCTCGTCGTGCCCCGCCCGCGCGACGGCCTCGTCGATCGTGACCCGCGGGGCGTCCGCCCAGGGGGCGGGCACGGGGTCGCCCGCGGCGACGACCACGCCCCGGCCGAGCAGCCGGGGGCCGGGGGCGGTCACGACCCGGGCAGCCCGGCGGGCGGCACGGAGGGCGGCGCGATGTCGAGGTCGAGGCCCAGCTCCTCGGCCCGCAGGCGGTACTCGTTGATCTCGCCGGCCTGGTTGCGCCGCATGCGGGCGGCGAGCTCCCGCACGTCCTCGTCGTCGGCCAGGGTGGCCGCGCCCTCCGCCATGTGCAGGCCGCCGCGGTGGTGCTCGGCCATCAGCTCGAGGAACAGGGCGTCGAGCTCGGGCCCCCGGGCCTCCTCGACGGCCGCGAGCTGCTCGTCGCTGAGCAGGCCCGGCATGTCCTCGACCGGGACCGGCATGTCCATCCACGCCATGGCCTGGTCGGACCGCTCGTCCCGGCTGTAACCCCAGTCGGCGAGCTTCTGGGTCATGAGCCCGATCTCGAACGACTGGATGGCGACGACCTCACGGGCCATGCTCCGCACGATCGGGTCCTCGCCGTAGGCCACGGTGAGCGTGGCCACGCCGAGGGCCTGGTCGTGGTGGGTGAGCATGTCCTGCAGGAAGCCGACGTCGGCCGAGTCGGGCCCCGGCGGCCGGTCGCGGCTGACGAAGATCCCCACCGCGAAGCCGAGGAAGGCGAGGGCCAGGCCGAGGACCGCCACCTTCGGCCACGAGAGCCCGGACGGGGCGGGCGCCACGTCCTCGTCGTCGGCACCGGCGGCGGTGTCGTCCCCGCCGGCGGCCGCGCCGGCGCCGCCCGCACCGGCGTCGTCGCCGGCCCGGGGCACCGCGCCGCGGTCCTCGTCGTCGGCTGCACCGGCGTCGGTGCCGTCCTCGGCGCCGGCGGCCAGGTCGGTGTCGGCTCGGTCCATGGGAGGCCATCATCGCAGCCGGGGGTGACGGTCCCACACCCGGGTGCCGCCCGCCCGCCGGGCGCTCAGCCGGCGCCGGTGCGCTCGAGGCGCCAGCCCGCGGGGTCCATGTAGAGGCGGTGGCGGGGCCCGGGGGCGTCGAGGTCGCCCTCCTCGTAGGCGGCGTCCGGGGCCCACAGCGCGACGAGGACCCCGTCGCCGGCGGCGGCGATCCGGGTCGTGTAGCGCTCGACCCCGCCGGCCGCGACCTCGGCGAGCGCGGTGGCCACGTCGGGCGCGCCCGCGATGCGGTGCAGCGACATCCAGGTGGGGGGCAGCAGCTCGATCTCCCCGTCCCGGTGCCGGTCGAGCGCGTCGGCGGGCGTCGTCCACACGTGGTCGCCGATCTCGCCGCCGTCGACGACCACGTCGGCGGCGCCGTCCGGCAGCGCGGCGAGGAAGAACCAGGTGGCGTAGCGGCGCGGCGCCTCCCGGGGCGGGGTCCAGTGGGCGAAGGCGACGAGGCGGTCGGGGTCGAGCACGAGGCCGGTCTCCTCCCGCGCCTCGCGCACGGCGGCCCGCCGGGCGCCCTCCAGCCCCGTGCCGTCGCCGTCCTCGACCCGGCCGCCCGGGAACACCCAGGCGCCCCCGAAGGCCTGGCCGCGGGTCTTGCGCAGCATGAGGCACTCGACGCCGTGCTCGGCGTCGCGCACGAGCACGACCGTGGCGGCGTCGTGGACCGGGGCCTCGCCGCGGTCGCCGCCGGACAGGAAGTCGACCACCCGGGCAGGATGCCCCTCCGGGCCCGCCCCTGTCAGGTCCCCTCGCGGCGCGAGCGATCGCGGCGCCCGGCACCCGCCGCCGGCGTCCGGCCCCGCTGCGTGGCCGGATGGCCACGCAGCCCCCGGCGCGATGTGGGACAGTGGTGGCGTGCCCGGCAGGGCACGAGACCCCGGAAGGAGGCGGCCGCCGTGCTGATCGAGCACATCCTCCACCGCAAGGGGCGGGACGTCGTGACGATCGGGGCCGACGCGCCGGTGGCCGACGCCGTCGCCCGGCTGCGCGACCACAACGTCGGGGCGCTCGTGGTCACCGACGACGGCGACCGGGTCGTGGGGATCATCTCCGAGCGCGACGTCGTCCGGTCGCTGGCCGGCGACGACCCGGCGGCGGTGCTGGGGGCCGCGGTGCGCGACCTCATGTCGACCGACCTCACCACCTGCGGTCCGTCGGCGACCGTCGCCGAGCTCATGCGGCTGATGACCGAGCGCCGCATCCGCCACATCCCGGTCATGGACGGCGACCGGCTGGCCGGCATCATCAGCATCGGCGACGTCGTGAAGTCGCGCATCGACGAGCTGCAGGCCGAGGCCGAGGCGCTCCACGAGTACCTGACCTCCGGTCGCTGAGCCCGCGCCGCGCGCCGCACGCGCGGTCCGCGGTCGACCCCGGGCGCCGTGCAACCCGGCGATGCAGACGCACGCCCCGCCTGCTAGGAAGCACTCGGGCGGGCCCGGCGCGGGCCCGCGGGGCCGACGGCCGTCGCCACCGCACACCGGGGTGCGAGGAGGCGAGCCGATGGCCAACATGACCGGGCTGGGACGGATGTCTGCTGGGAGGACACCGGGCCATGACGAGGGCACCGCGATGAGCTCGACCACGCGCTACCCCTTCAGCGCCGTCGTCGGCCAGGACGACGCGCGCCTGGCGCTCCTGCTGGCCGCCGTCGACCCGGGCATCGGCGGCGTGCTGCTCCGCGGCGACACCGGCTCGGCCAAGTCGACGATGGCCCGGGCCCTCGCCGGACTGCTCCCCGGCGGCGCGCCGTTCGTCGAGCTGACGCCGGGCGCGACCGAGGAGGAGGTCCGGGGGACGCTCGACGTCGACGCCGACGGGGCCGACGACCCGCCCTTCCGGCCCGGGCTGCTCGCCGCCGCCCACAACGGCGTGCTGTTCCTCGACGACGTCAACCTGCTGCCGGACCACCTGGTGCGGGTGGTGCTCGACGTCGCCGCCAGCGGCGTCAACCGGGTCGAGCGCCGCGGCCGGTCGCACACCCACCCCGCCCGCTTCGTGCTCGTCGGGGCCATGGACCCCGCCGACGGCGAGCTCCCCAGCCGGCTCCTCGACCGCTTCGGCCTGCAGGTCGAGGTGCGGCCCCCGTCCGACCCCGCCGTGCGGGCCGAGATCGTGCGCCGCCGCCTCACCCACGACGCCGGGGGCGACGTCGAGGGCCCCGAGCGCGACATCGTGCTCCGGGCCCGGCTGGCGGCGTCGATGCCGGCCGACCTCCCCGACACCGTCGTGGACTTCGCCTGTCGCCTGGCCGTCGGCGTCGGGGCCGACGGGCTGCGGGCCGACCTCGTGCTGTGCCGGGCCGCGGCCGCCCACGCCGGCTGGCACGGCCGCTCGGTGGCCACGACCGAGGACGTCGAGCGGGTCGCGCCGCTCGTGCTCGCCCACCGCCGGCGCCGCCGGCCCTTCGACCCCCCGACGCTCAGCGCCGACGAGCTCGAGCGGGCCCTGGAGAGCGCCCGGCGGTCGTTCGAGGAGGCGGCGTCCGGCGACGGCGGGCCGGGCGGTGCGCCGGACGCCGCCGGCGCCGCGGCGGGCCCGGAC
>PKRH01000158.1 GCA_017577565.1 Thermoanaerobacterales bacterium | reverse complement strand
TCGCGGCCTCGCGGCGCACGCGCCTCCGTGGTCCGCCGGCGGGGCCGGGCCGCCTCTCGGCGCGTGGCCCCGCGCGCGGGCCCGGCGCGCGGCACCGGCCCCCCCGGTTCCCCGGCCCCGGACGACCACGTGGCCAGCGCGTCGCGCAGCGCGGCGAGCGCCGCCACGCCCCACCGGCGGCGGGCGGTGCCGAGCAACCGGGTCATGCGCCGGTTGTAGCACCCAGTGCACGCGCCGTGGCAGCCCGCGCCGTGCGGATGCAGGTCGGCACGCCCACCCCGTGGGTCCAGGCGCCGGCGGTCACGATCCGGGGCGCGCTGCGGGCCAGCGCGGCCTCGGCGGCCGCCACCCGGTCCCGGTGGCCGGGCCGGGGCTGGGGGAACGACCGGGGCCACCGGCTGACCCGCACCTCCACCGGGGCCGCCCGCAGGCCCATCGTGGTGCCGAGGTCGTCGAGCACCCGGGCGACCAGCTCGTCGTCGGTCAGGCCGAGGGCCCGCTCGTCGCCGTCCCGGCCCACCGAGGCCCGCAGCAGCACGAGCGACGGGTCGTGGTCGAGGTGGGGCCACTTCGTGGTCACCCACGAGCAGGCGGTGAGCAGCAGGCCGGCCGACCGGGGCACGAGGAAGCCGGTGCCGTCCAGCTCGTGCTCGACGCCGTCGCGCGGCACGGCCAGCGACACGAGGGCGACCGAGGCGTGGTCGATCTCGCCGATGACGGCGGCGGCCTCCGCCGCCCCGCCGCCCAGCGGGGCGAGCAGCGGCGCCGTGGCGAACGCCGGGGTGGTGAGCACGACGGCGCCGGCCGTCACGTCGGTGGGGGCGAGGCGCCAGCGGGTGCCCTCGGGGACCAGCGCCTCGACGGCCGTGCCGGTGCGGACGGCGTCGCCGAGCGCGTCGACGAGCGCGCCGACGAGCGCGCCCATGCCCTCCCGGGGCGCGAGGAACAGCGGCCGCTCGCCGACCGGCGCCTGGTCCCGCAGCGCGATCACCGACCGGATGAGGCTGGGCTCGGCCGGGTCGAGGTCGCGGGCCGCCGCCAGCTGGGCGGCGACGACCTGGAGCGAGAGCCGGTCGCAGTCCCCGGCGTAGACGCTGCCGACGAGGGGGCCGACGAGCCGGTCGAGAACCTCGTCGCCGAGGCGCCGCCGGACGAGGTCGCCCACGCTCTCGTCGACGGGCTCCCCGTCCGGGCCCCGGGGGCGGTCGTCGGGCCGGGTGAGGTCCTCGCGGGCCCGCTCGACGCCCGCCGGGCTGAGCAGGCCGGCGGCCGCCACCGCGTCCAGGTCGGTGGGCACGCCGAGCACCTGGTCGGGGGGCAGCTTGCGCAGCCGGCCGTCCAGCCACACGTAGGCGCCGACCGACGCCGGTGCGACCAGCTCGGTGGCGATGCCGAGCTCGTCGCACAGCTCGACGGCCGCGGGGACCCGGGCGAGGAAGGCGTCGGCCGCCTCGTCGAGCGGCACGCCCGCGAGCGACGAGGTCTGCAGCTTGCCGCCCGGCCGGTCGGCGGCCTCGAGCACGGCCACCGAGGCGCCCCGGCGCTCGCCCTCCCAGGCCGCGGCGAGCCCGCTGATGCCGCCACCGACGACGGCCAGGTCGACGTGGGTGCTCATGGCGCCATCATCAGCCCGGGGCCGCGGCGCGCACCAACCGGGCCAGGGCCGGCATGACCTCGGGGTCGTCGTTGATCGACGCCGTGCGCCCGAACGCCAGGCCGACCTCCTCGGCCACCCGGCGGGCCTCGATGTCGAGGTCGTAGAGGACCTCCAGGTGGTCGGCGACGAAGCCCTGCGGGCAGACGAGCACCCCCTCGACCCCGGGGGTGGCGCCCAGCTCCCGCAGCACGTCGAGGACGTCGGGACCCCGCCAGGGCTCGGGCGTCCGGCCCGCCGACTGCCAGGCCAGCGCCCACCGGTCCGCCGCCAGCCCGGCCCGGGCGGCGATGGCCGCGGCGGACGCCCGGAGCTGGTCGGGGTAGGGGTCGCCCGCCAGCACCCGCTCGGGCAGCGAGTGGGCGGTGAACAGCACCCGCGTCGCCGGCGGCAGCCCGGCCAGCGCGTCCCGCACCCGGCGGGCCTGGGCGTCGACCCAGGCCGGCAGGTCGTGCCACGACTCGATCGGCACGTAGGGCACGCCGCGCTCGGCCGCCGCCGCGCCCGCCCGCTCGTGGTACTCGCCGACCGAGCCGCGGGAGTAGTGGGGCGCGAGCACGAGGCCCACGACCCGGTCGGGGCGGTCGCCCGGGTCGCCGTCCACGACGGCGGCGACCGCGTCCTCCAGGAACGGCGGCGCGTGCTTGTTGCCGAGCTCGACCCGCCAGGCGCCGGGCTCGTCGGCCGCCAGCGCCGCCGCGATCGCGGCCACCTGGTCGCGGGTGCGCCGGGCCAGCGGCGAGACGCCGCCGATGGCCGCGTAGCGGTCGGCCAGGTCGCGCAGCTGCTCGGATGTCGGCGGCCGCCCCCGGCGGATGTGCGTGTAGTAGGCCTCGACGTCGTCCGGCGAGGCGGGCGTGCCGTAGGCCATGACCACGAGGCCGGTGGTCACGACGGCCTCCACGTGTGGACGAGCTCGACCAGCCGCTCGAGCACCGACGGGTCGGTCTCGGGGAGGACCCCGTGGCCCAGGTTGAAGATGTGGCCGGGACGGCCGCCGTTGGCCGCCAGGACGGCCCGGGCCTCGGCCTCGACCGCCGGCCAGGGGGCCAGGCACACCGCCGGGTCGAGGTTGCCCTGGACCGCGACGTCGGGGCCCAGGCGGGCGCGGGCGACGTCGAGCGGCACCCGCCAGTCGACGCCCACGACGTCGGCCCCGGCCCTGGCCATGAGGCCGAGCAGCTCGCCGGTGGTGACGCCGAAGTGGATGGCGGGGACGCCGAGGTCGGCGATGCCCTGGAACACCCGGGTGCTGGCCGGCAGGACGTGGCGCTCGTACATGGCGGGCGTGAGCGTGCCGGCCCAGCTGTCGAAGACCTGCACGGCCGAGGCGCCGGCCAGGACCTGCGCCCGCAGCGAGGCGATGGCGACGTCGGCCAGCCGGTCGAGCAGCGCCGCCCACAGGTCGGGCCGGCCGAGCATGAGCGCCTTGGTCTTGGCCAGGGTGCGCGACGGGCCGCCCTCGACGAGGTAGCTCGCCACCGTGAACGGCCCCCCGGCGAAGCCGATGAGCGGCACGTCGCCCAGCTCCCGCACCAGGTTGCGCACCGTCTGCTGGACGTACGGGCAGTCGGCCTCGGGGTCGAGGGGGCGGAGCCGGTCGAGGTCGGACTCGTCGCGGAACGGCTCGGGCACCACCGGGCCGACCCCCGGGTGCACCTCGACGCCGAACCCGAGCGCCGCCACCGGCACGACGATGTCGCTGTAGAGGATGGCCGCGTCGACCCCGTAGCGGCGGACCGGCTGCAGGGTGATCTCGGTCGCCAGGTCGGGGTCGCGGATCGTGTCGAGGATGCTGCCGGTGCCCCGGACCTCGCGGTACTCGGGGAGCGAGCGGCCGGCCTGGCGCATGAACCACACGGGGACGTGCGGCGCGGGCAGGTTGCGGCAGGCGAGCAGGAACGGGGCGTCGGCAGGGGGTGGCATCGCGGTCACGGTACCCCGGGCGGGTCCGGGGGCCCGGCGCCGCGATCCCCGGATCCCCCGGGCGGCGTCGGGGGACACCCCCGTCGACATCGGGGCTCCCGTCGCCCACGATGGCGCCATGCGCAGGAACGACGGTGTGACCGGAGACGACGGCGAGCGCGGCCTGGCGGACGCGCTCGGCGAGGTCCACGGCGACGACACGAGCACCGGCGGGTTCGACGACGACCTGTTCGGCGAGGGCGACGTCACCACCGGCGTCGAGGTCGTCGACGACGACGTGCTGGTCGTCCACGACGGGACCGGCGACGTGATCGACGACGTCGAGGACCTCGACATCGACCTCGGGGACCTCGAGGAGGGCCTGGAGGACCTCGAGGTCGACCTGGACCTGGACGAGACCGGGCTCGGCGACGAGGGCTGGGAGCCGCACGACGGCTCGGACGGCGGCTCCGGCTCGGTGATCGACCGGGTCCGCGAGATGTTCCTCGGCGACGACGACGGCCCCGACGACGGCGACGCCGACGGCGGCCTGTTCGGCGGCTGACCCTCCCGTCCGCCCCCGCGGCGGCGGGAGGGCGGGTAGCATGGTCTGTTCCTCGTAGCAGGAGGAGCGCTTGGCCACCCACCCCGACCTCGCCGCCGAGCAGGCCTACATCGACCACGCGTACGAGTCGCTCGAGCACGCGCGGCGCACGGCGATGCGGCTCCGGACCATGGTCGAGGTCGGCCGTGGGGGCACCGAGCAGGCCCGCTGGGAACGGGAGATGATCGAGGAGAACATCGCCCAGCGGCTGGAGTACCTCGACGTCGGCGACGCCAGCCTCGTCTTCGGGCGGATCGACAAGGCCCGCTCCGAGGGGGGCGAGAGCTACTACATCGGGCGCATCGCCGTGTCCGACGAGTCGCAGGAGCCGCTCGTCGTCGACTGGCGGGCGCCGGTCGCCGAGCCGTTCTACCGGGCCACCGGGCGGTCGCCGATGGGGCTCGTCCGCCGCCGGCACTTCGCCACCCGCGGCCGCAAGCTCCTCGGCATCGAGGACGAGCTGTTCGGCGAGGGCGCCCAGCTGCTGGGCGTCGACGGCGAGGGCGACGGCGACGACCGGGTGCGTGGTCGCAGCTCGCTCATCGCCGCGCTGGAGGAGTCGCGCTCCGGAAAGCTCAGCGACATCGTCGCCACCATCCAGGGCGAGCAGGACGAGGTCATCCGCGCCCCGCTGCCCGGCGTCCTGGTGGTGCAGGGCGGGCCCGGCACCGGCAAGACGGTCGTCGCGCTGCACCGCGCCGCCTACCTGCTCTACACCTACCGGTTCCCCCTCGAGGGCCAGGGCGTCTTGGTCGTCGGCCCCAACCGGCTGTTCCTCGGCTACATCGAGCGGGTGCTGCCCAGCCTCGGCGAGGCCGGGGTCGAGCTCGCCGTGCTGGCCGACCTCGTCGACGGCGTGCGGGTGCGGGGACGGGACCGCCCGGCGACCGCCCGGGTCAAGGGCGACGCCCGGATGGCCAAGGTCCTGGCCAAGGCGGTGCGCGACCGGGAGCGGCCCCTGCGGGCGCCGCTGCGGGTCCCCTTCGGCGCCCAGACGCTCGTGCTCCCGCCCGAGCGCACGACCGAGATCGTCGCCGAGGCCCGCCGCCGCTTCCGGCTGCACAACCCGGCCCGGAAGTTCGTCGAGAAGCAGCTGTTCGCGGCGCTGGCCGAGGTCAGCCGGGTGCCCACGACGCCGGAGGAGGTGCGCGAGCGCACCCGGTCGACGCCGGAGGTGCGCGAGGCGCTGGAGCGGATGTGGCCGGTGCTCACCCCGGCCGAGCTGCTGCACGACCTCTTCGGCTCGAAGGCGCTGATCGAACTGGCCGCCCGCCGGTACCTCGACCCCGACGAGCGGGCCGCGCTGCACCGCCCCCGGTCCGAGGACGTCGCCGGCGTCGTGTGGACCCACGACGACGTGCCGCTCCTCGACGAGGCCCGGGCGCTGCTCGGCCCCCGCCGGCGCCGCCGGTCGGAGGACGGCACCGACCCCGACGAGATCCGCACCTACGGCCACATCGTCGTCGACGAGGCCCAGGACCTGTCGCCGATGCAGCTGCGGATGCTGGCCCGGCGCTCGCTCAACGGGTCGATGACCGTCGTCGGCGACATCGCCCAGGCCACGGGCGTGTGGGCCCACCGCGACTGGGACGACATCCTCGAGCACCTGCCGAGGAAGCGGCCCAGCCAGCGGGCCGAGCTGTCCATCGGCTACCGCATCCCGGGCCCGACGATGGACCTGGCCGCCAAGGTGCTGGCCGAGGCCGCGCCGAACCTCCGGCCGCCCGACTCGGTGCGCACCGAGGGCGACGAGCCCCGCCTCATCGCCGTCGGCGCCGGCGAGCTGGCCGCCCGGGTGGCCGAGGTGGCGGCCGAGGAGCGCGACGTCGTCGACCCGGGCAGCGTCGCCGTCATCGCCCCCTCGACCCTGGTCGAGGACGTGGCCGCCGCGCTGGGCGCGGCCGGCGTCGAGTTCGGGCGGGCGGCCCGCAACGGGCTCGAGCAGCGGGTGACGCTCGTGCCGGTCAGCCTGGTCAAGGGCCTGGAGCTCGACGCCGCCGTCGTCGTCGAGCCGGCCGCCATCGTCGAGGAGGAGGCCCAGGGGATGCGGGCGCTGTACGTGGCGCTCACCCGGGCCACCAAGCGGCTGGCGGTCGTGCACGCGCGGGAGCTGCCCGAACCGCTCCGCTGACCCACCGGCCCGCCGGTCGTGCGGGACGAGCGCGACCCGTCCCCCAGGCTCGGTTCAGCCGAGGGGCGTGGCCGAGGGCGCCGGGCGCGCGTCGCCGTCGGGCCGGCGCCGTCCGGCGGCGGGGTCCCGCAGGTCGGCGGTCGCCGTCACCGCC
>PKRH01000157.1 GCA_017577565.1 Thermoanaerobacterales bacterium | reverse complement strand
GCGCTGCTCGTACGTCATGTGCGGCAGCCGCTTGTAGCTGGCGATCGCCTTGTCGGTCAGCAGCCCGACGGTGACCTCGCCGAGCTTGGCCGCGTGGCGCAGGACATTGATGTGGCCGGGGTGGATGAGGTCGGGGTCGCCGGGGCGGACGAGCGCGTCCCGGTTGGCCTCGATGAGCGCCTGCCAGTGGTCGACGACCTCGCCGTCCGCCGGCGCCCGGCCCCAGGCCGCCGCCAGCTGGCCCTCGGCCAGGTCCCAGAAGTTGTCACCGGGCTGGACCACGACCTCGGACGGCACGGCCCCCGGCCGTCCGGCGAGCGCCTGCGGCGGGCCGGCCTCGGCGGGCGCCGGGTCGGCCGCCGCCGGCAGGGCGGGCTCCGCCGCGCCGGCGCCACCGGTGGGGAGGTGCAGGACCCACCCCGGGCGGACGTCCTCGCCGGGGTCGGCCCACGTGCGGCCGTCGGGCTGGGCGCGGTCGCGGTTGGCCTCCCAGATCTCCCGCCAGCGGGCGCCGTCGCCCAGGTGCCGCTCGGCGAGCGACCAGGCCGTGTCGCCCCGCTCGACGATGACGACCTCCGGCGCGGCGGGCCGGTCGGGGCCGGTGTCGTCGACCACGTCGACCACCTCGACCACCGCGGCGGCCTCGGCCGGCGCCTCGACCTCGACCGCCGTCGTCGCGGGCGTCGCCGCGCCGGCCGGGAGCGCCCGCCCCAAGGTGAGGACGGGCGCGGCGCTCATCATCAGCGACCCGACGAGGTAGCGGGCGAGCCCCTGGACGGGACCGCCGAGCCGGCGGGGCCGGTCACCGTCGGCCGCCGGCGGGACCTCGCCCGCACGCCGGCGGCGCCGGCGGCGGCGGAGCTGGGCGGCCACCTCGACCACGACGCTCAGCGCGAAGACCGCCCACAGCGCCCACAGCAGCACGGTGACGAGGCCGAGGACGGCGCCGTCGGTGAGCATCGTCGAGGGCAGGTCGCGGAGCTGGTCGGCGGTGGGCACGCCGGTGATCGGCCACGTGCCCAGGCGGACGAGCACCGCCGGCACGCCGCCGAGCAGGGCGACGAGGGCGACCAGCGCGCCCCCGGCCCGGAGCCGGGCCCGGGAGCGCCCGACCGGTGCGGGAGCGGGGACGGGAGCCTCCATGCTCACGAGATGTCGTTCCCGCGGACCGCTCGCGCGGAGGCGGCCACCCGGTAGGTGACGACGTCGGGCGCGGCGAGGATCCTCAGGTCGGTCTCGCCCTCCACCACGACCGTCACCTCGACGCCGTCGACGGTCACCTCGCCCTCGTAGCCGCGCCGGGCCAGCAGGGCCTCGGCGGCGGCGACGGCCCGCGCCTCGTCCAGGCGCACCTCCCCCTGCACCGCCGCCACCTCGTCGATCTCCTGGACACCGGCCCGGGCGGCGGCGGCCGCCGCCCCGAAGGCGTCGCTGCGCTCCCGCAGCGCCCGGCCGCCGTCCACCACCAGGCCGACGAGGGCCCAGCACGCGGTCGCGACCGCGATGGTCCAGGCGGAGGCGTAGCCCCGGTCGTCCCGGCCGGCCCGGCTCACGACCCCTCCCGGTGGCGGTCGATCACCTCGACGGCGGTGGCGTCGACGGTGAACGACCCGGGCACGGCGATCAGGGTGATCTCGGAGAGGTCGACGGTGCAGGCCACCTCGACGCGCACCTCGGCCGGGTCGGCGGACCGGTCGATGACCGGGGTGAACTGCATCGAGGAGCACGCCGCGGTCCCCAGGCCGGCGATGGTCGCCGCCTGGTCCCGCGCCCGGTCGATCGTCCCCTCGGGGTCGCGGGCGATGCTGATCGTCCGGGCCGCCGACCGGGCCGCGGCCTCGACCTGGGCGGCGCCGACCGTGACCCGCCCGGCGAAGACGATGGCGGCGACGAAGGTGAAGAAGACGACCATGAGGACGACCAGCTCGGCCGTGGCCGTGCCGCGGTCGCCGGCCCGGCGGGCGGGGGACCGGCGGCTCACCCGACCACCCGCTCGACCGGTCCGTGGACCGTGACCCGGACCGGCACGTCGATGAACGGCACCACCTGCACGACCTCGCCCTCGACCCTGACGGTCACCGTCTCGGCGCCGCGGTCGACGTCGACCTCGGTGAGCGCCAGCCCGCCGGTCTGCTCGACGAAGGCGGCGATGGTCGCCTCGCCGTCGGCGGCCGAGCCCTCGGCGATCCGGGCGGCGTCGAGCCCGTGCTGCGCGGCGGAGGTGGCCAGCGCCCGTCCGTAGAACCAGAGCGCCACCTGCACGACGGTGAGCAGCACGGTCATGAGCACCGGGACGATCACCACGCTGGGGGCGACCGCGCCGCGGTCGCCGGCGAGGCGCCCGCCCCGCCGGCGCCACGGGCCCGGCGTCAGATGTCGAAGCTCAGGCTCGACGCGGCGCCGGTCAGCAGGGCGAGCAGGATGCCGCCGACGGCGACGGCGATCCCGACCAGGATGGCGATCATCGCCACCTCGTCCGTGAGCCCGCCGTCGTCGGTGCGACGCTCCTGCCACGCCGTGACGACGGCGGCCGACAGCCTGCGGATGGTCTCGGTCATCGGTTCCGGTCCTTTCCGGTGGGCGGGACATCGGTCAGGTCGTGAAGTCGAAGACGGCGACGATCGCCGGGTAGCAGAGGAAGACGAGGAACCCGAGCACGAGCAGGACGCTCGGGAGGCTCATGCGCTCGGTCGCGGTGGCGGCGGCCACCTCGGTGTCGGTGCTGATGCGCTCGCGGATGGTGCGGGCCTTGGCGGCGACCGTCGCCCGCACCGCGGCCCCCTCCTCGCCGGCGAGGGCGATGGTGCCCGCCAGCTCGGTGAGGTCGGGGAGGCCCAGATCGTCGCCCAGGCGCCCGAGGGCCACCCAGGGCGGCTCCCCCCGCACGTAACCGCCGTGGAGGGCGCCGCGGATCTCGGCGAAGGCCCAGCCCTCCCCCGAGCCCGCGGCGGTCTCCATGGCCTGCTCGACGCCCCGGCCGGCGGCCAGCGTCATGACGACCACGTCGCACCAGGCCGACAGCGCGTGGGCGAAGGCCGCCCGGCGCTCGCGGGCCTCGGACCGCAGCGCGGCGAAGGGCACGACGATGCCGAGGGCCGACGCGACCAGGCCCGCCGTCCCGGCGACGGTGGGCGGCAGCGGCAGCCCGCACACGGCGGCCACGAGCGCCACCCACGGGCCGAGCAGGAGCGGCAGCAGCACCCAGGCGGCCGTGCGGATCGCCTGCTCCTCGGGCGGCCGGCCGACGACCCGCAGATCGGCGCGGACCGCCTCGATGCGGCGGGCGAGCGGTGGGACCCGCTCGAGCAGGAAGGCGCCGACCCGGGCGTCGCGCTCGTCGAGGCCGTCGTCCGCGCGCTGGGTCGCCGGCGGGCGGGCGATGCGGGCCAGGGCGTCGCCGAGGGGCTCCGGGGCCGGGCGCAGCCCGGAGGCGACCAGCCAGAGGCCGGCACCCACGACCAGGCCGGCGAGCAGCGCCACGGTCACGTCGCCGACCTCACCAGGAACCGCTCGACGGGGCGGATGCGCCCGAGCCGCCCCATCGCCCACACCCCGGCCGCCCAGATGCCGAGCACGACCGTGAGGACGAGCTGGCCGGCGACGGTGCCGTAGGGCGCGAGGTAGTCGCGGGCGACGAGGACGAAGAGGGCGACGAAGCCGACCATCAGCAGCAGCACCGACCGCATGTCGGACCGCGGGCGAGCCCGGGCCACCTCGATCCGGCGGTGCATGCGGGCCTCCTCCCGGGCGACGGCGGCCAGGTCGTCGAGGACCGACCGGATCTGCCGCCCGCCCGACCGCGCGGCGAGCCGGAGCGCGGTGACGACCAGGTCGCCGACCGGGTGGGCGAGGTCGTCGGCCAGGTCGTCGAGCACCGGGTCGAGCGGCTCGTAGGGGAGCCGGCGGGCGACCCGCAGCGCGGCCGGGCGGACGAGGTCGGGTGCGCCGGACGCGGTGGCCACGAGGACGCCCTCGATGCCGCGGGGCGTGCCGGTCGCGTCCCGCAGCATCTCGGCCCAGGTCGTGAGCGCCTCCGCCATGTCGGCGGCCGCGGTCTGGCGGGCGAGCGCCGAGCGCGAGCTGCCGAGCGCGGCGACGGCCAGGCCCGCGCCCACCGCCGCCACGGGCCAGCGGGTGACGAGCAGCGTGAGCAGCGCCACGCCGCCGACGGCCGCGGCCCGCTCGGGCGTGGGCGGCGTCCACCGCCGCCGGGGCCGGGCCGTCGGCTCGACCGGCACGGGCCGCGCGCCGCCGACCGCCAGCGCGACGCCGGCGACGACCGCGATCCCGGAGAGCAGCGCCAGCGCGGTCACCAGGCCCCCACCGCGTCCCGGTGCAGCTCGGGCTGGTAGCCGTGCTCGACCAGCAGGTCGAGCACGTCGACGGGGATGGGCGCCCGGGGGTTGGGCACCGCGGCGCCGTCCGGGCCGGGCACGAACCAGTCGTTGGTGACGATGCGGCGGTCGCTCGGGTCGTAGTCGAGCACCTGGGTGATCTCGGCCAGGACCCGGCGGCCGTCGCGGGCGCGGTCGAGGTAGAGGACGAGGTCGAGGGCGTAGGCCGCCGTCTGCAGGACGTCCTCCCGGTCGTAGCGGGCGCCGTCCCGGCGGGCGTAGTTGACCAGCTTCTCGAAGGTCTGGTGCGACGACCGGGCGTGCAGCGTGCACAGCGTGCCGGCGATGCCGTCGCAGGCGGCCTCGAGCATCGACATGACCTCGGGGCCCCGGACCTCGCCGATCACGATGCGGTCGGGGGCGTGCCGCTTCACCGCCCAGGTGAGGTCGGCGAGTGTGACCGCGCCCTGGCCCTCCATGTTCGGCGGCCGCTCGATCAGCTCGAGCACGTGGTCGTGGCGCTCGGGGTCGGCGGTCAGCTGCAGCTCGCGCTCCTGCTCGAGCACGACGATCCGCTCGTCCGGCGGGCACTCGTGGAGCAGCGCCCGCATGAGCGTCGTCTTGCCCCGGCCCATGCCCCCGGCGACGAGGATGTTGAGCCGGGCCCGCATGGCGGCCCGCAGGAGCGTGGCGACGCCCTCGTCGTACATGTGCCACTCGTGCACCAGCGTGTCCTGGGTGGCGTCGACCAGGGCGTGGCGCCGCACCGAGACGTAGGGCCGGGCCGACACCCAGGCGACGGCGGCCAGGCGCGAGCCGTCGGAGAGCTGCAGGTCGAGGATCGGCCGGGCCGGCGAGAACTCCTTCTCGATCTCGGTCGGGCCGTCGTCGAGGCCGAGGCGGCCGCCCTTGCGGGCGAGGGCCTGGATCTGGGCGACGAGCTCCTCGTCGCTGGCGGCGACCGGCGGCACCTTGTGCTCCCGCCCGTCCAGCGTCCGCAGCCGGACGTTGTCGCAGCCGACGACGAAGATGTCGGTCACGTCCTGGCGGGCGAGGTAGGCCTCCAGCCCCGGCAGCTGCGAGAACAGCCCGGCCAGGACCTCCTCGACGATGCGGTCCTCCTCCTCGGGGGTGAGCGTCATCTCGCCCCGCTGCTGCGCGGCCCGCCACTGGCCGTCGAGCTCGCGCCGCAGGATCGAGCGGGCCATCTGCCGGCGGTCGACCGGGTCGAGCGGCGGCAGGCCGAGCTGGGCCCGCCGGGCGGTCTCCTCGCCCACCTCGGCGACGACGATGCGGCGGAGCTGCTCGACGCGGGGGTCGATCACGAGGCCACCTCCGTCGGGGGTGCGGCGGTCTCGGCCGCCGGTCGGTCGGACGCCGGCGACGGGGCCGCGGACGGCCCGGCCAGCGAGGCCAGGGCGGCGTGCGTCGCCGCGGCCGACCGGGCCAGCGACGAGCGCCGCCACCGGCGCGTGAGGCCCGTGGCCCACAGGGCGGCGACGGCGCGGGGGTCCCAGGCGAGGGGCCCGGCCACCGGGACGTCGACGTGCGCGGCGATCTCGTCCGTCGGGTAGGGCCTGCGGCCCACGACGACCAGGGCGACCGGGGCGCGGACCGCGGCCCGCAGGCGGTCGAGGGCCAGCCGGGCCGACTCGACGCCGGTCACCGTCGGGCGGCACACGAGCCCGACGACGTCCGCGCCCTGGATCCGCCCGGCCGTGGGCTGGGTGGCGTCCCAGCGGCCGGCGTCGACGACGACCTCGGGGGCCGCCGCCCGCAGCGAGGGCAGCCACCGGTCGCCGCCCGAGGCGATGACCGAGCCGGCCACGTGGGCGGCGGGCGGCGCGGTGAGCGTGGCGACGCCCGGCGGGACGTCGGCGAGGTGGTCGCGGACGGCGGCCGCGCTGACCTGGCGTCGCAGCCGTCCGGCGGCGTCGATCGCGCCCCACTGGGCGGGCGCGCCGGTCAGCACCTGCACCGACCCACCCGACGGGTCGAGCTCGGCGAGCACCGCGGCCGGCCCCTCCGGCGGGGGCGTGCCGGCCCCCGAGGCCACGGCGGCGAGGGCGGCGGCGGCCGTGGTGACCCCCGGCGCCCCCTTGACCGAGACGAGCACGATCGCCGTCACGTCACCCGCTCCGGACGACCATGAGCGAGACG
>PKRH01000015.1 GCA_017577565.1 Thermoanaerobacterales bacterium | reverse complement strand
GCCGTCGACCCCGCCGTCGACGGGCTGGAGGTGCGGGTCGTGGGCGGCGACGCCTTCCTGGAGATCTCCGTCGCCGAGGGCCACGAGGTCGTGGTCGAGGGCTACAGCGAGGAGCCCTACCTGCGGGTGCGGGACGACGGCACCGTCGAGCGCAACCGCCGCTCGCCCGCCACCTACCTGAACGAGGACCGCGAGGGCGCGGTGGCCCTCCCGGCCGCCGCCGACCCCGGGGCCGAGCCCGAGTGGGAGCGGGTGGCCGGCGGCGGGACCTACGCCTGGCACGACCACCGCATCCACTGGATGGGCGGCGGCGACCCGCCCGGCGTCGAGCCCGGCGCGGTCGTCCAGGAGTGGACGGTGCCGCTGACCGTCGACGGCACCCGGGTCGAGGTCCGGGGCGAGCTGGTGGTCGCCGAGGACGTCAGCCCGGTGCCGTGGGCGGCGCTGGCGCTGGTCGCCGGCGGGCTCGTCGCCGTCGCGGGCACGCGCCGCCGCCCGCTGGCCACCCGCGTCGCCGCCGGGGCGACGCTGGTGGTCGCGCTCGGTGCGGTGCTCGCCGCCTGGTCGACGTACCGGCTCGCCCCGCCGGGCAGCGGCGCCTCGCCGGTGCCGGTCGCGGTGGCCGCCGTCGGGGCCGTCGCCGCCGCCGCCGGGCTCGCCCTGGGGGCCGGCACGGCGGGTGTCGTGGCCACCCTGGCCGCGGCGGCCGCGGTCGCCGGGTGGGGCCTGCTGCGGGCCGAGGTGCTGTGGACACCGGTGCTGCCGACCGACCTGCCCTTCGCCGTCGACCGGGCCGTGACGGCGCTGGCGCTCGGCGTGCCGGTCGGGGCGGCGGCCGTCGTGGTGTGGGCCGGGGGCCTGGCCGCCGTCCCGGACGGCCACGCCCGCCCCGGCGCCCCGGAGCCGGGATGACCCTGCCGGTCGTTGCCGTCCTCGACGAGCTGCGCGCCGCGCTGGCCGACCCGGGCGTCGCCGTGCTGCAGGCGCCGCCCGGCGCCGGCAAGACGACCGCCGTGCCGCCCGCCCTGCTGGACGAGCCGTGGCTGGGCGGCGCCCGCATCGTCGTGCTCGAGCCCCGCCGCATCGCCGCCCGGGCGGCCGCCCGCCGCATGGCCGCGGTGCGCCGCGAGCCCGTCGGCGAGGTGATCGGCTACACCACCCGCGACGAGCGGCGGGCCGGGCCCGCCACCCGCGTCGAGGTGGTGACCGAGGGCATCCTGACCCGCCGGCTCCAGCGGGACCCGGCCCTGGAGGGCGTCGGGCTGGTCGTCTTCGACGAGTTCCACGAGCGCAGCCTGCAGGCCGACCTGGGCCTCGCCCTCGCCCTCGACGCCCGCCGCCACCTGCGCCCCGACCTGCGCCTCCTCGTCATGTCGGCGACCCTGGACGGCGAGCGGGTCGCCGCCCTGCTCGGCGACGGTCAGCCCGCCCCGGTGGTGACGAGCGAGGCCCGCGCCCACCCCGTCGAGGTCCGCTGGGCGCCCCGGCGCCCCGGGGAGCGCCTGGAGCCGGCCGTCGTCCGGGAGGTGGTCCGGGCGCTGCGGACCCAGCCCGACGGGGACGTGCTCGTGTTCCTGCCCGGCGCGGCCGAGATCGCCCGGACCGCCGAGCAGCTCGCCGCCGCCCTGCCCGACGGCGCGCCGGTGGACGTCCACCGGCTGCACGGCGCGCAGCCGGCCGGTGAGCAGGACGCCGCGCTGGCGCCCGGGCTGCCCGGGCGGCGGAAGGTGGTGCTGGCCACCGACATCGCCGAGACGAGCCTGACCGTGGAGGGCACCTCGATCGTCGTCGACGCCGGCCTGGCCCGCCGGCCGGTGTTCGACGCCGCCACCGGGCTGACCCGGCTGACCACCGTCCCGGCGCCGCGCGCGTCGGCCGAGCAGCGGGCCGGCCGGGCCGGCCGCCTGGGCCCGGGCGTCGCCGTGCGGCTGTGGTCGAAGGTCGAGCACGCCGCCCGCCCCCGCGCCGCCGAGCCCGAGATCCGCCAGGCCGACCTCGCCGGCCTCGCGCTGGAGCTGGCCGTGTGGGGCGGTGACGCCGGCGACCTCCCCTTCCTCGACCCCCCGCCGCCCCGGGCGCTGGAGGAGGCCCGGCGCCTGCTCGTCGAGCTCGGCGCCCTCCTGCCGCCCGAGCCCGATGGCGCCACGCCCGCCGGCGGCCGCTGGCGCCCGACCGACGCCGGCCGGGCCATGGCGGCGCTGCCGCTGCCACCCCGGCTGGCCCGGATGGTGCTGGTCGGGCGGGACCGGGGCCAGGGCTGGCTGGCCTGCCTGCTCGCCGCCCTGCTCGAGGACCGCGACGTGCTCCGGGGCCGCCCCGACGAGCTGCCCGCGGACGTCGGGGTCCGGCTCGCCCTGCTGGACGACCCCGGGCGCCGCCACCCGCAGGCCGACGGCCGGGCGCTGCGCCGGGCCCGCGAGCGGGCCCGCGACCTGGCCCGGCGGGTCGAGGTCGCGCCGGGGCCGATCGACGCCGGCGAGGCCGGGACCCTGCTCGCCGCGGCCTACCCCGACCGGGTGGCGCAGGCCCGGGGCGGCCCCGGTCGCTTCGTCCCGCCCAACCCCACCGAGGGGTGGCTGCAGCCCGGCGACCCGCTGGCCCGGGAGGAGCTGCTGGCCGTGGCCGAGGTCGACGGGCGCCGGCGCGCCGGCCGCATCCGGATCGCGGCTCCGCTCGACCCCGACCAGCTCGCCGCGGTGGCCGGCGACCGCATCGAGGAGCACGGCCGGCTGGTCTGGGACCCCGAGCGCGACGACCTGGTCGACAGGGTCGAGCGCCGGCTGGGGCGGCTGCGCCTCGGCACCGTCGAGCGCCGGCCGGCGCCCGGGCCACGGACCACCGCCGCGCTCGTCGACCGGGTCCGGCGGACGGGACTCGCCGCCCTGCCCTGGACCGACGCCGCCCGGGCGCTGCAGGCCCGGGTGGCGTTCCTGCGGGCCGTGCTCGGCGAGCCGTGGCCCGACCTGTCCGATCGCGCCCTGCGCCGCACCCTGGACGACTGGCTGGCGCCGCTGCTCGCCGGGGCCACCGGCCGGACCGACCTCGAGCGGCTCGACCTGGCCGCCGTCCTGCGGCAGATGGTGCCCCCGGCCCTCGCCGGCGACCTCGACCGGCTGGCCCCGCCGGCCCTGGCCCTGCCGAGCGGGCGGCGGGTGCCGCTCGACTACGCCGCCGGCGACCCGGGCGACCCGCCGGTGCTGGCCGTCCGGGTGCAGGAGGTGTTCGGGCTGACCGAGACGCCGACGGTGGCCGGTGGGCGGGTGCCGATCACCCTGCACCTCCTGTCGCCGGCGGGGCGGCCGGTGCAGATCACCAGCGACCTGGCCGGGTTCTGGTCCGGGTCCTGGCACGACGTGCGCCGGGAGATGGCCGGCCGCTACCCCAAGCACGCCTGGCCGGCCGACCCGACGACACCCTGAGCGGCGCCCGCCGGCCCCCGGGTCGAGTGCCGGGGCCGCCGCTCCGTACTCTGGGGCCGTGCCCGAGATCCGCGAGTTCTCCGCCCACCCGACCGAGATCGACGGCCTGTGGCTGATCTCCATGAAGGAGGTGACCGACGAGCGCGGGACCGTGCGCGAGTTCTACCGGGAGTCGGCCTTCCGGGAGGCCGGGCTGCCGTCGCTCGGGCCCTGGGTGCAGGTCAACGTCACCGAGACCAAGCGGGGGGCGCTGCGGGGCCTCCACGCCGAGGACATGTACAAGCTGGTGGCGGTGGTCTCCGGCGAGGCGTTCGGCGCCTACGTCGACACCCGGCGCGACTCGCCCAGCTACGGCAAGGTCGTCACGGTGCGCCTCACGAAGGGCACGCAGGTCCTGGTGCCCCGGGGCGTCGGCAACGGCTTCCAGTCGGTGAGCGAGGAGCCGACGCAGTACGTCTACTGCTTCGACCACGAGTGGGTCCCGGGCATGGCCGGCACGGCGGTCAACCCGCTCGACCCGGCGCTCGGCATCGAGTGGCCGCTGCCGGTCGACGTCGAGGACCGGTCGCAGATCTCGGCCAAGGACGCCGGCCTGCCGCCGCTGGCCGAGGCGAGCTGAGCCGGGCGCCCGCCCGGGGCGCCGGGCGGCGGGGCGGGCGGGTCAGAAGCCCTGGAACCAGTGCCCGGCGTTGACGCCGATGGCCTGGCCGGTGACGGGCCGGGCCAGGTCCGAGGCCAGGTAGACGACCGTCCCGGCGATCTCGTCGGCGGTCGGGAGGTAGCCGAGCGCGGCCTCGGCGGCGACCTGCTCGTACTGCTCGTCGGGGTGGATCCCGCGCCGGCGGGCCAGGTGCTCGAAGTAGGCGGCGACCTTGTCGCCCCAGATGTAGCCGGGGTGGACGCCGTTGACCCGGATGCCGTGGCGGCCCAGCTCGACGGCGAGGACCTTGGTGACGGCGGCCAGGGCGGCCTTGGAGGCGGCGTAGGCGCCGAAGCGGGCCTCGGGCCGCACGGCCGACATCGAGTTGACCATCACGATGCGCCCGTCGCCCTGCTCGACCATCGGCGCCGCCGCGGCCTGGGTGAGCTGCAGGGTGCCGAAGAGGTTGACCTCCATCGTCCGCCGCCACCGGTCGAGGTCGGCGTCGAGGAACCGCCGGTGGTCGCCATCGTCGAAGGCGTTGTTGACGAGCACGTCGAGGCGCCGGAAGCGGTCGACGACCTCGTCGACCGCCGCGCGGCACGACGCCGGGTCGGTGACGTCCAGGCGCAGGCCGAGGGCGGTGGCCCCCGCCGCCGCCAGCTCGTCGGCGAGCGCGCCGACCCGGGCCTCGTCCCGAGCGGCCACGACCACCGTCGCCCCCTCCCGGCCCAGCGCCCGGGCCACCGCGCGCCCCAGGCCCGGCCCGGCCCCCGACACGAGCGCCACCTTGCCGTCGAGCAGTCCCACGTGCGCCCCCTCCGGCCGGGCGGCGCGACGGGCGCCGCCACTGGTCCTGACGGACCGTCAGGTTAGTGCCCCGTCGTCGCCCGGCCCGCCGGCCTCGTGCAGGCGCCCGCCCCGCAGCTCGAGCCGGCGGTCCGGCCACGAGCGGGTGACCGGGTCGTGGGTGACCACGACGGTGGCCAGGTCGCGCTCGCGGGTCTCGACGGCCAGCAGGTCGAGGATCTCCTGGCCCCGCTCCGGGTCGAGGGCGGCCGTCGGCTCGTCGGCCAGCAGGACCGACGGCTCGGCCATCAGCGCCCGGGCGACGGCGACCCGCTGGCGCTCGCCCCCGGAGAGGTGGGCGGGCAGCGCGTCCATGCGGTGGGCCAGACCCACCTCGGCGAGCAGGGCGCGGGCCCGCTCCCGGGCGGCCCGGTCCAGCCGCCCCCGGATGTGGGCGACGAGCTCGAGCTGCTCCACCGCGGTGAGCGAGGGGAACAGCTGCGCCGACTGGTGGACGACGGCGACGTGGTCGCGGCGCACGACGGTGCGCTCGCGCCCGGAGAGGCCGCTCGTGGGCCGCCCGGCGATCGTGACCTCGCCCCGGTCGGGCCGCCGGAGCAGCCCGGCGACGGCCAGCAGCGTCGACTTGCCGGCCCCGGACCGGCCGGCGATCGTGACCAGCTCGCCCCGGCGGACCTCGAGCGCCACGCCGGCGAGGATCGTGCGGGTGCCGTCGCCGTCGGGCACGGCGACCTCGACGTCGTCGAGCTCCAGGGCGGCCGGGCGGCCGGCCGCCGGCTGCGGGGTGGGGGCGGTCACTGCTCGGCCGCCAGGGAGATCGCCGGGTCGACGCTCGCGATCCGCCGCACGGCGGTGAGGCCGCCGGCCAGACCGGTGAGGAGGAGCGCGACCGCCGAGGTGGCCACCGACCGGACCGTGAAGTGGAACGGCGCCTCGTCGTCCACCAGCGCGCCCGCGGCGAGGCCGAGCGCGGTGCCCACGACCACCGCGCCGAGCAGCACGACGGCGAGCTGGCCCAGCGCGTCGCGCAGGACGTAGGCGGTCGACGCGCCCATGGCCTTGAGCAGGCCGATCTGCCGGGTGCGCTGCACGGTCCACACGGTGAAGAACGCGCCGACGACCAGCGCGGAGACGACGAGCAGGAAGCCCCGGATCAGCGTCATGGTCGCGGTCTCGGCGCTGTAGCCCGGCGACCCGACGAAGGCGTCCTCGCGGGTGCCGGTCTCGGTGCCGGCGGTGCGGTCCAGGGCGTCGAGGTCGACGCCGTCGTCGACCCGCAGCGCCAGCGCCGACACCCGCCCCCTGGCGTCGTCGCCGTACTGGATGCGCTGCCACTCGTCCAGGCTGGTGAAGGCCATGGGCACGTGACCGTAGGTGCCGGCGGGCACGAACCCGACGACCGGCATGCTGGCGTTGGCCCCGGGGATCGTCAACGTCTGGCCGACGTCGACCTCGTCGGCCAGCTCCTCGTCGAGCAGCAGGCCCCCCTCGATGCGGTCGTCGACGGCCGTGTCCTCGGCGAGGAAGCCGTCGGGCTCGATGCCGAACAGGGCGATGTCGACGGTCGTGCCGCCGTCGTCCGAGGTGGCGTTCAGGAAGGCCACGCCGACCGGGGTGCACTCGACCCCCGGGGCGGACTCGAACACGGCGAGCTGGTCCGGCGTGAGCGTCGACCGGCTGAACGAGCTGTCCGCCCCCTCGCGGAAGGTCAGGTGCGTGATCGGCAGGGCGCGCAGGCCCGAGATCCCGTCGTCGACCAACCCGTTGGCGAGTCCGGACAGCACGGTCGAGAGCAGGGCGACCAGGGCGATCGTCGCGCCGACGAGCGCGAACCGAGCCCTGGCGACCCGCAGGTCGCGCAGCCCGAGGTACATCTCGTCCTCCTTGGGCACCGCCCGGCGCCGCACGGCGCCGCCTGGCCCGGGGCATGCTAACCAGCCGCCGTGGCGGTGCCGACCGGAGGGTTCCGGCCGCCGGCCCGCTAGGGTCTCCGGGCCACACCGGTGCACCACCGGTCCGCCGCCGGCACCGACGCCGGCGGGGCCCGTTCGAGATCCGTTCGTCGAATCGGCCCAACCTCCCCCGATTCGACTGGAGCCTCCATGCACCCCTCCTTCGCCGACCTCGGCGTGCCCGCACCCCTGTGCGCCACCCTGGCCCGCCGCGGCATCACCGCCCCGTTCCCCGTCCAGGCCGCCACCGTCCCCGACGTGCTGGCCGGGCGGGACGTCGCCGGGCGCGCCCCGACGGGCTCGGGCAAGACCCTGGCCTTCGGCCTCGCCGTCGCCGTGCAGGCCGCCGGCGCCGGCCGGCCCGTCCCCCACCGGCCCCGCGCCCTCGTCCTCGTGCCCACCCGGGAGCTCGCCGGCCAGGTCCGGCGCGAGCTGGCCGCGCTCGTCGACGAGCGGCGGCACGGCCGCGTGCTCGCGGTCCACGGCGGCGTCGGCTACGGGCCCCAGCGGGCCCGGCTCGCCCGCGGCGTCGCGGCCGTCGTCGCCTGCCCCGGGCGGCTGGAGGACCTGGTCGCCAGCGGGGACGTCCGGCTCGACCGGGCCGCGCTCGTCGTGGTCGACGAGGCCGACCGCATGGCCGACATGGGCTTCCTGCCCGCCGTGCGGCGGCTGCTCGACCGCACGCCCGACGAGCGCCAGACCCTGCTCTTCTCGGCGACGCTCGACGGCGACGTCGACGCGCTGGTCCGGCGCTACCAGCGCTCGCCCGTCCGCCACGAGGCCGCCGGCGTGGCCGAGGCCCGGGGGCCGGTCGAGCACCTCTTCTGGTCGGTGCCCCGGGCCGAGCGCGTCGCCGTCACCGCCGAGGTCGTCGACCGGGCCGGCCCCACCATCGTGTTCACCCGCACCCGGCACGGCGCCGACCGCCTCGCCCACCAGCTGGCCCGGCGGGGCGTGCGGGCCGAGGCCATCCACGGCCGGCGCTCCCAGGCCCAGCGCGACCGGGCCCTCCGCCGCTTCCGGGCGGGCGCGGCGGACGCCCTGGTCGCCACCGACGTCGCGGCCCGGGGCATCCACGTCGACGGTGTCGCCTGCGTCGTCCACTTCGACGTGCCCGGCGACGCCAAGGACTACGTCCACCGCTCGGGCCGCACCGGCCGGGCCGGCGCCGCCGGCGCGGTCGTGTCGCTGGTCGCCGAGGACGGCCGGCGGGCGGTGCGGGCGCTGCAGCGCGACGCCGGGATCGACGGGCCGATCGAGCGCCCCGACCCGGCCCGGCTGGCCTCGCCGGCGCCCGCCGCCCGCTGAACGCCACGTGCCGCGCGCCGCACCCGGCGTGATTGACCGCGGCCCGCGTCGGGTATGTCCCTCACCGCGCTGCGACTGGGACGTAGCGTGGTTGCCGAACCACCGGCGGGTCGCTCCCGCCCGCCGGGACCCGGGGGAGGACAGATGGACGACGATCCGGTTCTGCTCGAGGTCGACGGTGGCGTGGCGGTCGTCACCCTCAACCGGCCCGAGCGGCACAACGCCGCCGACGACGCGACCGACGCCCTGCTCTACCGCTACCTCGACCTGCTGCGGTCCGACCGGGCGGTCCGGGCGGTGGTCTGGCGGGCCGAGGGCGAGTCGTTCTCGACCGGGCGGGACGTCGCCGAGCTCCTCGGCGAGCCCGAGCCCGGGCCCGGCGGGACGAACGGCGGCGGACCGAACGGCACGGCCGCGGCCGGTGGCGGCGACGGCGCGGCGAGCGCCGTCGGCACCGCGCTGCTGCGGCGGGCGCTCGCCCCGAACCCGTTCGAGCAGCTGGAGCGCAGCCAGTGGCTCGCCCGCCTGCTCGCCGACTTCCCCGTGCCGATCGTCTGCGCCCTCAAGGGCTGGACGCTCGGCACCGCCTTCGAGCGGGCGCTGCTGTGCGACATCCGGCTGGCGGGCGAGAGCGCCAAGATGGCGCTGTCCGCCATCGACCACGGGCTGCTCCCCGACTCGGCCGGCGTCGCCAAGCTGTTCGAGGTCGGCGGCGCCTCCCTGGCGCTCGAGCTCGCCCTCACCGGTCGGCACCTGACGGCGGCCGAGGCCCTCCGGCTCGGGCTGGTGTCGCAGGTCGTCCCCGACGACGAGCTCGACGCCGCCGCGCTGGCGCTGGCCCGCAGCATCGCCGAGCGGCCGCCGCTCGCCGTGCGGCTCGTGCGCGAGCACGTGCAGGCGCTGGCCGCCGCGGGCGTGCGGGGCACCCTCGGGCGGGAGCTCGTCTCGCAGGCGATGGTCGTCGGGTCGCACGACCTGCGCGAGATGCGGGAGGCCCGCGCCCAGGACCGCCCGCCCCGCTACGAGCGCCGCTGACCGGCCGCCGGACGACCGCTACGCTGCGCGCCGTGGACCACACGACCGGGGGTCGCCCCGACCCCTTCGGCGGGCCCCAGCGGACCACCGACCGGCGGCGGGCCGTGCGGCTCGCGCTGGCCGGGGTGGCGATCGTCGTCGCCGTCCTGCTGGTGGTGCAGAACAACGACCGCATCGAGCTGAACTTCCTCGTCTTCGAGGTCACCACCCGCCTGTGGGTCGGGCTGCTCGTCACGCTCGTGCTCGGCGCGCTGCTCGGGCAGGCGGCCGAGGCGCTGTGGGCCCGGCGGCGCCGCCGCCGGGGGGACGCCGACTGACGGCGGCCCCGGCACCCCGGCGCTCACCCCGGGCGCTGCGGCCAGGCGACGTCGACGACGAGCCCGAGGTGGTCGCTCGCCGGCACGCCCGTCAGCGAGGCGTCGAAGGCCAGCTCGGCGGACAGCACCCGCCCGGCGCCGCCCCGGCGCATGAACGGGTCGCCGACGAACACGTAGTCGATGCGCTTGCGGGGCACGTTGATGGCCGCGGCCAGCGGGTTCTCCCGCCAGTCGGAGGTGAAGCCCGGCCCGTCGCCGGCCACCCGCCAGGCGTCCTGCCAGTAGGTCGTGCGGCCCTCGAGGGAGGTCAGCGAGCAGAGGAAGCGGATCTCGTCGCTGTCCGGCTCGGCGTTGAAGTCGCCGCAGAGGATGGGCGGCATCGCCTCCCGCTGGTGGCCGACGCCGGCGAGGTCGTCGAGGTCGCCCCGCACCCGCCGCACGATCTCGTCGATGGCCAGCACCTGGCGGACCCGGTGGACGCCGTCCTGCGGCGCGGCGGCGAGGTGGGTGGAGAAGACGTCGACCCCGGCGGTGCGGGCGTGGAGCAGCTCCCAGGGGACCCGGTTCACGAAGGCGTCGTCGCCGGCGGCGGCGGTGGGCAGCCGGTGGTAGGCGTGGGCCTCGATCGGCCACCGGGAGAGGATGGCCGAGCCGAACTCCAGGCTCGGGTCGGGCCAGAGGTCGGGGTGGAACGCCGCCCCGCCGAAGCACCAGTGCCAGCCGGCCTCGGGCATGGCCTCGACGATCCAGCCCGCGGTGTCGGTGCCCCGCCCGTCGCGCCACACCTCCTGGAGGCAGACGACGTCGGGTCGCAGGTGCTCGAGCCAGGCGACGACGGCGTGGCGCCGCTCGTCCCACCCGGGCTCGAGCAGCGACCCGGCGTTGAGCTGCACGACCCGCAGGCGCGCCTCGGCCACGGCGCGCAGGCTAGGTGACGGCGGCGGGCGGCACGGGCGGACGCTCGAAGCCGGCGAGCACCAGCCGGGCGGCCGACTCGACCGCCTCGTGGACGTCGGCCGCGGTCTTGCGGCCGTTCACCCACTCGATCATCGCCTGGTACCAGACCGCCCCGACGACGTCGAGGACGCGCCGCCGGTCCTCGGGCCCCAGCTCGTCGAGCGCGGTGCCGAGCACCTCGTAGACCGACGCCCCCATCTCGGCGTAGCAGGCGCCCGCGTGGGGGTCGGTCGAGGTGGCGGCCAGGATCAGCAGGCGGGCGAACGCCGGCTGGCGCTCGTAGGCCCGTACGGCCCGCCGGAGGATGGCGACCAGCCGGTCGGCCATCGACCCCCGCGCGGCGCCCGCGCCCGCCCCGGCGGGCCCCGCGGGGGCGTCGAGCGACCGGGCCCACTCGGCGAGCGCCGCGGCGGCCAGGTGGTCGCGGGAGGCGAAGTACCGGTAGATCGTGCCCAGGGCGACGCCCGAGCGCTCGGCGACGTCCTTCATGGCCATGTCGTCGACGCGCCCCTCGGCCACCAGCTCGATGACGGCGTCCAGCACGCGCCGGCGCCGCTCGAGCTGGGCCGGCGTCATCGTCTCGACCGGCTGCGGCGCCCCCGGCGTGCTGGCCATCGCGGCGGCGCGGTCAGAGGCCCAGCACCCGGGCGGCGTTCTCGCGCAGGAACTTCGGCCAGACGTGGTCCTTGAAGCCGACGTTCGGCATCTCGGTCATGATGCGCTCGAGCGAGAGGCCCATGGGGAAGTAGCCGCCGTACATGACCTTGTCGGCGCCCCGGGTGTTGGCGTAGTCGACGATGGCCTGGGGGTAGTACTTCGGCGCGAAGGCGCTGGTCGAGTAGTAGAGGTTCGGCCACTTGAGCATGAGCTTCACGGCCAGGTCGGTCCACGGCTCGCAGCCGTGGCGGGTGACCAGCACCAGCTCGGGGAAGTCGTAGCAGACCTCGTCGAGCAGCTCGACGTGCTGGCACTGGAACTTCAGCCGGGGGCCGGGCACGCCCGCGCAGACGAACACCGCGATCCCGAGCTCCACGCACTTGGCGTAGATCGGGTACATCTTCTTGTCGTTGATGGGCACCTGGGGGAACATCCCGGCCGGGAACATGGTCACGGCCCGGATGCCCCAGGTCTCGTAGGCGCGGGTGATGGCCCGCACGGCCTCCATCCCCTCGTTGGCGTCGACCGAGATCGAGGGGACGAACCGGTCGGGGTGCTCCCGCATCGCCCGCTCGCCGACCTCGCCGTGCACGCCGATCAGCCCCTTCTCGATGCCCCAGATGTCCATCTCGCGGAGCGTGACGGCGACGGGGTCGGCGTCGGGGCCGATCGCCTTGTCGGGCACGTCCTTGAACATGTACTCCGCCGGGAACTCGAACTGCTCCCTCGACTCCCGGTCCTTGGTCTGCCGCGTGATGAACGCGTACTGCTCGCGCATGTCCGCGGCCGGGAAGCCGATCATGGTGTCGATGATCCCGATGTCGAACGGGGCGCTCACGGTGCCTCCTGGCGCTCGGCGACGGGCCCACTCTGAAACGCGGTTCTAATTGCTGTCAACCCGCCGGCGGCGGGGCCGCCGGCCCTCCTCGGCGAAGAACCGCTCCTGCGCCTCGGCGTCCGCGATCATCACCAGCGACGCCCCCTCGGGCAGCGGCTGGTCGGGCGGCGGCGCCGCCTCGACCCGGTCGCTGCCGGCGGGGACCAGGCCGATGACGTTGCAGCCGAGGCGGCTGCGCAGCCCGGTCTCCGCCAGCGTGCGGCCCACCAGCCAGTCGGGCACCGGCACCCGGAAGACGTCCAGCCCCTCGGCGACGACCAGGCTGTCGTCGGGCCCGAGCTCGTTCCAGATCTCCGTCGCCCCCAGCGTGGCGTAGGACAGCACGGCGTCGGCGCCCGCCCGGTGGAGCGTCGACACGTTGCGGTCGTGGTTGGCCCGGGCGATGAGCTGGATGTCGGGCTGCAGCTTGCGCACGTACAGCGTCAGGTAGACGTTGACGTCGTCGTCGCTGGTGGTGACCAGCACGGCCGTCGCCTTGCGCAGCCCCGCCTGCTCCAGCACCTCGAGCTCGGCGGCGTCGCCGATGACGTAGCGGGTCCCGTCGCGGACCCGCTCGGGCAGCCGCTCGATGATCGTGTGCTCGATGCCGTTCTGGGCGAGGACGTGGCCCGCGGCCCGGCCGACGCGGCCGCCCCCGACGATGACCACCCGGGCGTCCTCGACCCGGGGGGTGCCGTAGGTCTCGTCGAAGCAGGCGAGCTGCTCGGCGTCGCCGGTCATGATCACGACCGAGCCGGGCTCGATGCGCAGGTCGGCCCGGGCGACCCGGAACTCGCCCCGCTCCCAGACGCCGACGATGTTGACGCCGCAGCGCTCGCGCACGTCGAGGTCGCCCAGCCGGCGGCCGGCGAACGGCGTCATCGCCGCGCTCGCCTCGGCCACCAGCAGGTTGTCGAGGGCGCCGACGACGTGGGCGTGGGTCACGCCCAGCACCCGGCGGGCCATGGCGTCGCCGAGCATGTAGCCGAGCCGCAGCACCCGGTCGGCGCCGGCCAGGGTCAGCACGTCGACCGACGGCTCGGCCGAGGCCGTGACGACGATGGGCACCGTGGCGTCGAACTCGCGCACCGTGAAGGTGATGTTCGAGTTCGTCGTGTCCGGCTGGGTCGACGCCACCAGCGCCGCGTGCTCGACCCGGGCCGCCTGGTAGGTGCGGGGGTCGTCGAGCTGGCCGACCATGACGGCGTAGCCCCGGTCGTGCAGGGCGAGCGCCCGCTGCAGCTCGGGGACGATGACGACGTAGGGCACCTTCGCCCGCTTGGCCCGCCGGATGAGCGACTCCTCGATCTCGCTGAGGTTGGTCAGCACGATGTGCCCCCGGGTGCCCTCCGGCAGGCTGCGGGGCGCCCGGGCCGCCTCCCGCTGCTCCATCCAGGGCGTGAAGACGAACTGGATGAAGGCGAAGGGCAGCAGCACGAGGATGAACAGCGCCCCGCTCGCCAGCACGACCAGCGAGAAGACCCGCCCGGCGTCGGACTCGAAGGTGATGTCGCCGAAGCCGAGCGTCGACATGGTCGTGAGCGTCCAGTAGACGGCCGTCGGCCAGCTGAAGTCCCGCCCCTCCCGCGCCATGAGGACGTGGAAGACCGTGCTGAACACGGCGACCAGCACGACGAGGACGGCGACCAGCCGCAGCACGACCCGCAGGTTGCGGCGACGGGCGGGGCTGGAGAGGTAGCTCAGCAGGGACGTGACGAACGCGAGCGACTTCACGCGCCACCGAGGCTAGGCCCGGGCGCCGCCCGGCAGGCAGCGCCCGGTCCCGGGTGACGGTGGTCGGCGACCCGGCGCCATGGGGTAGACCTGCGGCGTGAGCACCGACGCTGAGATGACCCCGCAACCCGAGACCGCCGCGACCTCCGGACGGGGCGGGCGCATCGTGGTCGGGGTCGACGACTCCGAGCAGGCGCAGGCGGCGCTGCGTTGGGCCCTCGAGGAGGGCGCCCTGCGCGGCGCGACGGTCGAGGTCGTGCACGTGTGGACGCCGCCGGTGTCCGCGCTGCCCTTCGGCGCGACCCTCGTGATCCCGGTCGACGAGGCGGCGATCGACGCCGCCGCCCGCGCCGAGGTCGACCGCATCGTCGACGAGGCGCTGGCCGCCATCGACGCGGCGCCGCCCGAGGTGCTGCGCACCGTGCTGCCGGGGTCGCCGGCGGCCACCCTCATCGAGGTGGCCGAGGGCGCCGACCTGCTGGTCGTCGGCTCGCACGGGCGCAGCGGGCTGTCCCGGCTGATGCTGGGCTCGGTCGCCGCCTCCTGCGTCAACCACGCCCCCTGCCCGGTCGTCGTGCTGCGCCACCCGCCCGAGCGCTGACGCGACCGCGCCGGTCGCCGGCACCCGCCGTGGCCGACGTCACCGGCCCCGCCGGCCGGCACTAGCGTCGCCCGCGTGGAAGCGAGGAGACGGCGCAGGTTCGACACGGGCGTCATGGCGGCGGGCAGCATCGGCGTCGGCCTCCTGGCGCTCTTCGGCGTCACGCAAGCCGTCGGGGAGGAGCGCATCGAGCGCTACTGGACGGTGGCGGAGGTCGGCGCCGACGGCGGCGGCCGGGTCACCGAGGTGGTGGACTACAACTTCGCGGGCGAGCGGGGCAAGCACGGCATCCTCCGCTGGGTCCCCGGGGCGGAGCCCGACTCCGTCTCGGTCAGCTCGCCGGACGCGCCCGACGACGTGACCGTCGACCTCCGGCCCGGCGGCGACACGGAGATCCGGATCGGCGACCCGGACGAGACGGTCTCGGGCCGGGCCCGCTACCGCATCGACTACGACCTCCCCGGGATCCGGCAGGGCGAGGTCGTCGACTGGGAGACCTTCGGCCACGAGTGGACCGTCCCGATCGAGGAGGCGGAGGTCCACCTCGTCACCCCCTTCGAGCTCGACCAGCCGGCCTGCTACGTCGGGGCCGCGGGGTCGACGGCGCGGTGCACCGTCGAGGTCGTGGCCCCCGGCCACGTCACGGCCCGGGTCAGCGACCTCGACGCCTACGAGGGCGTCTCGATCGAGGGCCGGGTCGGCACCCCGGTCGCGGCCCCCGCCGTGCCGGAGCCGCCCGACCCGCCGGGCGACCGGGGGACCGGTGTCGTGCCCCCGGCGGCCACCGCCGCGGCCGCGGCCGCCGTCGCCGCCGTCCCCACGACGATCGCGGTCCGGCGGGCCGGGCGCGAGCGCGTCACCCCGGGCGGGGCGGCCGACGCGGCCTACGGCGGGAGCACGGTCGGCGCCGCGGCAGCGCCGGCCCCGGAGATCCGGGTCGATGCCGAGGAGCTGGCCCGGATGGCGACCATCGAGTTCGCCCCGCCCGCCGGGCTGACCCCGGCCCAGGGCGGCGTCGTGCTCCGCGAGCGCGTGTTCCCGGAGCACAAGGTCGCCTGGCTGATCCAGGCGGCGATCGACGGCGTCGTCGACCTCGACGACAGCACGGGGAAGACCGTGCTGCGCCGCGTCGCCGGCGCCCCCGCGCCGCCGGAGCACCAGCACATCTTCGCCACGATGTTCGCCAAGGGCCCGGAGATCCGCCTCGGCACCTACAGCAAGGACTTCGCCAAGGCCTGGCAGCAGGTCACCGACGCGCTCGCCAGCTGGCGCGACGCCAGCGGCCTGTGGGACCGGCAGGCGGACGTGCGCAAGACCGTCGTGCGGGGTCTGGGCCTGCTGGCCGGGCTGGTCGGGGCCGGCCTCGCCTTCCTGGGCGGGTTCCTGGCCGGGACGTGGGGCGCGCCGTGGCTGGTCGTCACCGTGCTGGCCGGCCTGGTGGCCGGGGCGGGGCTGGCCGCCCTGGTCGGCGCGTGGGAGCTGCACGTCCGCACCCCGCTCGGCTCGGCGCTGTGGCTGCGCACCGAGTCGTTCCGCCGCTTCCTCGCCGAGTCCGAGGCCTACCACGCCGAGGAGGCCGCCCGCCGGGGCGTGCTGCGGGAGTACACGGCGTGGGCCGTGGCGCTCGGGGAGATCGACCGCTGGTCCCGGGCCGTGGCGGCCTCGAGCATCCCGCCCGACACGCCCGGCGTCCGCTACGCCCACCTGGGGCCGGCGCTCGTCTCCTCCACGTCGTCGACGGCCACCCCGCCCTCGTCGAGCGGTGGCGGCGGTGGTGGCGGCAGCTTCGGCGGCGGCTCGGTCGGCGGCGGCGCCGGCGGCGGGGGCGGCAGCAGCTGGTGACGCCCGGGCGCGCCGGCGCCCCCTCGGGGGAGGAGGGGGCGCCGGCTGCCCGGTGCGGGTGGGTTGGAGACACCGGGCGGGGGTCGCCACCGGCCTCGCCGGACGTCGGCCGGTGGCGGTGCTGGTGGCCTGCGGGCGGTCAGTCGGTGGCGATCGCCTCGAGCACGTCCAGCCGGGCGGCCCGGCGGGCGGGGCGCAGGGCGGCGAGCACGCCGACCACCGCACCGAGCCCGACGATGACCGCGAGCTGCCCCGTCGGGAGGGCGAAGGACGTGAAGCCCTCGTCGGCCAGCGCCTCGACCATCGCCCACCCGAGGAACAGGCCGAGCCCGAGGCCGCACAGCGTGCCGAACAGCGCCACGGTGACCGCCTCGCCCCGGACCATCGCCCGCAGCTGGCGCCGGGTCTGACCGACGGCCCGCAGCAGGCCGAGCTCGCGGGTCCGCTCGTGGATCGACAGCGACAGCGTGTTGGCGATGCCCATGAGGGCGATGAGGATCGCCAGGGCGAGCATGGCGTACACGACGGTCAGCAGCTGGTCGACCTGACCGCCCACCGCCTCGGCGTACTCCTCGTCGGTCTGGACGTCCGGGGCGCCGAACCGGTCGGCCACCGCCTGGACCGCCGCCTCGCCCTCGGCCTCGGTGACGTCGTCGGCCAGGCGGACCATGACGACGAGGTCCGCGGGCTGGGGGGCGTGGTCGAGGTAGAGGCCGCGGGGCAGCAGCAGCCCGCCGAGCAGGTCGTCGTTGCCGTAGACCGCCCGCACCTCCATCCGGTGGGCCGACCCGTCGGCCAGCTCGACCTGCAGCACGTCGCCCAGGGCGAGGCCGTTGTCCTCGGCGTAGCGCTCGGACACGGCCAGGCCGTCGTCGCCCACCGCGTCCAGCGAGCCCTCGGCCACCTCGAGGTCGAACAGCCCGGTCAGGGACTCGACGTCGACCGCCGCGGCGACATCGTCCTCGCCGTCGAGGCGCACGGGGGCGTTGGCGGCGGCGACCACGGTGTCGACCTCGGGCAGCTCGGCGATGGCACCGGCCATCTCCACCGGCAGCCCGCCGACGCCCCAGCCGTCGGTGGCGACGACGAGGTCGCCGGCGAACTGCTCGTCGACGGTCTCCTCCACCGACCGCTTGACCGAGGCGGCCACCACGGTGAACAGCGAGACGACGGCGACGCCGATCATCAGCGCGGCGGCCGTGCCCGCGGTGCGCCGGGGGTTGCGCATGGCGTTGCGCCGGGCCAGCGCGCCGCTCAGGCTGCGGGCCGCCAGCGGCGCACCGAGCGCACCGGCGGCCGGCCGGGCCAGCACCGGGCCGAGCGTCACGACGCCGACCAGGGTGACGAGGGCGCCGATGCCGGCCAAGCCGATGTCCCGCCCGGTGGCGCCGGCGACGACGAGCGCCACGCCGGCGGCGCCGGCCAGCGCCCCGCCGACGGCCCGCGCCCGCGAGGTGCCCGACCGGTCGACCGCCACGTCCCGCAGGGCGGCCAGGGGGGCGACCCGCGACGCCCGCACGGCCGGGGCGATGCTGGCCAGCAGCGTGACGAGCACACCCACCGCCGCGGCGACGGCCACCGTGTCGGCACCGACCGCCAGCGGCGTGCCGGGCACCGCCATGCTCATGCCCTCCATGAGCGAGAGCAGGCCCGTGGCCAGCCCGATGCCGAGGGCGATGCCGCCGGCCGAGGCCACCAGGCCGACGACGAGGGCCTCGAGCGCCACCGACCGCAGCACCTGGCCGCGGGAGGCGCCGACGGCCCGCAGCAGCGCGGACTCCCGGGTGCGCTGGGCGACGAGGATCGAGAAGGTGTTGTAGATGCTGAACGTCGCCACCACGAGGGCGATGCCGGCGAAGACCAGCATGAAGGTCCGGAGGAAGCCCAGGAAGTCCTTCTGGAGGGCGTCCTCCTGCTCCTCGGTCAGCTCGGCGCCCGTCAGGCTCTCGACGCCCTCGGGGAGCACGGCGTCGATGCGCCGGGCGAGCTCCTCCTGGCCGACGCCCTCCTCGGCGCCGACCACGATGCTCGTCACCTGGCCGGGCTGGCGCAGGACGACCTCCTCGGCGAACTCGTCGGTGAACGCCGCCCAGGTGATCGGGCCCTGGCTGTCGGCCTCGCCGAAGGTGGCCAGGCCGACGATCGTGACCTCGACCGGCTCGGGCGTGCGGACGATCGTCGTGTCGCCGACCTCGAGGTCGCCGGCCTTCGCCGCCGCCTTGTCGATGACCACCTCGCCGGGCGCCGCCGGGGCGCGCCCCTCGGCCAGGTCGTAGGGGTTCAGGTCGTCGTCGGTGATCCAGTTGCCGGCGTAGGTCGGGGGGCCGTTGCCGCCGACCGGGTCGCCGTCGGCGCCCACGATGCGGCCGTGGCCGACGATGCTGGCGGCCACGGACTCGACGCCGTCGACCGCCGCGATCTCGTCGACCAGTGCCCGGTCGATCGTGCCCCGCTCGGTGAAGTCGCCCTCACCGACCTCGACGCTCGAGCGGACGACGACGTCGGTCCCCGAGTTCGCCTCGGTGAACATCCGGCCGAAGCCGTCGGTGAGGGTGTCGCCGAGCACGAGCATGCCGGCGAGGAAGGCCACGCCCAGCAGCACGGCCGAGCAGGTGGCCAGCAGGCGGCGCTTGTGGGCCGCCAGGGACTTCATGGTCGTGCGCCACATGGGTCAGCTCCCGAAGCGCTTCATCCGCTCGAGCACGCGCTCGGCGGTCGGTTCGGACATGTGGTCGACGATGCGGCCGTCGGCCAGGAACACGACGGCGTCGGCGTGGGCGGCCGCACCGGGGTCGTGGGTGACCATGACGATGGTCTGGCCCCACTCGTCGACGGCCCGCCGCATGAGCCCCAGCACCTCGGCCCCGCTGCGGGAGTCGAGGTTGCCGGTGGGCTCGTCGGCGAAGATGACCTCGGGCCGGCTGGCGAGCGCCCGGGCCACGGCCACCCGCTGCTGCTGGCCGCCCGACAGCTCGGTCGGGCGGTGCTTCAGCCGGGGCCGCAGGCCGACGGTGTCGATCACGTGGTCGAGCCAGTCGCGGTCCGGCTTCCGGCCGGCCAGGTCGAGGGGGAGGGTGATGTTCTCGGCGGCCGACAGGGTCGGCAGCAGGTTGAAGGCCTGGAACACGAAGCCGATGCGGTCGCGCCGCAGGCGGGTCAGCTCCCGCTCGGGCAGCGAGGCCAGGTCGACGTCGCCCAGCCACACCCGCCCGCTGGTCACCGTGTCCAGGCCGGCCAGCACGTGCATGAGGGTCGACTTGCCCGAGCCCGAGGGGCCCATCACGGCGGTGAACCGCCCGGCGGGGATGGCCAGGTCGACCTCGTCCAGGGCCCGCACCGCGGTCTCGCCCTTGCCGTAGACCTTGGTGACCGCCTCGGCGCGCACGGCCACCGGGAACCCGGTCGACGTGCCCCACCCGGCATCTGCTCTCGTCAACACGTCATTCGTCGTCATGCCTGCGACGGTACGGACGGGCCCCGTCCGCCTGAATGGAGCCGACAGGCGTCTGCGAGGTGGGGTCACCCCCACCCCCGCGGTGCCGGTAGCCGCCGGTCGGGCGGCGGGCGGGCCACGGCCCCGGGCGCGGCGACGCCCCGCGCGGGCGCAGGGCGTCGGGACGGGGACCGGTCGGGGGCCGGGGTGCCTACGTCGTCGCGTAGGCGATCGTGACGTTGCCCTGGTCGGACGAGGCCCGGATCGTGCGGTCGCTCGTCGGGTCCTGCCGGATGCGGTCGCTGATCGTGCCCTGGTCGGCGTCGAGCTCGGTGGCGTAGGCGACGTCCGGGTCGTCGGGCAGGACGATGTCGATGCGGCCCTGGTCGGCGTCGACGTCGACGGCGCGGGGCGAGGTGGCGAACTCGAGCTCGATGCGGCCCTGGTCGGACGACGCCGCCACCCGGGTGGCCCGCAGGTCGCGCCCCTCGACCCGGCCCTGGTCGCTGTCGAGGACCAGCTCGCCGGCCACCCGGGCGACCTGGACCGAGGACTGGTCGGCCTCGGCCACGACCCCGCCCTCGACGTCGGACACGGTGATCGACCCCCGGGCCGACACCTCGACGCGCAGCCGGGTGGGCACCTCGATCGTGTAGTCGACCTCGCACCAGTCGCCGCCGACGAGCGGGCAGCTGCCGCGGACCTCGAGGCGGTCGCCCTCGACCTCCACGCGGTGGCCGGTGGCCCGCAGCCCCTCGCTGATGCGGGCCCGGACGGTCACCTCGTCGGCGCCCTCGACCCCCACGACCTCGACCGACCCGGCGCCGTTGTGGACGTCGAGCACGGCGACGCCGTCGGCGTCGACGGTCCGCACCTCGGTCCGCTCCTCGTGGGCCAGCAGGCTGACGACGTTGACCGTGCCGAAGCCCAGCGCGGGCACGGCGACGACGCAGCCGAGCACCAGCCAGGCGGTGCGGAGCCCGGGCCGGCGCAGCAGGCGGGTGCCCCAGCGCTCGAACCGCTCGCCCCGGGTGACGAACCAGTCGCGGGCACGACGGAACATGGCGACCTCAGCTCTCCAACCACCGCAGCACGGCGAGCACCCGGCGGTGGTCGTTCTCGGTGGGGGGCAGGTCCAGCTTCATGAAGATGTTGCTGATGTGCTTCTCGACGGCGCCCTCGCTCACCACCAGCTCGCGGGCGATGGCGGCGTTGGAGCGGCCCTCGGCCATGAGGCCGAGCACCTCGCGCTCGCGGGGCGACAGCCGGTCGAGCGGGTCGCGCCGGCGGGAGCGGGCCAGCAGCTGGGCGACGACCTCGGGGTCGAGCGCCGTGCCGCCGGCGCCGACCCGGCGCACGGCCTCCAGGAACTCGGACACGTCGGCGATGCGGTCCTTCAGGAGGTAGCCGAGGCCGGAGGTGTCGTCGGCCAGCAGCTCGCTGGCGTAGGTCTCCTCGACGTACTGGGAGAGGACGAGGATGCCGATGCGGGGCCACCGGGCCCGGATCTGCAGCGCCGCCCGCAGCCCGTCGTCGGTGTGGGTGGGGGGCATGCGCACGTCGACCACCGCCAGGTCGGGCTGGTGGCGCTCGACGACGGTCAGCAGGTCGTCGGCGTTGTCGACGGTGCCCACGACCTCCTCGCCGGCGTCCGCGAGCAGCCGGGTGAGCCCGGCCCGCAGCAGCACCGAGTCCTCCGCGATCACGATCCGCATGGCAGCTCCACGAGCAGGGTGGTCGGCCCGCCGGGCGGGCTGATGAGGTGCATCGTGCCGCCGAGCGCGGTGACCCGGTCCCGCAGGCCGTGCAGGCCGGTGCCCCGGTCGGGGTCGGCGCCGCCGACGCCGTCGTCGCGCACCTCCAGCACCAGCCGGTCGGCCGTCCGGGCGATGGTGACGGCGGCCCGGGTGGCGTGGGCGTGGCGGGTGACGTTGGTCAGGGCCTCGGCCACCACGAAGTAGGCGGCGCTCTCGACCGCGGCGGGCGGCCGCTCGGTGACCTCGACCCGGAGGTCGACGGGGACCGGCGTGCGGGCGACGAGGGCCGACAGCGCGGCGTCGAGGCCGCGGTCCTCGAGGATGACCGGGTGGATCCCCCGCACGAGGTCGCGGATCTCCCGGAGCGCGGCCTTCGCCTCCTCGTGCGCCTCGGCCACGAGCTGGCGGCCCTCCTCGGGGTTCGTCTCCAGCCGCTCCTTGGCCGCGCCCAGGCCCATGGCCAGGGCGACCAGCCGCTGCTGGGCGCCGTCGTGGAGGTCGCGCTCGATGCGGCGGCGCTCGGCCTCGGCGCTGTCGAGGGCCGCGGCCCGGCTGGTCTCCAGCCGGCTCAGCCGCTCGCCCAGCTCGGCGTCGGGCCGGGGGCCGAGCAGCCAGCGGGCGGTGGCGACGTCGAGCCGCCCGAGCCCGAGGGTGATCCACGGCGCGGCGACGGCGAGGCCGCTCAGGCCCACGAGCGCGGCCAGCGCCGCGCCCGGCCCCTGCGACACCTCGAACAGCCCGAACTTCGCCGACCCGCCCGGCAGCGACGAGACGTACAGCGGGAGGAGCAGCAGCGCCGCCGAGCCGCACCACGCCGCTCCGGCCACGATGCTCGTGAGCAGGCCCCGGGGGAGCGCCAGCAGGTGGTAGGCGACCTCCCGCCACCGCGCCCCGGAGCGCAGGCGCTCGGCCAGGCGGGCCCACGCCGTGCGGGCGGCGAGCGGCGGCACCGGGTCGTCGACGGCCACGCCCAGCAGGGCGCCGACGCGGGAGCGCTCGAGCTGGGCCAGCGCCCGGGCGCTCACGACCAGCAGCCACGCCACCGGGATCGCCAGGGGGAAGGTGAGGAGCAGGACCACCGAGGTGACGAGGAGGGCGAAGACGACCGTGAACGCGACGGTGCCCACCGCCACGTCCAGCAGCAGGTGGGTGAGCGTCCACCACGTCGACGCCTCGCGCCACGGGCGCAGCAGGTCCCTGATCACGGGACCAACGCTAAGTGCGGGCCCCGCCCACGGCCATGAGGGGAACGGGCGTCCGCCGGGTGGGGACAACCCCACCTCCGCGCCCGGCGGTCAACCGAGCGACGAGCGGCCGTCGGTCGCCCACCAGCTGGCGGTGAGCCGCACCTCGTCGCGGCGGGGCTCGATCTCCTCGTAGAGCCGGCGGTAGCCGGTGTGGGCGATCCGCCAGCCGTCCGCGGTGCGCACGTAGCGGTCGTCGTAGTAGCCGGCGCCCCGGACCGTGAGGCCGCCCTCGCTCATGACGACCTCGTCCGCGAGCGCCCACGTGCCGGTGGCGGTGTCGGCGTCGACCAGCGTGATCTCGGGCTGGCCGACCGTGTGGCGGGTGAAGGTCGACGTGTCGCCCAGCGACTCGACGAAGAAGGCCATGACCTCGTCGCGGCCCGAGCGCTCGACGGCGCCGCCGCCGAAGGACACCGTCACGTCCGGCGTGAGCAGCTCGGCCAGGTCGTCCCAGCGCTTGGTGTCGAGGAACCGGACGTAGCGGTACTTCAGCTGGCGGATCTCCTCGATGGCGACGAGGTCGTCGGGCGTCATGGCCGTCCACTGAAGCACGCCGCCGCGTACCGCGCCCGCGGTGGGCGCGATACCGCGCCGGTGCGATGACGGCGCGCCCGTGCCGTCCTACCGTGCAGCTGTGACCACCGTGCCCGCGGACGCGCCCGTGCAGCTGCACCACGGCGTCGCGCTCCCGCGGTGGGTGCGGCTCGTGGGGCCCGCGCTGGTCGCCGCGGTCGTCCACGTGGGCGCCACGACGGCGGCCGCCGACCACCAGCCCGACGCGCGCCCCCTCGACGTCCTGGCGTACGTGCTGCTGCTGGCCGGGCCGGTCGCCCTGCTGGGGCGCCTCCGGTACCCGCTCGCGGTGCTGGGCCTCACCGCCGCGGTCGCCGCCACCTACACGCTGCGCGACTACCCCAACGGGCCGGCGTTCACCGCGCTGATGATCGCCTTCGTCAGCGCCATCGTGCTCGGCCGCCGGTGGGCGTGGGCCATCGTCGCGGCCTGCTACGTGGTCGAGGTGGTCGTCGACCCGCTGATCGAGGAGGGGCGGATCGAGTGGGCCGCCATGGTGGCGGTCGGCGCCTGGGTGCTCGTCCTCGGCTTCGCCGGCGAGCTGACCCGGAGCTGGCTCGAGCGCAGCGCCGAGCAGGCCCGGGCCCGGGCCGAGGAGGCCCGGCGGGTGGCGGGCGAGGAGCGGCTGCGCATCGCCCGCGAGCTGCACGACGTCCTGGCCCACGACATCTCGATGATCAACGTCCGGGCCGGCGTGGCGCTCCACCTGCTGGAGGAGGGCCACGGCGACGCCGACCCCGAGCAGGTGCGGTCGGCGCTGGCCGCCATCAAGGAGGCGAGCAAGGAGGCGCTCGGCGAGCTGCGGTCGGTGCTCGACGTGCTGCGCCACGGCGAGGACGACCGGGAGCTGGCGCCCCGATCGCCCACGCCTCGGCTCGGCGACCTGCGGGAGCTGGCCGACCGGGCCCGCGGCGCCGGGCTGGACGTGCGGATCGAGAGCCGGGTCGCCGCCGACGGCCGCGACGGGGACGGCACCGCGGTCGTCGAGGGCGACGGTGACGGCGTCGCCGCCGAGGTGGCCGCCGGGCTGCCCGCCGGCGTCGAGGCGGCCGCGTTCCGGATCGTGCAGGAGTCCCTGACCAACGTCGTCCGCCACGCGCGGGCGACGCGGGTGCGGGTGCGGGTCCGGCGGACCGACGACGAGCTGGAGGTGCAGGTGGACGACGACGGGCAGGGACCGCCGGGGGGCGACGGGCGCGCCGCGGGCCGGGGCATCACCGGCATGGCCGAGCGGGCGCACGCCCTCGGCGGCACGCTGGAGGCCGGGCCCCGTCCCGGCCGCGGGTTCCGGGTCCGGGCGCGGCTCCCCCTCGGGGGCGGCCGGTGATCCGCGTCCTGCTCGCCGACGACCAGGCGCTGGTCCGGGCCGGGTTCCGGGCGCTGCTCGACGCCCAGGACGACATCGTCGTCGTGGGCGAGGCCGGGGACGGCGACGAGGCCGTGGCCATGGCCCGGCGCGAGCGGCCGGACGTCGTGCTCATGGACATCCGCATGCCCGGCACCGACGGCCTGACCGCCACCAGGGCCATCGCCGCCGACGACCGGCTGTCCGGCGTCCACATCGTCATCCTCACGACCTTCGAGCTCGACGAGTACGTGTTCGAGGCCATCCGCTCGGGGGCGAGCGGGTTCCTGGTCAAGGACACCGAGCCGGTCGAGCTGCTGCGGGCCGTGCGGGCGGTCGCGGCCGGCGACGCCCTGCTGTCGCCCAGCGTGACCCGTCGCCTGATCGGCGCGTTCGCGACCCAGAGCCGCGCCCCCCGCCACCCCGCGCTCGACACGCTGACCGACCGCGAGCGGGAGGTCATGGTGCTGGTCGCCGAAGGGCTGTCCAACGACGAGATCGCCGAGCGGCTCGTCGTCAGCCCCATGACCGCCAAGACCCACGTCAGCCGGGCCATGACCAAGCTGGGGGCCCGCGACCGCGCCCAGCTCGTCGTGTTCGCCTACGAGTCGGGGCTCGTGCGCCCCGGCTGGTCGGCCCGGCCCGACGGCGGCGGCTGAGCAGCCGCCGCCCGGGCGCGTACCGCGCCGGGCGTAGGCGGGGATCATCCCCCCGGGCAACGACGGGCGGGGGTGCCGGGCGGACGATCGGGGCATGACCACGACACCCACCGCCACGTCCACCGACGTCCGCACCCGCCTGGCCGCGCAGGCGGTCGAGGCGACCAAGGTCTACGGGTCCGGCCCCACGGCGGTGATGGCGCTCGACGCCGTCACGGTCGGCTTCGAGGCCGGCCGGTTCACCGCCATCATGGGCCCGTCGGGCTCGGGCAAGTCCACGCTCATGCACTGCGTCGCCGGGCTCGACACGGTGACCGAGGGGCGCGTGCTGCTCGGCGACGTCGACCTCGGCACGCTGAGCGACCGGGACCTCACCCTGCTGCGCCGCGACCGGGTCGGCTTCGTGTTCCAGGCCTTCAACCTGGTGCCGACGCTCACGGCCGAGGAGAACATCACCCTGCCCGACCGGCTGGCCGGCCGGCGGACCGACCCCGACCGCCTGGCCGAGGTCGTCGAGACGATGGGCCTCGGCGACCGCCTGGCCCACCGCCCGTCCGAGCTGTCGGGCGGGCAGCAGCAGCGGGTCGCCGTCGCCCGCGCCCTGGTGCGGCGGCCCGACATCGTCTTCGCCGACGAGCCCACCGGCAACCTGGACTCCCGCGCCGGCGCGGAGATCCTCCAGCTCCTGCGCCGGGCCGTCGACGAGCTGGGCCAGACCGTCGTCATGGTCACCCACGACCCGCGGGCCGCCGCGGTGGCCGACAGCGTCGTGTTCCTGGCCGACGGGCGGATCGTCGGGCGCGACGACGACCCGACGACCGCGTCGATCCTCGAGCGCACCTCGAGCCTGGGAGGTTGAGCCGTGCTGTTCCTGACCCTGCGCGAGATGCGGGCCCACGCCCGCCGCCTCGCCGGCACGTCGCTGGCCGTCGTGCTCGGCGTGGCCTTCCTGACCGGCACGCTCGTCCTCGGCTCGACGCTGCGGCGCAACTTCGACGACCTGTTCGCCGGCGCCGTCGCCGGCCAGGACGTCGTCGTCCGCAGCGAGACCCTCATGGAGATGGACTCGCCCCGGGGCCTCATCGACCTGTCCCTGGTCGAGCGGGTCGAGGCCGTCGACGGCGTGGCCCACGCCGAGCCCGAGGTCAGCGGCCTCGGGCAGCTGCTCGGCGCCGACGGCGAGCCGATCGGCGGCATGGGACCGCCCCAGCTGGCCGGGAGCTGGACCGAGGACCCCGAGCTCAACCCCTACCGGCTGGCCGAGGGGCGGGCGCCGGAGCGCAGCGGCGAGGCGGTCGTCGACCGCAACACGCTGGAGCGCGGCGACCTGGCGCTCGGCGACACCACGACCCTGCTGACCCCCGAGCCGTTCGAGGTCACGATCGTCGGCGTCGCCACCTTCGGCGACGAGGACGGGATGGCCGGCGTGACCTACACCGGGCTGACGCTCGAGGACGCCATGGCCCAGGTCACCGGGTCGCCGGACGGCGTGTCGAGCATCGCCGTGCGGGCCGAGGAGGGCGTGAGCCCGGAGGAGCTGGCCGAGCGCCTCGACGCCGCGCTCCCCGACGGCGTCGAGGCGGTGACCGGCGAGGCGCTCGCCGACGAGCAGATGGACGAGATCGCCGACACCTTCCTCGACATGATGCTGGCGATGCTGACGACCTTCGCGGGCATCGCCCTGCTGGTCGCCACGTTCAGCATCTACAACACGTTCTCGATCCTCGTCGCCCAGCGGACCCGGCAGGTGGCGCTGCTGCGGGCCATCGGCGCCGGCCGGGGCCAGGTGCTGCGGACGGTCGTGATCGAGGCGCTGGTCGTCGGCCTGGTGGCCGCGGCGGTCGGCCTGGTCGGCGGCCTCGGCGTCGCCGCCCTGCTGACGGCGCTGTTCGACCTGGCGGGCTTCGCCCTGCCGACCGGCGGCATGGTGGTGACGGCGAGCACCGTGGTCGCGGGCCTCGTCGTCGGCGTCGTGACGACGCTGGTCGCGGCGGCGGCCCCGGCGGTGCGGGCCACCCGGGTCGCGCCGCTCGCCGCCCTGCGCGACGCCGAGGTCGAGCGGACCTCGCCCTCCCGGGCCCGGGCCGTCGTCGGCGGCGCCGTGCTGGCGGCCGGCGTGGGGCTGACCCTGGCCGCGGCGACGAGCGAGGGGGGCAACGTGGCCGTCGCCGGCCTCGGCGCGGTGCTGACGGTGGTCAGCGCCGTCGTGCTCGGGCCGGTCGTCGCCCGCCGGGCCGTCGCCGTGCTGGGCGCGCCGGTCGCCCGCCTGCGGGGCGTCCCCGGCGGCCTCGCCCGCGAGAACGCCATGCGCAACCCCCGCCGCACGGCCGCCACGGCCTCGGCGCTGATGGTCGGCGTCGCCGTGGTCACGCTGTTCACGGTGTTCGCCTCGTCGCTGGAGGCGTCGCTCGAGGACACGCTGGACCGCTCGCTGGCCAGCGACCTCGTCGTCAACGACGGCGCCTGGGGCGGGGGCGGCTTCAGCCCGGGGCTGGCCGACGAGCTGGCCACCCTGGACGAGGTCGAGGTCGCGACCGGGCTCGGCACGGGCGAGGTCCGGATCGACGACGACGTGAAGTCGGTGTCGGTCGCGGAGCCGGCCGAGCTGGCCCGGGTGGCCGACCTGGGCGTCACCGCCGGGTCGCTCACCGACGTGGGCGACGGCCGGATCGCGGTGGCCGAGGACACGGCGTCGTCCCACGGCTGGGCGGTGGGCGACACGGTCGAGGTCACCTTCGTCGACGGCCGGACCGAGGAGCTGGCCGTCGCCGCCACCTACGAGGTGGACGACCTGACCGGTGGCTACCTGCTGCCCCGCAGCGTGTGGGAGCGCCACGCGCTCCAGCCCACCGACCGGATGGTGCTGGTCGACGTGGCCGACGGCGTCGACCTCGACGAGGCCGAGGCCGCGGTCACCGAGGTGGCCGACCGCTTCGGCGGCCCGAACGTCGAGGACCGCGAGGAGTTCACGGCCACGATGACCGCCGGCGTCGACATGATGATCGGCGTCGTCTACGCCCTGCTGGCGCTGGCCGTCGTCATCGCCCTCATGGGCATCGCCAACACGCTGTCGCTCGCCGTCCACGAGCGGGTCCGGGAGCTGGGCCTGCTGCGGGCGGTCGGCACGACCCGGGCCCAGGTGCGCTCGGCGGTGCGGTGGGAGTCGGTGGTGCTCGCCGTCTTCGGTGCCGCCGGCGGCGTCGCCCTCGGCGTGTTCCTGGGGTGGGCGCTGGTCGAGACCGTGAGCGCGGCGACCGGCAACCTGGGCAGCTTCGCCCTGCCGACCGGCACGCTCGCCGTCGTCCTGGTGGCCGGCGCGCTGGCCGGGGCGCTGGCCAGCGTACGACCGGCCCGGCGGGCGGCCCGGCTGGACGTGCTCACCGCGATCGCCTCGCCCTGACGGGCGGCGGGCGCGCCGCGACGCGGCCGCGGGATCGGGGACGACGGCCCCCGATCCCGCGGTCGGCGCGCGTCAGGCCGGCTCGGGGGCCGACTCCTCCAGCTCGAGGCCCCGGGTCTCCGGCAGGAGGAGGAACAGCGCCGCGGCGGCCGCCGCCGGCAGGCAGACCGCCAGGGTGGCGGGGCCGAAGCTGCCGGTGGCGTCGGCGACCGCCCCGACGACCAGCAGCCCCGCCGTCGCCCCCAGGACGCCGGCGACGACCAGCCACCCGGCCATCGACGACCGGTGGGACGTGGGGAACAGCTCGGCGCCGAGCGTGATGGCCGGCGTGGCGTAGGCGGCGCCGACGAGCACCCCGGCCAGGTAGCCGACGACCAGCGCGCCGAGGCCGCCCGAGTAGGCCAGCACGCCGGCGGCCGCCAGGGCGACGAGGCCACCGGCCGAGGTCGGGCGGCGGCCGACCCGGTCGGCCAGCACCCGGCCGACCACCAGGCCGGCGAGCCCCACCGGACCGGCGGCCACGACCAGGGCGCCGGTCAGCGCCGGTCCGGCGTCGAGCACGTTCTCGGCGTAGACGAAGGCGAACGTGTTGACCGGCCCGGTGACCAGCGCGCTGGCGAACGCCACCGCGGCCAGGACCGCGAGCCGGCCCCGCAGCTCGGGCGGGACGGACCGCAGGGCGGGCGGCCGGTGGGCGCCGTCGGCCCGGAGGGCCTGGTAGCGGTCGGGCTCGACGACCAGCCGGCGGGTGGCCCACACCGCGGCCAGCGGGACGAGGGCCAGGGCGAACACGCCCCGGAAGCCGAGGGCGCCGCCGGCGGCGCCCCGGACCACCGCCACGACGCCGGCGCCGACGCCGTAGGCGGCCGACATCAGCGCCACCGCCTTGGCCCGGTCCTCGGCCCCCGTCAGCTCGGCGGCCATGACCTCGCCGACCGTGTCGGTGGCGGTGAGCAGCGGGCGGGCCAGCGCGAAGGCGGCGACGAACCACCAGTAGCCGGGGCTGGCGGCCGCGGCGACGACGGTGAGCAGCCCGACGGTCACCCAGGTGAGCAGCGCCCGGCGGCGGCCGACCCGGTCGGCGACCGCCGCCAGCGGCAGGGCCGCGAGCGCGGCCAGGCGGATGGCCGCGAGCCCGGCGCCGAGGACGGTGCCGGGCAGGCCGGCCTGCTCGGCGACGGTGTCGCCGCCGTCGCGCAGCTGCCCGAAGTGCTCGGCCACGTCGGCCAGCGCGGCGGCCGGGCTGAACTGCGCGAACCCGGCGGCCGCCATGGCGACGGCCACGCCGACGACGGGCCGGCCCAGCCACCGGTGGAGCCGGAGCCCGGCGCCCGGGCCGTCAGGCCGTCCCGTCGTCGTCACCGGGAGCCGGTTCCCGCCGCAGCTCCTCGGGCAGGCGCGCCCCGGCCGGCAGGTCGCGCCGCCCCGCCAGGACGGCGGCGACGGCCAGGTAGTCGGCGACGACCCCCACGTCGTGCACCCGCAGGATCACGCCGGGGCGGTCGGCGACGTGCCCGACGGCGGCGAGGGTGCCGCCCAGCCGGGCGCGCGGCGGCCGGTGGGTGATGGCGCCGATGAAGTCCTTGCGGGACAGCGCGAGCAGCAGGGGCCGCCCGATCGCCTCCACGGCGTCGAGGTCGCGCAGCACCTCGACCGTCTGGGCCGGCGTCTTGGCGAAGTCCGGCCCGGGGTCGAGGATCGTGGCCCGGGGGTCGACGCCGGCCTCGAGCGCGACCTCCAGCCGCTGGCGCAGGAAGGCGACCACGTCGGCCGTCACCCCGCCGACCTCGGCGTAGAGGGCGTCGTCGAGCACCTTGTGCTTGGGCCGGGCGCGGGTGTGCATGAGCACGAGCCCCGCCCCGGCCTCGGCGACCAGCGTGGCGACCTCGGGGTAGAGCAGGCCGCTGACGTCGTTGACGATCGCCGCCCCCGCCTCGAGGACGGCCTCGACCACCGCCGGCCGGTAGGTGTCGACGGAGACGACCACGTCGGGGGCGGCCTCCCGGATGCCCTCGACCACCGGCAGCACCCGGGCGATCTCCTCCTCCACCGGGATCTCGGGCACGCCGGTGATGCCCGACTGCCCGCCGACGTCGACGATCCCCGCGCCCTGGGCGACCTGGTCGAGCGCCAGCGCCACCCGCTCGGCGGTGGTGCGGGTCTCGCCCCGGTCGGAGAACGAGTCGGGGCTGGCGTTGACGATGCCCATGAGCACGGGCTCGGCGAGGTCGAGCTCGCGCCCGCGCACGATCAGGGTCGGTGGCCGGCTCACGCGCCTCACCGTAACGGGGCGCCCGGGCCGTCCTCAGAGCGGGAGCGGGTCGTGGTCGTCCGAGCCCCCCGTCCCGGCGGCTCCCGAACCGGCGGCGCCGGAGCCGGCGCGGGCCCGGGTGGTGCGGACGCCGGCGTGGTCGGCGCCCGTCCGGCGCGCGCCGGCGCGGTCCGCGCCCGGGTGGTCCGCCCCGGCGGCCGGCCGGGCCGGCCGGTAGCGGTCGGGCAGCGAGGCCAGCGGCGGCAGCTCGCCGAACCAGCGCACCAGCGGGGGGTGGCCGGGCCGCAGCAGCGTGGACGGGTTCTGGAAGGGGACGCCGGCCCGCTGCAGCGCGGTCTGCAGCACGACGAGCGCCTGCGGGCCCAGGTCGTCCAGGCTGCGGTTGCGGTGCACCCGCCGGCCCAGGTCGACCTGGGCGATGCCCCGGGTGCCGACCGCCTCGGCGACGTCGATGAGCAGGCCGAGGTCGACGCCGTACCCCCGCACGAACGGCAGCTGCTCGAGCAGCTGCCGGCGGCCGCCGAACTCGCCGGAGAGCGGCTGCACGATCGAGGAGAGGTGGGGGAACAGGGTGGCGATGACCGGCCGGGCCATCAGCTCGGTCGTCCGGCCGCCGCCCACCTCGCCGTGGCGGGGCCGCTCGTAGAACCCCTTGACGAAGCTGATCTCCGGGTCGGTCAGCAGCGGGCCGAGCAGGCCGATGACGAAGCGGGACCCGATGTCGGCGATGTCGGCGTCGCACCACAGCACGATGTCGCCGCGCGCGACGTGCAGCGACCGCCACAGCGCCTCACCCTTGCCCCGGGACCCGGCGATCTCCGGCAGCACGTCCGCCGCCGACACGACGCGGGCGCCCTCCGCGGCCGCCACCGCGGCCGTGTCGTCGGTCGAGTGGTCGTCGATGACGATGACCTCGTCGACCAGGCCCAGCCGGTCGACGAGGAACCGGCGCAGGCGGTAGACGACCCACCCCACGGTGACGGCCTCGTCGTGGGCCGGGATGCAGACCGACACGACGTGCCCGTCCTTGGCCGCGACGAGGTCGCGCAGCGCGATGTCACGGTAGTGGTGCGTGGCGATCGACGCTGAGCGGCCGGCGGAGGCGGATCGCAGGCGCGGTCGGCGGGGGGGCATCAACCGTTCGGGTCACGAGCCGGGGGGTCAACGCGCACGTTAACGGTCCCGGGCGGGACGTCAAACGGCCGCCGGCTGCGGCTCGGGGCCCGGGACGGGCCGGCGGCCGCCGCCTGCGGCCGATCCCTCACGCACCGTCGTCGGGCACGACGACGATCCGGCCCCGCAACCCGCCCCGGGCCAGCGCGGCGTAGGCCGCCGTGACCTGGGACAACGGCCACTCCTCGACCTCGCTGCGCACGGCCCCGGCCGCCGCCAGCGCCACGACCGCGTGCAGGTCGGCGATCGACGAGCCCTGGAATGTGAAGATCTCCGCATCTCTCGGCAGCCCCCCGAACCAGGGGCGCCGGAACGTGCCGCCGCCGGCGCCGACGAGCCCGAACGCGCCCCACGGCCGCACCGCGGCGAGCCCGGCCGCGATCGTGGCGTCGGTGCCCACGACGTCGAGCACGACCTCGGCGCCGCCGAGCCCGGCGAGCGCCCCGACGTCGGGCAGCACCTCGTCGGCGCCGAGGCCGGCGGCCACCTCCCGGCGCACGGGGTCGACGTCGACCGCCACGACCCGGGCCGGCGTCCGGGCCCGCAGGATCTGCACGGCGAACGCCCCCACCCCGCCGACCCCGACGACCACGGCCGTCGAGCCGGCCTCCAGGCGGGGGGCCACCCGGTCCACGGCGTGGTGGGCGGTGGCACCGGCGTCGGTGAGCGGGGCGGCGGCCACGGGGTCGACGCCGTCGACCAAGGGGACGACGGAACGTGCCGGTGCCGTGACGTAGCGGGCCAGGCCGCCGTCGCGCCCGTAGCCGCGTCCGGCCGTGCCGTGCGGGCAGGCGCTGTCCCGGCCCCGCCGGCAGGCGTCGCACGCCCCGCACGACGCGGGCGACACCAGCACGACCGCCGCGCCCGGCGGGGGCCCGTCGACCCCCGGCCCCAGGGCGGCGACGTGGCCGGCGACCTCGTGGCCGAGGGTGAACGGCAGCCGCCACCCCAGCGCCTCGCCGACCTCGCCGGGCATGCGGGCCATGTCGAGGTCGGAGTGGCACAGGCCCGTGGCCGCCACCTCGACCAGGACCTCCCCCGGGCCCGGCTCGGGCACCGGCACCTCGGTGAGCTGCGGCGGCTCCCCCCAGCGCACGAGCCGGTAGGCGGTCATCGTCCCCCGCACGGCGGCCCATCGTGCCGGGGTCGCCGGGTGACCGCCAGCGGGAGGGCCGGCCCCGGTCCGGCGCTGGCAACGGCGCTGCAAGCGACCGTCAAGCGGGCGGCGAGCGCGCCGGGGCACAAATGCCTCGACACCCGCCGCACCTGCTGGAGGACACCACGCATGAGACTCGGCGTCTCCCTCGCCCAGACCGGCCGCCTCGCGGACCCGGCCTCCGTCCGCTCGGCCGCCACCGCGGCCGAGCAGGTCGGCTACGCATCCGTCTGGGTGCACGACCGCCTGGACGGCGGCCGTGCCGGCGACGCCAGCCTCGACCCGCTGTGCGCGCTGAGCTACGCCGCCGCGGTGACCTCCCGGGTGCGGCTGGGGACGAGCGTCCTCGTCGCCCCCTGGTACCGCCCCGCGCTGCTCGCCCGGTCGCTCGCCTCGCTGGACGTCCTCTCCGACGGCCGCCTCACGATCGGCCTCGGCCTCGACGCCACGCCCGCCGAGCTCGCCGCGGTCGGCGTCGACGACGCCGAGCTCGGGCGCCGCCTCGACGACGCCCTCGACGTCATCGGCCGGACCTGGGACCCGGGCCACGACGAGCACCCCGCCCGGCCCCGCCCGCCGATCCTGCTCGCCGCCTCGACGCCCGAGGGGCTCGACCGCGTCGCCCGCCGCGCCGACGGCTGGAACCCGGCCGGGCTGCCCATCGAGCAGCTGGGCCCCCTGTGGGCCCGGGTGCGCGACCTCGCCGCCCGCCACGGCCGCGACCCCGACGCCCTGGAGCTGGTCGTGCGCGCCGACCTGCGCATCACCGACCAGCCGCTGGAGGGCGACCGCCCCGCCTACGCCGGCACCGTCGAGCAGGTGGCCGCGGACGTCGCGGACACCGGCCGGGCCGGCGCCCACGAGACGATCCTCTGCCTGCAGGGCGACCACGGGCTGGACACCGCGCTCGACGTGTACGCCCGGATCGCCGAGGCCGTCGACGTCACCCCGCCACCGCTGCAGGCAGGGGCCGATCCGGCGCTTCCGGCGGGTCTCCCCGCCCGCCGGGAGCGTCGACTCGCCCCCCGCTGAGTGACGGCGGACTCGGCGGGGGGCACCTCCCTCCCTCAGCCGGCGGTGCCGCCGGGGGGCCGGGGCTCGACCCCGAGCCCCCCGGCGACCCGCTCGACCCGCGCCGCCACCGCCCGGGCCCCCTGGGCCCGGGCCTCCTCGACGGCCCGCCCCAGCAGGTCGGCGGCGGCGTCCGGGTCCCCGCGGGCCACCCGCAGGCGGGCCTCGGCCTCGAGCACCAGCGGCACGGCGTAGCGCTCGCCCAGCGCCTCGACCTCCCGGTGGGCGTCCGCCACGGCCGCCGCGGCCTCGTCGAGCCGCCCGGCGGCCACGAGGCCCGCCGCCCGGGTGGCCAGGTGGACCGGCACGCCGGTGCGGCCGCCGGCGCCGACGAAGGCGTCGACCGCCTCGTCGAGCCGCGGCAGGCCGGCCTCGACGTCGCCCAGCTCGACCCGCGCCGCGGCCAGGAAGGCCTGCAGGCCCCGCCCCCAGAACGTGAAGCGCGACTCGGGGTCGGCCTCGACGCCCCGCCGGGCGGCCCGCTCGGCCCAGGCCGGCTCGCCCACCAGCAGCGCGGCCGCCGCCGCCAGCATCTCGACGATGGGGATGGCGTAGCGGTCGGGGGCGGCGCCGGCGAGCGCCTCGAAGGCGGCCTCGCCCTCCGGCGGGCCGAGGTCGCCGACCAGCACGTGCAGGTGGTGGCTGAACGGGACCGGCAGCAGCATGACCTCGAGGTCGAGGCCCATGCTCATCGCCGGCGGCGGCGCGCCCCGCGCCGCCGCGACCGCGGCGTCGAGCAGCGCCGCCGCCTCGGCGATCCGGCCCCGGTGCCAGCGGGCGACGCCGAGCGAGGCCAGGCCCGCCACCCGCACGAGCGGGATGTCGGACCCCTCGCCGAGGGCGTGGAGCCGCTCGGCCAGGGCCAGCGACCGCTCGACGTCGCACCGGCTGTCGTGGGCGGCCCACTCGGTCCACAGCAGGCGGGCCAGGACCTCGTCGTCGCCGGCCCGCCGGGCCAGCTCGATCGCCCGCCGCAGCAGCGGGGAGCCGCCGACGCTGGCGTAGCCGTGGAGCGACCGCTGCAGCGACAGCAGCCGGCAGGCGGCGGTGAGCTCGGGCTGGACGCCCTCGGCGGCGCCGGCGGCGCTGCGCCGGAGCTGCACCGCCCGCTCGAGCATCCCCTCCGCCGCCTCGAAGGCGAAGCGCCGGACCGCCACCTCCGCGGCCCGCTCGAGCGCCTCGGCCGCCCGCTGCCCGACGCCCACCGGCGCCGCGGCCCACAGGTGCTCGGCCAGGATCTCGGCGGCGTCGTCGTCGTCCGCCGCGGTCGCGGCGATGGCGTCGGCGATCCGCAGGTGCGTGCGGGCCCGGCGCAGGGCGGAGACGTCGTCGACCACGACCTCGCGGACCAGCGCGTGGGCGAAGCGGACCGTGCCGGTCAGCTCGGGCACCGGGACGAGCAGCCGCTGGACGACCGCCGGGTCGAGGTCGTCGACCACCGCGTCGATGTCCTGGCCCGCGGCCCGGGCCAGCAGCGCGAGCTCGACGTCCCGCCCGACGACGGCGGCCACGGCGAGCAGGCGCTGGGTCGCCTCCGGCAGCCGGGCCAGCCGGCGGCGGACGACGTCGCGCACGCCCGAGGGCACGTCGCCGCCCGGTGACACCGCGCCCAGCGCCTCGACGTCCCCGCCGGCGTCGGCGGCCAGCCGGGCCAGCTCGGCGGCGAAGAACGGGTTGCCCTCGGCCCGCTCCTGGATGGCCGCGGTCACCTCGGCGGGCAGCTCCCGCCCGGCGGCGACGGCGACCAGCTCGGCGACGGCCACCGGCGGCAGGCCGCGCAGCGTGAGGCGCCGGGTCGCCGGCGCCCGCGACAGGGTGGCCAGCGTCTCGACCACGGTGTCGTTGCGGCCGACCTCCAGCTCGCGCACCGTGCAGGCGAGGAGGATCGGGGCGCCGGCCAGGGCGTCGGCGCTGGCGACGAACCCGAGCAGCTCGAGGGAGGGCAGGTCCGCCCACTGCAGGTCGTCGAGCACCAGGACCAGCGGCCGGCGGCCGGACGCGGCCCGGAGCAGCGCGACGACGGCGTCGAACAACCGGAAGCGGGCGCCGAGGGCGTCGGCCGCGGCGGACTCCTCCCCGCTCGTCTCGACCAGCGCCGCCAGCTCGGGCGGCACGGCCGCGCCCCCGGCCTCGGCGACGAGGGCCCGCAACGGCGGCAGCCAGGGCCAGAACGCCGGGGTGGCCCCGCCCTCGAAGGCCCGGCCCCAGTGCACGGCGGCGCCCCGGGCGGCGGCGGTCGCGGCGAGCTCCTCGACCAGCCGCGTCTTGCCGATGCCGGGCTCGCCCTCGACCAGCACGATGCGCCGGCCGTCCCGGGCCTCGTCCAGCGCGGCGAGCGCCTGGCGCAGCTCGCCCTCGCGGCCGACGAGCGCCGGGCGGGTGGGGGCCGCCGGCGCCGCGGCCGCGCCGTCCACCGCCGCGGCCGGTGCCGGGGCGGCCGCCCGCGCCGGGGCCTCGGGCACCAGGTCGAGCGCGGGGTCGTGGTTGAGGATCGCGACCTCGAGGTCGCGCAGGGGCTGACCGGGGTCGATGCCGAGCTGGTCGCGCAGCGTGCGGGCCGCGTCGTCGAGCACCCGCAGCGCCTCGGCCTGGCGGCCGGCCCGGTATAGTGCGGTCGCCGATGGGTGGCGCAGCTGCCCCCTCAGCGGGGGGCCCGCGCCCACCGCGCCCAGCTCGCCGACGACCCCGCCGTGCCGCCCCAGCCGCGGGTCGCCGCCGTCGGGGTTCTCGTTCCCACCCCCCCGCGCCACTCACG
>PKRH01000156.1 GCA_017577565.1 Thermoanaerobacterales bacterium | reverse complement strand
GTGGAAGACCGGGTGCGTGAGGTACTCGCTCGTACGCCGCTCGCCGGCGGGGATGCCGGTGGCCGCGCCGCCCCCGCCTGCCCCCACCGGCCCGTCGAGCCAGCCGTACCCGGCCAGCCCGCACGCGGGGGCCAGCCGGGGGGGCGGATGTGGCCGCGCCGACGCGTCCCGGGCGCGATCGACCCTTGCGCCACGCAGTGCGGCCGCGCGACAACTATCGATGGCCGCGCGGCGCGCCGCTGGCTGGGACGCGATCGGGACGAAGGGGGAGACCGATGTCGCAGACGCGAGCTGGGTCACGCCTGGTCAAGGGGGTGGCGGTGCTGGTGTCCCTGGTCGGCATCGCGCTGGGCTTCGTCAGCCCGTCCGACGCCACCCGGGACTGATCCCCACCCGGCCGCGCCCGACCCGGGTGGCGGCCCTGGACGCCGCGCCCGCGCCGGCCCGGCCCCCGGTGGCGCCGGCGGTCAGTTGCCGTTCGTCGACCAGTGCCAGGGCTCGCTGGGCAGGTTGTAGAGCCCGTAGCTGGCGGCGTTGGCCGACAGCCACCGGAAGCAGCTGTCGCCCGAGCTCACCGTCCCGCCGCCGTTGCAGGTGAAGTCGATCGCGAGGCCCTGCTCGTGCATCGACGTGCCGGGGCGGGCGGTCGGCGGGCTGCACTGCGACGACGGCATCTCGTAGATGGCGTAGGACGACGTGCCGCAGTGGGCCTTGCGCAGCTCGATCTGCTGCTGCGGGTCCCGGTAGCCGCCGCCGCACAGCCGGATGCCGTCGGCGGCGGCGTCGTTCAGGAGCCGCTGGACGTTCGAGGCGATCGACCCCGCGACCGTGATCGAGCCGCCGCCCGGGCAGGTCACGGTGGCCAGGCCCCCGGGGGCCGGCGTGATCGTCGACGAGCCGGCCGCCGGCTGGGCCGTCGACGCCTGGAGCGCCGCGGCCAGCGCCGCCTGCTCGGCGGCGATCTGGCGGGACAGCTCGGCGTCGGCCGCCGCCAGGGCCTCGGCCTCGGCCAGCTTGGCGTTGAGGCGGGCCTCGACGTCGGTGGCGAACTGCTCCTGGACGGCCAGCGCGGCCTCCAGCTCGGCCATCGCCGCGTCGGCCTCGGCCTTCTTCTCGGCCGCCTCGGCCGCCAGCTGCTCCTTGACCTCCTTCTCCTCCTCGAGGTCCTCCCGGGCCTGGTCGAGGGCCTCGAGCGCGTCGGCGTCGGCCTTGGACTGGACGTCGAGGATGGCCCGCATGACCGTGGCGTCGGTCAGCGTCTCGGCGTTGAACGCCTCGAGCGCGTGGTTGATCGGCGGGTCGGTGAAGGCCTGGATGACCAGCTGGTCGGCCATCTCCTCGAGCTCCGCGATCGTCCCCTCCAGCTCCTCGATGCGGGCCTCCGAGGCCGCGAGCTCGGCCTCGGCCGAGGCCCACGCGTCGTTGGCCGCGTTGACGACGACCTGCTGGCCGGCGATCTCGGTCTGGATGGCGGCCAGGGCCTCCTCGATCTCGGCGCTCTCGGCCTCCAGCACGTCGATCTCCGCCGCCACCGCCTCGGCCCGGGAGCGCACGTCCTCCAGCTGCTCCTCGGGCGACGGCTCGCTCTGCGCCCCGGCGGCGTCCGGGGTGAGCGCGCCGGCGGCGAGGACCGCGGCGACGAGACCTCTCCACAGCGCGGGACGGCTGAACCCTCGCACCCCAAGCTCCCCAGCTCGACTCGGACGTTGCGTGCACCGGCGGCGGACGGGCCGGCCGGCCGTGGCCCGCGGCGCTGCGGGCGGCGGCGAATGTAACGAATCGGCCATCGGTTGTCACGTAAGCGCAACGTCCGCAGGTCGTGGGGGATGCCCGCCCCGGGCGGCCACGCCGGCCCTGTGCGAGGATCGCGGCCATGACCTCCACCGACGAGGGCGGGGTGCCCCGCACGCTGGTCGGCATCTCGTTCCGGGACCCCTTCCGGGCCCAGGAGTTCCTGACGGCCGCCGCGAGGCTGGCGTCGGAGGGCCACCTCCGGCTCCTCGACGCCGTGTTCGTCAGCAAGGACGACCAGGGCCGCACGATGGTGCGCGAGACGGTCGACCTCGAGACCGGCCGCAGCGCCCTGTCGGGCGCCCTCTGGGCCGGCCTCTTCGGCCTCATCCTCGGCGGGCCGGTGGGGTGGATCGTCGGGGCGGGCGTGGGCGCCGGGACCGGCGCCGTCGCCGCCAAGATCATCGACCACGGGGTCAGCGACGAGTGGGTCGACTGGTTCCGCCAGGCCGTCGAGGAGGGGACGACGACGCTCGTCCTGCTGGTCGAGGAGCTCGACGTCGACGCCCTGGTGCGCGAGCTGGAGCGCTTCGCCGGCGCCCACCTGGTCTACGCCAACCTCGACCCCGCCTGGCTCGACCGCATGCACGCCGCGCTGCGCGACGTCCCCGAGGCGGCCGCCGGCCCCGGCGGGGCCGAGCCGACCGACGAGGGGGCGTGAGGCGGCGGGCGCCCCGGAGGGCCCCGCACGCCCTCCGGTGGCGCCTGGCGTCGCCCGCCGCGGGCGACGCCGCGCCGCCTGGCGGCCGCCGGAGGTCCGCCCGGCCTCCGACGGCGTCGCCGCACCACGGCCGGTCTGCTGGGCACGACGCGGCCGTGGTCTCCGAACCTACGCAGCCGGGCAGGGGGCCGGATCCGTAGCGACTACGTAATTCCCGGCCGCCCCGGTCGGTACGATCCGTTCGTGTTCGCACGCTGGCCGCTGGTGGGCCGTGACGCCGAGCTCGCCACCGTGCGACGCACGCTGGCCTCGACCGGAGGCCCCCGTGGCGTCGCCGTCTTCGGCGAGCCGGGCGTCGGCAAGACCCGGCTCATCGCCGAGGCCGTCGAGGGCTGCCGCCGGGACGGGATGGCGGTCGAGTGGGTGCGGGCGACCGAGGCGGCCCGCCAGATCCAGCTCGGCTCGTTCGCACACCTCCTGGCGCCGGACGCGGCCGCCCGCAACCACGACGACCTCCTGCACCTCGCCCTCGCCCGCCTCGACGCCCGGGCCGGCACCGGCCCGTTCCTGCTGGCGGTCGACGACGCCCACCTGCTCGACGACACCTCGGTCGCCCTGCTGCACCTCGTGGCCACGCAGTCCTCCGCCCGGCTGCTCGTCAGCGTGCGGACCGGTGAGCCGCTGCCGCCCGGGCTCGTCGCGCTGTGGAAGGACGACCTGCTCACCCGGCTCGACATCGGTCCGCTCGACCGGGCCGCCACCGAGGAGCTCGTGCTCCAGGTCGTGGGCGAGGACGTGCCGGCGTCGCTGCTCGACCGGATCTGGGAGCTGAGCCGCGGCAACGCGCTGTTCGTGCGCGAGCTCGTGACCGCCGCCGTGGAGCGGCGCGCGAGCGGCGCCGCCGGGCCCGTCCGCCTGCCGGAGGGCCACCTCGCCCGGCTGCGCGAGCTCGTCGAGGAGCGCCTGCGGCTGCTCGACCCCGGCCCCCGGGCCGCGCTCGAGATCGTCGCCGTCGGCGAGCAGGTGCCGCTGGCGGCGGCCGAGCGGCTCGCCGACCCCGACGACGTCGAGGAGCTGGAGCGCCGGGGGCTCGTCGAGGTCGTCGGCGACGGCGCGGTCGTGCAGGTGGCGCACCCGCTCTACGGCGAGGTCATCGCCGACGACCTGCCCCGCACCCGCCGCCGGGCGATCCTGCGGGACCTCGTCGAGGCGGTCGGCGACCTCGACACGGTCGACCGGCTGCGGGTCGCCACCTGGCGCCTCGAGTCCGGCGCGCCGGGCGACGCCGAGCAGCTGCTGGCGCTCGGCCGCGAGGCGCTGGGCCGCCTCGACCACGCGCTGGCCGAGCGGCTCGCCCTCGCCGCCGGGGGCACGGCCCGCGCCGAGGCCGGCCTCGTGCTCGCCGAGGCGCTCACCGGCCAGGGGCGACCGCAGGAGGCCGTCGAGGTGCTGGCCGAGCTGCAGCCCGACGACCCCGAGCTCGTCGCCCAGGTGGCGATCGCCCGGGCCAGCGGCCTGTTCCTCCACCTCGACCGGTCGGCGGAGGCCGAGGCCGTGCTGCGGGAGGCCGACCGCGACCTGGCCGGCCACCCGGCCTGGCAGGGCGAGTGCCGCTCGGTGCTGGCCCAGATGCTGATGTTCATGATGCGGCTGCCCGAGGCCGGCGAGATCGCCGACCAGCTGGTGGCCGCGCCGGGCACGCCGGAGAGCGCCCGGGTCCGGGCGGTGTCCGTGGCCGTCTCCGTGCGGGGCTCGCAGGGCCGCCCCGACGAGTCGCTGTCCCTGCTCACCCCCGAGCTGTACGCCGCCGCCCGCCGCCACCGGCGCGACGTCCCCTACGGCGAGCTGCAGCTGCGCATGGCCCGCTTCCAGTCCCTGTACTGGGCCGGCCGTGCCCGTGAGCTCGACGAGTTCACCGCCGACGACCTGGGGCTGCGCATCGAGCGGCCGCCGCCGTCGCTGCGGGGCATCCTCGCCGGGTTCCGGGGCGGCGCGCTGCTGGCCCGGGGCCGGGCCGCCCGGGCGCTGGCCGAGCTCGAGCGCAGCTCGCGGGCCCTGGCGGAGGCCGACTGGTTCGGCCAGCGCCCCCTCGCCGAGGCCATGCGGGCCCGGGCCGCGGTGTTCGCCGGCGACCTGGAGACGGCCGACGAGGCCCTGGCGGCCGCGGACGCCGCCTTCGCCGCCGACCCCCAGCGGGGGGCCCGCACGCTGCCCTACATCGAGCTGTCCCGCTCGTGGGCCCTCGCCGCCCACGGCCAGGTGGGGGAGGCCGCGCAGCGGTGCCTCAACCTCGCCCTCGTCGTCGAGCAGGCGGCCAAGCCGCTGGCGGTCGAGCTGCTGCACGCGGTCGTGCGCCTCGGGCGGGCCGAGGAGGCCGTCGAGGCGCTGGAGCGCCTGGCCGCCGTCGTCGACGGGCCCTTCGCCGCCACCGCCGCCCGCCACGCCCGGGCCCGGGCCGGCGACGACGCCGCCGGCCTGGCGGCGGTGGCCGCCGAGCTCGAGGCGATGGGGGCCGACCTGCTGGCCGCCGAGGCCCACCGGTCGGCGGCCAACGCCCACCGGCGGGCCGGGAGGGGCGCGTCGGCGGCGGCCTCGGCCCGGCGGGCCGACGAGCTGCTGCAGGCGTGCGGCCGGCCGGTGTCGCCGGCGCTCGAGCCCCTCCTGGGGGCGGGGGAGGAGCTGACCGCCCGTGAGCGCGAGGTCGCGCTCCTGGCGGCCCGCGGCCGCACGAGCGCGGAGATCGCCGAGACCCTCTTCCTGTCCGTGCGCACCGTCGACACGCACCTGCACCGCATCTACCGCAAGCTGCAGATCACCGGCCGCCGTGAGCTGGCGGCGGCGCTGGGTCTGGAGGGCTGAGGGGGCCGACCGCCCGCCGGGACGCCAGCTACGTAGGCGCTACGGACGACACCGGCCGCGGCCGCCCGTACGGTGCGTGCGGTGATCCCCCAGGACGAGCACTCGACGGACGACGACCCGGCGGCGGACGGCGGCGGACCGGGTCGGGCGGCCGCGGCGCCCGCGCTCGACGACGAGGACGTCGTGCGGGCGGTGGCCGAGTTCGTCGAGGACCTGCTCGAGGACCACGACGGCGCCGAGACCGGCCCGGACGGGCCCGGTCGGGCGCCGACGCGGGGGACCGGGGCCTGACCGCACCGCGGGGTGGCGGGCCCCGCGGTGCGGCCCCGGCCGCCGGCCGGCCCCTTCTCCCCGGGGTTCAGCCGGTGTCGCGCACCGCGGCCAGCAGCTCGACGAAGCGGGCGGTGGTCTCGTCCCACGTGGGCAGGGCCGCCGCCCGCTCGGCGGCGGCCCTGCCCAGCCGGCGGCGCAGCTCGGGGTCGCCGGCGAGCCGGCCGAGCGCGGCCGCCAGCGCGGCCCGGTCACCCGGCTCGACGATCAGGCCCTTGCGTCCGTCCCGGGCGAGGTTCGGCAGGTTGCCCGCCCGCCAGCCGACCACCGGCAGCCCGGCCGCCATGGCCTCGCCGTAGACCGTGCCGTAGGGCTCGCGGTAGCTGGGCAGGACGAAGACGTCGGCCGACCGGTAGAGCTGCGCCACCCGCTCCCGGGCGACCGGCCCGTGGACGACGACGCGCCCGGCCAGGTCTCCCCGGGCGATCCGTCGCTCGACCCGCGCCGCGTAGCGGGGGTCGACGTCGGTCCGCCCGACCAGGTGCAGGGTGGCCGCGTCCGGCGGCAGCAGCGCCAGGGCCTCGAGCAGGTCGAGCGTCCCCTTCCGCTCGACCCAGTTGCCGACGCAGAGCAGCGCCACCCGCCGGCCCCGGCGGAGGTCCTCCGGTGGCCCGCCCGGCGCCGGGGCGACGTCGCGGCCGGGGGGCACGACCTGCGTGGGCACGGCCGGCAGGCCGTCGGCCAGGGTCTCGCTGGCCAGCACGAGCAGGGCGCAGCGACGGTAGACGGCCCGGTCGAGCGCGGCCTGGACCCGACGGCGGGCGGGGCCGTGGTCGATGCCGCCGGGCGGCTGGTGGAGCGAGCCCACGAGCGGCGGGCCGACCCGCCAGGGGGCGAGGAAGGCGGCGGCGATGCTGTCGACCACGACGACGTCGCTGCCGGCGACCCGGCGCAGCACCCGCCCCGCGGCCGCGGCGGGGAGGGGGGACGGCCGCGCCGGCAGCGGCACGAGGGCGAGGCGCGCCCCGTGGCGGGGGGCCCCCTCCGCGGGCCGCCGGGGGGGGAGGTGACCGCCCGGCCGCCGGTCGGGGGAGGCGAGGCGGGGGGGGGGGGGGGCGAGGCGGGGGCGCGGCCGCCCGCCCCGGGCGGGCGGGCCGGG
>PKRH01000155.1 GCA_017577565.1 Thermoanaerobacterales bacterium | reverse complement strand
CCCCGCCCGTGGGCCCGGTAGGTCGTAACAACGCCCAGCCCCCCCCCCCCCCTCCCCCCCCGCCGCCCACCCCGGCCCCGGCGCCCCGCCCGCCGCGCCGGGCCCGGCGGGGGCGGGCCCGTGGGGGGCCGCCGCCCCCCCCCTCCCCGGGGTGTTCGGCGGCCAGGGCGCCCACCCGCGGCTCCTCCCGCCGCAGCAGGCGATCGCTGCGCTGGACCACGGTGACGGCCACGCCGAAGCGGGCGAGGAACAGGGCGGTCTCCACCGCGACGGCGCTGCCGCCGACGACGACGGCCCGGGCGGGCAGCTCGGCGGCGGCGTGGACGTCGCGGCTGGTCCAGTGGGGCACGCCGTCGAGGCCCTCGATCGGGGGCACGACCGGCTCGGACCCGGTCGCCACGACGACGTGCTCGGCGACCAGCTCGCGGTCGCCGACGCGCACCCGGCCGGGGCCGGCCAGGCGGGCGGCGCCCTTCACGACCTCGGCGCCCTGCGACCGGTAGCCCTCGACCTGGGCCGTGTCGTCGAGGTGGCGGACCATCTCGTCGCGGTAGGCCCGCACCGGCTCCCAGGCCAGCCGGGCGGCGCTGACGCCGTCGACCCGGGCCGCCTCGCTGACGACCTCGGGCGCCCGCAGCACGGTCTTCGACGGGATGCACGCCCAGTAGGCGCACTCGCCGCCGATCAGCTCGCGCTCGACGACGGCCACCCGCCGGCCCGCGTCGAGGAGCCGCCCGGCGACGACCTCGCCGCCGGGCCCCATCCCGACGACCACGGCATCGAAGGTCTCGGCCACGGACGGAACGTACCCGGCGACCGGGCGGCGGGGCGGGATCCCCGCCCCCCGGCTCAGCACCAGATGGCGACGAGCCGGCCGCCGGCCTCCTCGGGCGGGTCGGGGAAGGTGCGGGCCGTGCCGGCGGCGATGCGGCGCGCCGACCAGGCGACCGCGGTGGCGTCGACCACGTCGTCGGCCGGCACGCCGTCGGCGCCCGGCAGCTCGTCGGGCAGGGCGAGGCCGGCGCCCGCCAGCAGCCGGCGCCGCAGCATCAGGCCGTTCCAGCTCTTCTTCGACCACGGGAGGGGCGCGCCGGCCAGCTCGCGGAAGGTCACCTCGGGGTGGACCTCGTGGACCCGGTCGTCGCCGGCGGCGAGGTCGGCGGCCTCGAGCATCTTCGGCCCCAGGGACCAGGCCTGGCGGGACAGGCGGGGCGCGCCCCGGGCCGCGAGCGCGGCGTTGGCCTCGGCGTAGGGCGCGGCGAGGACGTCGAGGGGCGGCGGCGAGAAGATGCTCGCCGCCCGGGGTCCGACGAAGGCCCGGGCCGCGGCCTCGGCCCGCCGGACGCCGCCGGGCACGTCGCCGATCGGGATGTCGACGCCGACGACGTCGACCGGCTCGGCCCAGGCGACGATCTCGGCCAGCGCGCCGGTGCGGGCCCCGACGACGCCGCCGTCGTCGACCAGGACGCCGACCCAGCCGTGGCGGCCGGCGGCGTCGACGCCCACCACGCGCCCCGATGCCGCACGCACGGCGGGGACGCTAGCGGCGCCGGTGGCCGGCGCCGGCGCCCCGTGCCACACTGGGTTTTGTCACGTATCCGCTAGAAGAAACGGAGAAGTTTCGATGGTGGACACCGCCGCGACCCCGGCTCCTCCCGCCAGCGACGCCCCCGGCGGTGCCCCGCCCGCCGGCGCCGCCGCCCGCCGGACGCCGAACGTGAAGCGCAGCGCCATCGTCGGCGCCCTCGTCGGCTTCACCGTGGCCACGACGGGCGTCGGCGTCAGCCTCCTGCTCGACGGCATGGACGCCGTCCAGGCCTTCGGCGTCGGCACGTTCGTCGGCGTCTGGGGCGGCCTCGGCTTCGGCGTGATGATGGGCGCCACCATCCCGCTCGCCCGCGACCCGGGCTAGGACGTGCCGGCCGCAGGTGTCGGGCAGACTGGTGACCGACACCCGCGCCCCAGAGCAGCCATGGCACCCGCGTCGCTCCAGGAACAGGCCCGAGCGCTCGGCGACCCGACGCGCCACGCCATCTTCCGGCTCATCGCGGGCGCCGACCACCCCGTCGGCATCGCCGAGATCAACGAGCACCTCCCGCTCAACCACAACGCCATCCGCCAGCACGTGGCCAAGCTCGTCGCCGCGGGCCTCGTCGTCGAGTCCCGGGCCCGCCCGACCGGCCGGGGCCGCCCCCGCCTCGTCTACGAGATCAACCCGGCGGCCGCCGGCCGCTGGGACACGAGCGGCCCCTACGAACGGCTGAGCCGCCTGCTGCTCGAGATCATCCGCACCGGCCGCGACGCCGAGGAGGTCGGCCGGCTCGCCGCCGACGAGTTCCGGGTCCCCACCCCGTCCGGCGACGTCGTCGCCGACGTCACCGCCGCCATGGCCCGCCAGGGCTTCGAGCCCGAGGTGCGGCCGCTGGACGACGGCGCCGAGATCGTCCTGCACGCCTGCCCGTTCGCCTCGGCCGCGGCGGCCGACCGGTCCACCGTGTGCGCCGTGCACCTGGGCATCGCCGAAGGCCTGGCCGGCGACGGCGAGGCGACGGTCACCGAGCTCGTCGCCTACGACCCCCGGGCGGCCGACTGCCGGCTCCGCATCCGGGTGCGCCCGAACGGGCCCACGGGGGGCGGCGGCGACGGGCCGACCACCGCCGCCCTCACCCTGCGCGGCCCGGCCGGCACCCGCTGACCCCACGGGCGGGCGCGATCGCCCGCCACCCGCCAGACTGGAGGGGTGACCGAGGGCGGCGGTGCGCGGGTGCTCGTCGAGGTGCTCGGCCCGCTGCGCGCGGTCGCCGGCGGACGGGACGTCACGCCGCCCGGGCCGCTGCAGCGGCGGCTGCTCGCCCTCCTCGTCCTCCGGCAGGGCCACGTCGTGCCCGCCGAGGTGGCGATCGAGGCCCTGTGGCCCGCCGGCCCGCCGCGCGACCCGACCGGCGCCCTGCACAACCACGTGTCCCGGCTTCGCGGGTGCCTGCCGCCCGGGCTGGTCGCCTCGGCCGCGGACGGCTACCGGCTCGACCCCGGCGACGTCGAGGTCGACGGCGACCGGCTGGCCGCGCTGGTCGCGGCCGGCGCCCCCACCGCCGCCGACCTCGCCGAGCTGGGCGCGGTCCTCGCCCGGTGGCACGGCCCCGCCTACCCCGAGCTCGACCACCTCGACGACGCCCGGGCCGAGGCGGCCCGGCTGGAGGAGCTGCGCACCCGGGCCCGCGAGCTGCGGGCCGAGCGGCGCCTCGCCGAGGGGACCGCGGACGGCGTCGTGGCCGAGCTGACCGCGCTGTGCGACGCCGAGCCGCTGCGGGAGCGGCCCCGGGCGCTGCTCATGACCGCCCTGGCCGCGGCCGGCCGGCGGGCCGACGCCCTGCGGGTCTTCGACGACTTCCGGCGCCGCCTGGGCGACGAGCTGGGCATCGAGCCGTCCCCGGCGCTGGTCGCCCAGCACCGGGGCCTGCTGGTCGGCGCGCCGGCCCCAGCGGTCGCGGCGGTCGCGGCGACCCCGGCGTCCCCCTCCGCCGCCCCGGCAGCGCTCCGCCGCCTGCCCGTGCCGCCGACCTCGCTCGTCGGGCGCGACGAGCTCGCCGCCGACGTGTGCGACCTGGCCGGCGAGCGCCGGGCCGTGACGCTCGTCGGACCGGGCGGCGTGGGCAAGACCCGCGTGCTGCTCGAGGTCGGCCGGCGGCTCCAGGAGGCCCGGCCCGAGCGGCCCGTCGTGCTGTGCGAGCTGGCCACGGCGGACGCCCGCTCGGCCGTCAACGTCGTGGCCGCGGCGCTGGGGGTCGACGCCCGCCCCGGCGTCCCCCTCGCCGACCAGGTCGCGCTCGTGCTCGGCGAGGCACCGCTCGTGCTGCTGGCCGACAACTGCGAGCACGTGCTGGACGCCGTGGCCGGGCTGCTCGAGCACCTGCTCGCCCGCTGCCCGCGGCTGACGGTGGTGACCACCAGCCGCGAGCGCCTGCGGGTTCCCGGCGAGCACGTCTACCCGGTGCCGGCGCTGCCGGTCGACGGGGGCGACGCCCCGGCCGTGCGGCTGTTCGTCGAGCGGGCCCGGGCCGCGGTGCCCGGCTTCGCGCCCGACCGGGGCGAGCTGGTCACGATCGCCGAGATCGCCCGGCGGCTCGACGGGCTGCCGCTCGCCATCGAGCTGGCGGCCGCCCGCCTCCACACCCACGACCTGGCGGAGGTGGCCGCCGCGCTCGACCACCGCTTCGCCCTGCTCACCTCCGGCAGCCGCAGCTCGCCCCGGCACGCCTCGCTGGCCGCCGCGGTGTCCTGGTCGTACGGCCTGCTCGATGTGGGGCTGCAGCGGGTGTTCCGGGCGCTGTCGGCCTTCGCCGGGCCGTTCCGGGCCGCGGACGCCGCCGCGGTCTGCGACCTCGACGCCGACACCGCCGACGCCGCGCTGGCCCAGCTCGTCGAGCGGTCGCTGGTCGTGCGGACGGACGACCACCGCTTCGCCCTGCTGGAGACCCTGCGGGCGTTCGCCGCCGAGCAGCTGGCCCGGGCCGGCGAGCGGGACGCCGTGCGCGACCGCCACGCCCGCCGCCTCGTCGCCTGGGCCGCCGACGCCGACCGGCGCCTCACGGTGCCCGGCGAGCGGGTCATCGACGAGATCGACGCCGCGCTGCCGGAGCTGCACGTGGCGCTGACCTGGCTCGTCGAGCAGGGCGAGGTCGAGCGGGCCGGCCGCCTGGTCGAGGCGCTGCGCCTCTACGCCCTGCTGCGCCTCCGGCCCGACGTGCTGGCCTGGGCCGAGAAGGTCACCCCCCTCGACCCCGACGACCGCAGCCCCGTCGCCCCGCTGCTGTGGGTGTCGGCGGCCTACGCCACCTGGATGGCCGGTGACGTCGCGGAGCACGGGCGGCGCGTCGCCCGGGCCCGGGCCGCGGCCGAGCGGGCCGGGCTCCCCGTGCCCGCCCCGGTGGCCACCGGGCTCGGGAACCACGAGCTGTTCGAGGGCCGCCTCGACGCCGCCGTCCGCTGGTACGAGAACTCCGTCGCGGCGGCCGCCGACGAGCCGGGGACCCGGCTCGTCGCCCGGGCCACCGGGGTGCTGGCCCGCGCCTACGCGGACGACCCCACCGCCACCGACCACGCCGAGGCGCTGCTCGCCGAGGTCGGCGACGACGCCACCCCGCTCGGGGCCTACGCCTGGTACTGCGCGGGCGAGGCCGACCTCGCCGCCGACCGGGCCCGGGCCCGCCGGCGCTACGAGCGGGCCGTCGAGCTGGCCCGCCGCACCGGTGCCGCCTTCGTCACCGGCCTGGCCGGCGCGGCGGCCGCGTCGATCGACGCCCGCGACGGCGACCCGGACGCGGCGGCCCGGGCCTTCCGGGGCCTGATCGACCACTGGCGGCGCGCGGGGATGTGGGCCACGCAGTGGACGATGCTGCGGGCGATCGCCGGCCTGCTCGCCCGGCAGGGCAAGCACGAGGACGCCGCCGTGCTGGTCGGCGCCGTCCGGGCCACCGACGCCGGGCACCGCATCTTCGGGGCCGACCAGGCGGCGCTCGACGAGCTCGACCGGCTCCTGCGGGCCGTGCTCGGTGACGAGGCCTACGCGGCCGCGCGCGCCCGCGGCGCGCGGCTCGACGGCGATGCCGCCGCCGAGCTCGCGCGCCGGGCCCTGTGACACGTCGCCGCACGCGTCACCAGCGAGGTTGCTCCGTGAGGATCCCGAGGGCGGCCTTGCCGACCAGCTCGTGGGTCAGCGCGTCGTTCGCCGGGTGGAAGCCGCCGCAGCGGACGTCGCGGTAGAGCCGCTCGAGCTCGTTGCCCTTGAACATCCCGGCGCCGCCGGACACGTCGAGGGCGATGTCGACGACCCGCTTGGACCGCTCGACGACCGTCCACTTGGTGGCGTAGAGCTTCGGCACCCACTCCTCGCCGTGGTCGACGCCGGCCGACCACTCCTCGACGAGGCGCTCGAGGATCGCCGCGGCGGCCTCGCGGGCCAGGTACATCTCGGCCACCTGGTGCTGGACCATCGGGTTGTAGGCGTACGCGCCCCGCTCGATGGCCACCGAGGTCTTGCGCTTGGCGCCGGACACGGTCAGCTCCAGCGCCCGGTCGGCGACGCCGAGGTAGACGGCGGCGATGAGCGACAGGGCCCACATGACCATGAAGGACACGAAGGGCGAGCTGCCGTCGCCGGCGGGGACGACCGCCCCGATGCGCTCGTCGGGGACGAACACGCCGTCGAGGACCGTGTCGTGGCTCTGGGTGGGGCGCATGCCGAGCGTGTCCCAGGTCTCCTCGACGGTGACGCCGGGGCTCTGCCGGTCGACGAAGGCGTGGACGATCTGCGGGCCGGCCGGGTCCTCGGCGTCGATGGCGTGGGCGCCGAGCCACCGCCACGCCGGCCCGTTCGAGCCGAACTGCTTGCGGCCGGTGAGCCGGTAGCCGCCCTCGACCCGCTCGGCCATGCAGGTCGACATGAGCACGGGGACGTCGTTGCCCCGCTCGGCGTGGCCGGCGGCGAACACCTCGCCGGCCGCCGCGGCCTCGAGGATCCAGCTGCAGGAGGTGTCGCCCGCCCGCTCCAGCTCCATGGCCATGCCCACCCAGTAGTGGTGCATGGTGAGCGAGAGCGCCGTGGCCGGCGCGTAGCGGGCCAGGCGACGCTGCTCCGCCGCCACGGCGGCGAGGTCGAGCCCCCAGCCGCCGTGGTGGGTCGGCACGGCGGCCAGGAGGTAGCCGGCGTCCCGGAGCTCGGCGAGGTCCTCCTCGAAGTAGGCGTTGGTGCGGTCGAGCTCGCCGGCCCGGGCCCGGAACCGCTCGAGCATCTCGGTGGGGAGGGCGCGCCCGAGGGTCGTGTCGGTCGTCGTCGTGGTCATGGCGCGACCGTGCGCCCGCGGCCTGTCACGGCGGTCCCGCCGGCTCCCGCGGGCGCCGGCCGGCCGGGAGCCCGTGGGAGCCGGCCGGGAGGGGCGGGCCCCATCCTCCCCGGCATGCGTGACCCCCGCGCCACCGCGCCGCGCCCCGACCCCGCGCCCCCGCCCGCCCCGGACGCCGTGGCGGCGCTGGGCACGATCCTGTCGGTCTGGGCC
>PKRH01000154.1 GCA_017577565.1 Thermoanaerobacterales bacterium | reverse complement strand
CGCGTGGGCGCGGCCGCGGGGGGGGTCGGGCGGGGGGGGGCGGGCGGGGGGGGCGGCGGGCGGGGGGGTCGGGGCCGTGCTGGCCCGGGGGGCGGGGGGCGGGTGGCGCACGATCCAGGCCGGGCGGGCGGGCGCCGGGGAGGGCCGGCGCGGACCGCCCCGCCGGCCGGGCCGGGCCCGGCGGTCAGGTGAAGCGCAGGCGCCGGAAGCTCTCGGCGTGGGCCACGCCGACCTCGGCGCCGGTCTCGGCCATGCGCCGCCGCAGCAGCTCGGCCACCAGCTCGGGGGCGTCGCCGACGCGGCTCTCGTGGCAGGCGACCGCGGCCAGCTTGACGTCGACCACGTCGGAGACGTCGACCCACACGTCGGCCTGGAAGGTGCCCGACAGCAGGAGGGCGTCGACCTGGTGGGCGGGGCCGGCCTCGGGGAAGTAGAGCGGGCTGGCGGCGGCGGGCGCCACGGCGTCGACGACCGCCCAGCCGACCTCGCGGTGGTCGCGGTGGTTGACGTAGCTGTCGCCGAAGAACACGGCGGTGGGGTCGGGGGCGACGACGACGTCGGGCCGGTGGGCCCGGACCAGGGCGACCAGCCGGGCCCGCAGCTCGGTGTCGTTGGTCGCCTCGCCGTCGGGGATGCCGAGCATCTCCACGCCGGCGAGGCCGAGCACCTCGGCGGCCGCCGCGACCTCGGCCGCCCGGCGCTCGGTCAGCTCCCGCGGGTCGGTGTCGGGGTCGTGGGAGCCCTTGTCGCCCGCGTTGACGACGACGAGGCGGACCTCGGCGCCCCGGGCCGCCCAGCGGGCCAGGGCACCCCCGCAGGAGACCTCGGGGTCGTCGGGGTGGGCGTAGACGGCGAGGACGCGCGAGGGGGTCTCGGCGAGCAGCGTCACGGGGCCTCCTCGATGGCGCGCAGGGCGACCTCCAGGGCGGCGTCGTCGATGCCGGCGTGGGTCACGAACCGGACGGTGCGGGGACCGAGGGTGACGGCGCCCACGCCGCGCTCGGCCAGCGCGGCGAGCAGCCGCGCCGGGTCGTCGTGGTGGAACAGCACGATGTTCGTCCGCACCTCGGCCGGGTCGCAGCCGGCGTCGGGCCACCGCTCGGCCACCGCCTCGGCCAGGCGCCGGGCCCGCCGGTGGTCCTCGGCCAGCCGGTCGACCATGGTGTCGAGGGCGACGAGGCCGGCGGCGGCGAGGATCCCGGCCTGCCGCATCGTCCCGCCCAGGCGCTTGCGCTCGACCCGGGCCCGGGCGATGACGTCGGCCGGGCCGGCCAGCAGCGAGCCGACCGGCGCGCTCAGGCCCTTCGACAGGCAGGCCATGACGGTCGTGGCCGGCGCGCACCGCTCGGCGACCGAGGTGCCGGTGGCGACGGCGGCGTTGAAGATGCGGGCGCCGTCCAGGTGGACGGGCACGCCGACGTCGCCGAGGGCGCGGAGCCGGTCGAGCGGCCACGGGCGACCGCCCGCGGCCAGGTGGGTGTCCTCGGCGCACACGACCGAGGGCGGCGGCCACAGGTGCTCGGCCGCCGCCACGAGGTGCGCGACCTCGGCGGGGTCGATCGTGCCGTCGTCGTCGGCGACGAGGTGCAGCTGCGCGACCTGGTTGACCCCCGCGGCCCCGGCCTCGTGGGTGACCACGTGCTGCCGGCGACCGACGACGACGAGCGACCCCGGCGTGGCCAGCGCCCGCAGGGCGATCTGGTTGGCCATGGTGCCCGAGGGGGTGAAGACCGCGGCTTCCTTGCCGGTCAGCTCGGCGAAGCGCGCCTCGAGGCGGGCGACGGTGGGGTCGTCACCGAACCCGTCGTCCCCCACCTCGGCCTCGGCCATGGCTCGGCGCATCTCGGGGGTCGGCCTCGTCACCGTGTCGCTGCGCAGGTCGACCGCGGGCGGCGCGGGCACCGCGCCGCCGGGGAACGCAGGGGTGGGCGCCATCGGGGGGCACGGTACCGTCGCCTGCCGTGACCGTGCGCACGCCCCCTCCGCCGCCCGCGGCCGACCCCGCCGCGCTCGTCGAGCTCGCCACCGACGTCGCCCTGCGGGCGGCGCGGCTGCTGCTCGACGGTGTCGGCCGGGCCCGGGCGACCGTCGAGACGAAGTCGTCGGCGACCGACATGGTCAGCGAGATGGACCGGGCGGCCGAGCACCTCATCGTCGACGCGCTGCTCGGCGCCCGTCCGGACGACGGCATCGTGGCCGAGGAGGGCAGCAGCCGGCCCGGCACGAGCGGCGTCCGCTGGGTGGTCGACCCCCTGGACGGCACGACCAACTACCTCTACGGGCTGCCGGGGTGGGCGGTGTCGATCGCCGCCGAGGACGACGGCGGCGTCGTGGCCGGTGTCGTGGTCGACGGCGTGCAGGGCGAGGTGTTCAGCGCCACCCGCGGCGGGGGCGCCCGCCTCGACGGGGAGCCCATCACCTGCTCGGCGAAGGACGACCCGGCGACCGCGCTGGTCGGTACGGGGTTCGGGTACGACCCGCGCCGGCGCGCGGCCCAGGGCGCGGTCGTCGCCGAGCTGCTCCCCCGGGTGCGTGACATCCGCCGCCGGGGCGCGGCCTCCGTCGACCTCTGCTCGGTCGCCTGCGGCCGGCTCGACGCCTACTACGAGGTCGGACTGGCCGCCTGGGACCTCGCGGCCGGTGGCCTGATCGCCGCGGAGGCGGGCGCGGTCGTGACCGCGATCGACGGCGGGCCGGTCCGCCCGGACTCGGTCTTCGCGGCCGGGCCCGCCCTGGCCGCTCCGCTCCGTGGTCTCCTGTGCTCGCTCGGCGCACAGAATGTGCCGTGAACCATCGAGATGACCACTCGTCACCAGATCGCAACCCCGTTGCACCGCGCGTTGACACGAACTGTCGGCAGACTGGTCACCGATGTCCGCCGCAACCGGGGCCCACGGGCCCACCGCCACCGGTAGCGACGGCTCCGTCGAGACCGTCGACGCGCCGCGCTCACCCATCGACGTGATCGTCGACGGCACGACCGTCGTGCTGTCCGTCGTCGACCGCCTCGATGAGGAGGCCGGCCACGCGCTGCTGGCCGCCGCGGCCGCCGCCGTCGAGCGCGGGCCCAGCCGCATCGACGTCGACCTCCGGTCGCTCGAGTCCTACACCGAGGCCGGGGCGCGCGCCCTCGTCGTCTGTCGCGACCTCGGCGCCCGGCTGCCGGAGGGGCTGCACTACCGGACCGGTCGCGGCCCCGGCCGCGACGCCCTCCTCGCCGCCTACGCCGACGTCGACTGACGACGTGGCGGCCCCGTCCGGACCACCCGCGCGCGCCCGGCTGCACATCCGGCGCGCGGATGAGGCACGATCTTGGCCGTGGGTACCCGCATCCTGACGGTCGAGGACGACGAGCGGATCCGCACCGCGGTCAAGCTGGCGCTCGAGGACGAGGGCTGGTCGGTCGAGGAGGCCGACACCGGCGAGGAGGCCCTCAACGCCTTCCAGCGCCAGCCCGCCGACGTCGTGCTGATCGACATCATGCTGCCCGGCATCGACGGCTTCGACGTCTGCCGCGCCATCCGCCGGGTGTCCGACGTCCCGATCGTCATGGTCACGGCCCGCGCCGACACCCACGACGTCGTGGCGGGCCTCGAGGCGGGTGCCGACGACTACCTGACCAAGCCGTTCGCCCCCAAGGAGCTGTCGGCCCGCATCCGGGCGCTGCTCCGCCGGGTCCGGTCCGGCGACTCGGGCAGCACGCACCTTCGCTTCGGCGACCTCGAGGTCATCCCCGAGGAGGGCGTCGTCCGGCGCGAGGGCAAGGAGGTCCACCTCACCAAGACCGAGTTCCGCCTCCTCGTCGAGCTGGCGTCGAGCCCGGGCCGGGTGTTCAGCCGCGAGACGCTGCTCGAGCGGGTGTGGGGCTACGGCTACTTCGGCGACGGCCGCCTGGTCGACGTCCACGTCCGGCGGCTGCGCACGAAGATCGAGGCGGACCCGGCCAACCCCCGGCACGTCGTGACTGTCCGGGGTCTCGGCTACAAGCTGCAGGCCTGAGGGGGCGGTGGCGAGGCGCCGGTTCAACCCACGACGGCGAGCCTGGAGGGTGACCCGGCTGCTCCTGCCGAAGATGGGCCTCCGGGCCCGCATCACGATCGCCTTCGCCGTCGGCGCGCTGCTCATGTCGGCCGTCCTGGCGGTGGCCACCCTCGGCCTGACCCGCCAGAACCTGCTCGACCAGCGGGAGTCCTCGGCGACGGCGCGCACGTACCAGAACGCCCGCACGGCCGAGGCGATGCTGCCCCAGCAGACCGCCCAGGCCAACGCGCCGACGTTCGACCCCACCGACCTGCTGGCCTCCATCCCGACGCCGACCGGCTCGCGCCCGGTGCTCGTGCTCGACGGCCGGGGGTGGGCCCGCAACCCGGAGTTCAGCTACGAGTCGCTGCCCGAGGCGCTGCGGGACAAGGTGCTCGGCGGCGAGGCCGCCCTCATGCGCTTCGACCACGAGGGCTCGACCTTCCTCGCGGTCGGTGTGCCGCTGTCGGGCTTCGACGGCGCCTACTTCGAGGTCGTCTCGCTGGCCGAGCTCGAGAGCACGCTCGAGTCGATCGGCATCTCGCTGCTGGCCGCCGCGATCCTGACGACGCTGGCCGGCGCGGCCGTCGGGTGGTGGGCGGCCCGGCGCGTCCTGCGCCCGCTGCGGAACATCAGCGAGGCGGCCCACGCCCTGGCCACCGGGCGCCTGGAGACCCGCGTCGAGTCGAGCGACGACGCCGACCTGGCCCCGATCGCCGACTCGTTCAACGAGATGGCCTCGGCGCTCGAGGAGCGCATCCAGCGCGACGCCCAGTTCGCGTCCAACGTCAGCCACGAGCTGCGCTCGCCGCTCATGACGCTGGCCGCGTCCATCGAGGTGCTCGAGAACCAGCGCGACGACCTGCCCGAGCGGTCGCGGGCGGCGCTCGACCTCATGGTCGCCGACATCACGCGCTTCCAGCAGCTCGTCGAGGACCTGCTGGAGATCTCCCGCTTCGACGCCGGTGTCATGCACCTCGACCTCGAGGACGTCCGGGTCGACGAGCTCGTCATCCAGGCGGTCACCAGCTCGACCGACGTCGACGTGCCGGTGGACATCGACTCCGACCTGGCCGGCGTCGTCGTCAAGGCCGACAAGCGGCGGCTGTCGCGGGTGATCGCCAACCTGCTCGACAACGCCGCCAAGTACGGCGAGGGGGCGACGCGGGTCGAGCTCCGCAAGGTCGGCGACGCCGTGCTCATCGCCGTCGAGGACGATGGCCCCGGCGTGCCGCCCGAGGACCGGGAGATCATCTTCTACCGGTTCAACCGGGGCACCTCCGCGGGGCACCGCCGGGGCATCGACGGCGTGGGGCTCGGCCTGTCGCTGGTCGCCGAGCACATCCGGCTGCACGGGGGCTCGGTGTGGGTCGAGGACCGGCCCGACGGCAAGCGCGGCGCCCGGTTCGTCATCAAGCTGCCGGCCGAGGCCGCCGAGGGCGCGGTGGTGGAGGCGTGAGGCGGGCCCGGGCGGCGCTCGCCGCCGCGGCGCTGGCGGTCGGCCTGGCCGCGTGCGGGATCCCCGCCGACGACGAGCCCCGCGCCATCCCCGAGGAGCAGGCGCCGTCCCGGCCGGACGCGGGCGGCGGCGTCCCCGACGAGGGCCGGACGACGACGGCCCAGCTGTACTTCACCCGCTACGACGGCAGCCGGGACAACCTCGTGGCCGTGACCGCCGAGGTCGCCGCGGGCAGCTCCGGCGCGCCGACGCCGGCGACGGTGCTCGAGGCGCTGCTCGAGGGGCCCGACGCGCTGGGCGTCGACGACAACCTCGTCACCCGCATCCCCGCCGGCACCGCCCTCGACGGCCAGCCCGAGCTCCACCCGGGCGGCGTGCTGCGGGTCCACCTGACCGCGGCGATCAACGGCGTCCAGGGCGACGGCGCCCGGCTGGCGTTCGGGCAGATGGTGTGCACGCTCGACTCGCTGGAGGGGGTCAACAGCGTGCTCTTCGCCGTGGACGGCGAGGCCGTCCGGGCGCCGACGGGCCAGGGCGAGAACGTCAGCTCGCCGCTGTCGTGCAACGAGTACGAGAACCTCATGGAGGGCGAGGACGCCGAGGGCTCGGGCACGACCGCCGACGCCGAGGGGTGAGGACAGCCGGTCCCGACGACGCAGTAGCCTCGCCGCCCGCGTCGGGATCCACCAGGCAGGTCAACGCGGGACATCCATGAGCTACTACCTCGGCATCGATCTCGGAACCACCTTCACCGCGGCGGCGGTGCACGACGGGTCGCCGCGCCGCCCACCGGAGGTCGTGACGCTCGGCGAGCGGGGCCCGGTGGCGCCGTCGGTCCTCTGCCTGCGCCCCGACGGCAGCTACGTCGCCGGCGACGCGGCCGAGCGCCAGGCGCTCACCGAGCCCGAGCGCATCGCCCGGCAGTTCAAGCGGCGGCTCGGCGACCCCACGCCGGTGGTCGTCGGCGGCACCACCGTGCCCGCCGAGGAGCTGACCAGCCGCCTGCTCGGGTGGGTGCTCGAGGTCGTCGTGCGGGCCCGGGGCGGCGAGCAGCCGGCCGCCGTCGTGCTGACCCACCCGGCCAACTGGGGCCCCTACAAGCGCGACCTGCTCACCCGCGCCGCCGAGCTGGCGGGCGTCCCCGGCGCCATCCTCGTCACCGAGCCCCAGGCGGCCGCCATCTCGTACGCCTCCCACGAGCGGGTCGAGCCGGGTGCGGTCGTCGCCGTCTACGACCTCGGCGGCGGCACGTTCGACGCCGCCGTGCTCCGCAAGGAGGCGGACGGCGGCTTCACCATCCTCGGCTCGCCCGAGGGCATCGAGCGGCTGGGCGGCATCGACGTCGACGCCGCCCTGTTCGCCCACGTCACCGGCATGCTCGGCGACGCCTACGCCGAGCTCGACCCCGACGACGAGCAGGCGATGGCCGCCGTCGCCCGGCTGCGGAACGAGTGCACGCAGGCCAAGGAGGCGCTGTCGGCCGACACCGAGGCCTACGTGCCGGTGCTGCTGCCGACCGTGCAGACCGAGGTGCGCGTCACCCGGGGCGAGCTCGAGGACATGATCCGCCCGACGCTGGCCGAGACCGTCACCGCCCTCCAG
>PKRH01000153.1 GCA_017577565.1 Thermoanaerobacterales bacterium | reverse complement strand
GAATCAGACCGGTTCGTGGGTCTGGTGGAGCGGCCGGAGCACAAGCGCCGCTGGAACTGGAAGTCCTGGGAGGACCTCGAGCAGGAAGCCCTTCGCAATTGTCTGCTGGACCGGCTCGAGGACCCCCGCTACTGGCCCGAGCCCCGTCCCCGCTCCGCCGCCCAGCTCGCCGATGACGCCCGCACCGACGCGGAGTTCGTGCAGGTCGCCCAGCTCTACGCGGGACGGGTGGATGTGGATCTGACCGACCTGGTCTCCGAGCTCGTCACCGACGAAGCCGTCCCCTACCTCGCCGCGTGGCGCTACACCGAGCCCGGCATGCGCAAGCGCCAGGCCTGGGAGCGCACCTGGGAGCTGCAGCGCCGCGAGGACGCCGGCGAGGACGTCGGCACCATCCCCGTGCCCCCCAAGTACACCAAGGCCGACTTCGCCACCGGCACCGCCTGGCGACTGCGCGGCAAGCTCGATGTCCCCAAGGAGCGGTTCATCTCCTACCCCGGCGCCAACCGCGACACCGACCCCACCCCGCTGGTCGGCTGGGCCGGCTGGGACCACCTGCAGGCCGCCCAAGCCCTCGCCGCCCTCTACGAAGAACGCCGCACCCGCGACGGCTGGGACACCGAGCGGCTCACCCCCCTACTCGCCGGCATCGCCGAGCTGATCCCCTGGATCCGCCAATGGCACAACGACCCCGACCCCACCGCAGGCGGCATGCGCCTCGGCGACTTCTTCGCCGACTTCCTCACCAGCGAGCTCCACACCCACGGACTCACCCCCACCGACCTCACCAACTGGCGACCCCCCAAGAAGACCAACCGCCGACACCGCAGGTCGGCCACGTGACGCACGGCCCGAGCGACGACTGCTCCCCGAGGACCCCCTGTGGCCACCCTGTACCGCGACACCGGCTACACGCTGAGCCACCTCATCGACGCCATCAGCGTCGGGCACATCGCCCTGCCGGACATCCAGCCACCGTTCGTCTTGTCGGCCGCCAAGGCACGCGACCTCCTCGACCCCATGTACAAGCGGATCCGCATCAGCTTCCGCCCGAGCGTGAGACCCGTGGGCGGATGTGACCTGCGTGACAAGCTGGAACGTGAGGTGCGACGGGCCCGATCCTGCGGTCGCGCACCCGTCGGTCGCCGGCCGTCGTCTCCCCCTGCGAGGACCCCATGACCCTCATCCGTGAGCTCATCGACATCCCCACCCAGGTCCGCGACGGCGACTTCGTCCTCAAGCTGACCGAGGGCGTCACCGACGAGCAGGCGAAGGCCACCGTCGACAGCTACGAGGTCACGCCGCAGATCGCCTCGGCGTTCAACGACGCGCTCGGGCTCATCGCCGGCGCCGTCGAGACCGGCAGCTCGCAGGCCACCTACCTGCACGGCAGCTTCGGCTCGGGCAAGTCGCACTTCATGGCGGTGCTCCACCTGCTGCTCGCCGGCAACCCGGCCGCCCGGGCCAAGCCCGAGCTGCACGAGGTCATCGCCGCCCACGACGACCGGCTCAAGGGCAAGCGGTTCCTGCTCGTGCCGGTCCACTTCCTCGACGCCCGCTCGATGGAGCAGAAGATCCTCGGCGGCTACGTCGAGCGCGTCAGCCAGCTGCACCCCGACGCCCCCGTCCCGCCCGTCTACATCGCCGACGCCATCCTCGACGAGGAGCTGCCCAACCTGCGCGCCCAGCTGGGCGAGCAGAAGTTCCTCGACGGGCTCAACGCCGCCGGCGGTGGCGACGAGTGGGGCGAGTTCGGCTCCACCTGGACCACCCAGGCCGTCGACGCCGCCCTCGCCCCCGGCGCCAGCCCCGACGACCGCCAGGCCCTCGCCGCCGCCTACATCGGCGCCTACCGCCACGCCACCAGCCGCGAGGCGGTCGCCACCGGCGAGGGCTTCGTCGACCTCAGCCGCGGGCTCGCCGCCATCAGCGCCCACGCCCGCGACCTCGGCTACGACTGCATCGTCCTCTTCCTCGACGAGCTGATCCTCTGGCTCGCCTCGACCATCGGCAACCTCGACCTGGTCCAGCGCGAGGCGCAGAAGCTCACCAACCTCGTCGAGGGCACCGCCGCCGACCGCCCGGTCCCCATCGTCAGCTTCGTCGCCCGCCAGCGCGACCTGCGCGAGCTCGTCGGCGACCACGTCGCCGGCGCCGAGCGGCTGGCCTTCGCCGACACCCTCGCCCTCCAGTCCGGCCGGTTCGGCCAGATCACCCTCGAGGCCCGCAACCTGCCGGTCATCGCCAAGCGCCGGCTCCTGCAGCCCGTCGACGAGGCGGCCGAGCAGCAGCTGCGCGCCGCCGTCGACGCCGCCCTCCGCGGCCGCGACGACGTGCGCAACGTCCTGCTCGGCACCGACGCCGACATCGAGCTGTTCCGCACCGTCTACCCCTTCTCCCCCGCCTTGGTGCGGGCCCTCATCGACGTCGCCGAGGCGCTGCAGCGCGAGCGCACCGCGCTGAAGGTCATGCTCCAGCTGCTCGTCGACCACCGCGACGAGCTGCAGCTGGGCGAGATCATCCCGGTCGGCGACCTGTGGGACGTCGTCGCCGCCCGCGACGAGCCCTTCGCCCAGGAGATGCGGGCGGTGTTCGAGCGGGCCAAGCGCCTCTACCGCACCCGGCTGCGGCCCATGCTGCTCAACGAGCACGGGCTCGACGACGACGTCGACCCCACCGACGCCCGGTGGACGGCGTTCCGCACCGACGACCGCCTGATCAAGACGGTGCTGCTCGCCGCCCTCGTCCCCGAGGTCGAGGCCTTCCGCAACCTCGACGCCGCCCGCCTGGTGGCCCTCAACTGGGGCGCCATCACCAGCCCCATCCCCGGGCGCGAGACCCAGATCGTCGCCAACAAGCTGCGCACCTGGTCGAGCGTCGTCGGCGAGCTGAAGGTCGGCGACGACCCCACCAACCCGACCGTCACCATCGCCCTCGTCGACGTCGACCCCGACGAGGTCATCCGGCGGGCCGCCGAGGCGTTCGACAACGTCGGCAGCCGCCGGCGCGCCCTGCGGGCGCTGATCGACGCCGCGCTCGACCACCGCCTCGGCGACGAGCCCACGACCACCTTCCGCTACGAGTGGCGCGGCACCGAGCGCGAGATCGACGTCGCGTTCGGCAACATCCGCGACCCCAACGAGGTCCCCGACGTCGTGCTGCAGGCGGCCGGCGACCGACCGCGGATCGTCATCGACTTCCCCTTCGACGAGGTCGGCCACAGCCCCGACGAGGACCTCGAACGGCTCGACGAGTGGACCACCCGGCACCAGCCGACCCGCACCGTCTGCTGGATGCCGTCGTTCCTCAACACCGAGGGGCTCATCGGTCTCGGGCGCTACGTGGCCATCGACGAGCTGCTCAAGGGCGAGCGGTTCGAGCAGTACACCGACCAGTACAGCCAGCGGCAGCGCCACGACCTGAAGCCGGTCCTCGTGTCGCAGCGCGACCAGCTGCGCAGCCGGCTCATGGAGGCCGTCCTCATCGCCTACGGCGTCCGGTCCGGCGACCACCCGTGGGTCGACAGCGCCACCGCCCTCACCGAGCACTTCCGCAGCCTCGACCCGTCGCTCGTCGTGCGGCCCACCACGCTGCCCACGCTCGACGGCGCGCTGGGCGAGCTGTGCGACCAGCTGCTCGCCAGCGCCTACCCGGGGCACCCGCACTTCGACCAGAAGGTCACGCCCGGCATGATCCGCACGACCTGGGACGAGGTGCAGCGAGCCCTCGCCGAGCCCGAGGGCCGGATCGTCGTCGAGGGCTCGCGGCGTGCCGCGCTCCGCACGGTCGCCAACGCGCTCGAGCTCGGCACCATGCACGAGTCGCACTTCGTCATCTCGCGGCACTGGGCCAACCTGCTCGACCGGCACCTGGCCGCCGCGAAGGACGAAGGGCGGACGCTCACCGTCGGCGACATGCGGGCCCTCATCGACGACGCGCCCGGCGGACCGCGCGGTCTGCCGCCGGCGATCGCCGACCTCATCATCCTCACCGTCGCGGCCCAGACCGACCACGCCCTGACCCACGGCGGCCTCGCCGCCGAGGTCACGCCCGGACGTCCGCTCGACACCAGCGTCGGCCTGCGCCCGGAGCAGCTGCCCACCGACGAGCAGTGGGACCGGGCCCGCCAGGTCGCCCAGCAGGTGTTCGGCATCACGCCGGGCCAGTACGTCACCGGGCCCGAGGTCGGCGCCCTCGCCGACCAGGTGCGGCAGAAGGTCCGCCAGTACGGTGACACGCCCGCCCGCCTGGTCGAGGCGCTGCGCGACGGCTACCAGCGCTGGGGGATCACCGACGGCGACCGGCTGGCCACCGCCACCACGGCGAGCGAGCTGATCAGGTCGCTGCAGGGAGCCGACGGGCTGCGCACCGTCGAGGTCCTCGCCGCGATCGACCCGCCGACCTCGCTGACGGCGTTGGGACGCTCGCTCACCACCGCCGGCGCCGTCGCCGATGCGCTGGGGCACACCAACTGGAAGCTGCTGAACATGGCCCGGGAGGGCGTGGGCGACAGCGTCGTCGCGCTCCTGCGTGACGACGAGGTGGCGAGCAGCTACACGGAGGAGCGCCGCCGCCTCGAAGACCAGGCGACCGCGTGGCTGGAGCGCACCCACCCCTCACCGCCGGAACAACCTCAGCCTCCGCTGCCCTCACCCGGCGATCAGACTGGTGATGGCCATCCGGGGGTGCCCGAAGACACACCAGTCACAGACGACACCGACGAGTCGGCCACCATCACCATCTCCGCCGGTGCCGACGGCGCGCCCGACCTGCAGCCTCACCTCGACAGGATCATCGACGCCCTTCGCCAGGGGCAGAGGGTGATCCTGGAGTTCGACCAGCCCGACGCACGATGACCGCGCCGCGCGCCACGAGGGCGCAGCTCGAACCCGTCGTCGAACGAGCGCTGGCTCGGAGCAACGGTCGTCGCGCCGACCTCGTGCTCGTCCGCGCCGACCCGGCCTCGGCGGAGGCCATCGGCACGATCGGCGACCCGCCGCTCCAGGTGCTCGGCTCCCGGTCGCCGTTGCAGATCCGGGCCGCGCTGCGCGAGCGCGACGGCGGACCGATCGTCGTGCTCACCGACCTCGACCTCCAGGCGTTGGGCGACGACCTCCTCGCCCGGGCCGCCGGTCGCCGGGTCCACCCGCTCGACCGCTGGGTCACGGTCTGCGAGCTGTTCGGCGCTGCCCGGCCCTCCCCCGAGCTGGCCCAACGCGCCCACCTCGCCGACGCCCTCATCGAGGCCCGGCCCCTCACCGGCTACCGGCAGGTCAAGAGCCGGGTGCTCGACCTCGACACGGCCGTCTCGGCCCTCGTCCACGCCTGGCTCGGGATCGGTGACGACGTGCGCGACCTCGCCGGGTTCATCGGCTGGGCCACCCGGCCCGAGGGCGCGGGCAAGCTCACCGGCGGCGGCAAGCTGCTCACCGACCTCCACCCGGCGCTCACCGAACGGTTCGGACCCGGGGTCGACGCGGTCATCGCCGCGGTGCAGGCCGGGCACAGCGAGCAGCTCGTGCCCTACGGCCTCGTCGCGGGGCTCATCGCCCACCCCGCCGCCGGGACCGACGCCAAGGCATCGGCGGCCCGACTCGACGAACGCCTCGGCAAGCCCGGCCTCGCCCCGGAGGCCTACGTCGCCTGGGGCCAGGGTGCCGCCGCCCGGGTCGAGGACGCCGAGGAGCACCGAGCAGCTCGGTGGCTGGAGCAGGCCGAGACCCTCCTCGGCGACCTCGACGCCACCGCTCTCGCCCACCGCTCCGACCTGCTCCGCAGCGGCTTCGAGCAGCGCATCCACCAGGCCGCCCAGGCGCTCCGCCGCTGGCACGACGCGCCCGACGACCACCGCTGTGCCGACGCGGCCCACGAGGCCATCGAGGCGGTGGCCCGCCACCGCGAGGCCCGGCGCGAGCCCGAGCGCCTCCACCGGCTCCGCATGGCCGCCCGCCTCGTCCGCCGTGGCAGCTTCGACCTGACGAGCGTTGCCGACCTCGCCGGCTTCGCCGCCGCCTACCAGCGCGACGGCGCCTGGCTCGACGCCGCGCGGGTCGTCGTCAGCCGTGGCGACCCCGACCCCACCCTCGACGCCCTGTGCCGGCAGCTCACCGCCGACGCCGATGCCGCCCGCGAGCGCCAGGGCCCCAGCCTGGCCAACGTCCTCGCCACGGCGGCCCAGCCGCTCCCCGCCGGCCTCCTCGGCGTCGAGGACCTCGTGCACCGCGTCGTCGCCGACGTGGCGCAGCAGCGCCCGGTCCTGCTCGTCGTGCTCGACGGCCTGGGCCTGCCGACGTTCTGCGACATCGTCGACGCCATCGAGGCCGCCGGGTGGGCGCAGTACCGGCCCGCCGACGCGGCCGAGCCGCTCGTCGCCGTCGCCGCCCTCCCCACCGTCACCGAGGTCAGCCGCACGTCGCTGCTGTGCGGCACCCTCCGCCGGGGAGACGACGGGAGCGAGGGCCGTGGCTTCGCCGCCCACAGCTCCCTCCGGGCGGGCTCCACGTCGGGTGCCGAGCCGGTGCTGTTCCACAAGCGGGACCTTCGGGCCGGCGGGCTCGACACGCTGCCCGCCAACCTGCTCACCGCCGTCGCCGACCGCCACCGTCGGGTGGTCGGGGTCGTGCTCAACAACATCGACGAGCGGCTGAAGGACGTCGTCCAGCCGGTCGCCGGGTGGGGCATGGACGAGCTCGCGCCGCTGCGCGACGTCCTGCGCGAGGCGCGCCGTGCCGGCCGCGTCGTCGTCCTCACCGGCGACCACGGCCACGTCCTCGACCGGGGCGCCGAGACGCGCCGAGGCGGCGGGGGCGGCGAGCGTTGGCGCCCGGCCGACCCGCCCGCCGGTGACGGCGAGATCGAGGTGACCGGCCCCCGGGTCGTCACCGACGACCGGCGGGCCGTGCTGCCGTGGCGGGGGCAGGTGCCCCACGGCCCCCCCCCCCACCGCCACCCCCGCGGGGCCCCCCCCCCCGGGGCGGTTTTGGCCCCCCGCCGCCGCCCCCCGCTCTCTTTTACACACCTGCCGCGCCCGCGGAGAGGGGTATGTGAGAAGTCGGTGGGCGCCGTCTCATTAAAGAAAAAAACAGAGCATAACGCGATCACG
>PKRH01000152.1 GCA_017577565.1 Thermoanaerobacterales bacterium | reverse complement strand
CATGTGTTTAAAAGAGCCGGCCCCCCGCCGCCCCGGCCCTCCCCCCCCCCCGCCGGCCGGGCCCCCCGGCCGAGGCCGACCAGCCCGACCTGCTCGCCGCTCCGGCCCCGGCCGCGGCCCCGCCCGCGCGGGCCGCGGCCCCGCCCGGTCTACGCTCGGCGGCGTGCTGACCGCCTTCGTCCTGATCAGGGCCGAGCCCGAGCGCATCGCCGAGCTGGGGTCGGAGATCGCCGAGGTCGACGGGGTCGCCGAGGTCTACTCGGTGACCGGCGACGTCGACCTCGTCGCCATCGTCCGGGTGCGCGAGCACGAGAAGCTGGCCGACGTCGTCACCCGGCACATCTCCTCGCTCGACGGCATCCTGCACACCACGACGATGATCGCCTTCCAGGCGTACTCCCGGCACGACCTCGAATCGATGTGGAGCCTGGGGATCGAGTGACGCGGTGAGCCGGCGGGTCAGGCGTCGCCCGGCTCGGCGGGCCCCCGCCGCCCGGGCGCGGCCGCGGCCCCGACCAGCCGGGTGATCAGCTGCTCCCACGGCTCGGGCGCGGGCCGGTCGAGGTCGACCGCGCCGAACAGCAGGAAGCCCAGGCCGACGGCGTGGCAGAAGCGCACGATCGACAGCGTGTCGAGGTCGGGGTCGATGTCGCCCGTGCGCTTGGCCTCGTCGACCAGCGCGACCAGCGACCGCGTCCGCTCCTCGATGACCCGGCGGAGCATGGCCGCGACCTCGGGGTCGCGCCGGGCGGCGACGAACGCCTCGAGCAGCAGCGCCTGGCCGCTGTCGAACTCGTCGGTGACGAGGTGCGACCCGACCGTCGTGAGGATGTCGGTGGCGTGCCCCTCGAACCGGTGCTCGGCGAAGAGCTGCTCGAGCTCGTCGTCGGTCTGCGCCTCGATGGCGGCGAGCAGCAGCTCGCCCTTGCCCCGGAACCGCCCGTAGATGGCACCGGTCGTGAACCCGGCCCGCCGGGCGATCTCGGCCACGCCGGCGCGGTCGTAGCCCTTCTCGCCGAAGACCTCGGCGGCCGCCGCCACCAGCCGGTCCCGCGTGGGGTCGTCGCTCGGCGACGGGGCGGGCTCGGACTCCACGGCGCCAGTCAACGGCAGCGCCGACCCGTGCGTCAAGCTGTGGACACGGGCCCCGCGGCCCGCCGCTCAGCCGGCGTTCGAGCAGGCGACGAGCCGGTCGAGCGCCGCGGCGGCCGCGCCGCTGTCGATCGTCGAGCGGGCGAGCTCGAGGCCCGCGGCGAGGTCGTCGACCAGGCCGGCCGTGAGGGCGCCGGCGGCGGCGTTGAGCGTGACGATGTCGCGGTGCGGGCCGCGCTCCCCCTCCAGCACCCGGCGGGCGAGCGCGGCGTTGGTGGCCGGGTCGCCGCCGACGACGGCCTCGCGCGGGCGGGGCTCGATCCCCAGTTCGGCGGGGTCGACCGTCCACGTGCGCACCTCGCCGTCGCGCAGCTCGACGACGCGGGAGGTCGTCGAGGTCGTGAGCTCGTCGAGGCCGTCGTCGCCGTGGACGACGAGGGCGCGGGTCGCGCCCCGGACGGCGAGCACGCCGACCATGCGCTCGGCCATCGCCGGGTCGGCCACGCCGATCATCAGGCGCCGGGCCCCGGCGGGGTTGGCCAGCGGGCCGAGGATGTTGAACGCGGTGCCGATGCCGAGCTCGCGCCGCGTCGGGCCGGCGTGCCGCAGCGCGGCGTGGAAGCGGGGCGCGAAGCAGAAGCCGATGCCGGCCTCGGTGACGCACCGGGCGACCTCGGCCGGCCCGCAGTCGATGCGGACGCCGAGGGCCTCGAGGACGTCGGCGCTGCCGGTGGACGACGACGCCGCCCGGTTGCCGTGCTTGCACACCCGGCCCCCGGCGCCGGCGACGACCAGCGCGGCGAGCGTCGAGACGTTGATGGTGTGGGCCCGGTCGCCGCCGGTGCCGACGATGTCGACCACGTCGACCTCCGGGGGCAGCTCGACCCGCTCGGCGGCGGCGAGCATGGCGTCGAGCATGCCGCTGAGCTCGTCGACGGTCTCGCCCTTCATGCGCAGGGCGACGATGAAGCCGGCGATCTGCGCCGAGGTCGCGGCGCCCTCGAGCACCTCGGCCATCGCGTCACGGGCCCGCTCGGCCGGGAGGTCACGCCCGGCCGTCAGGTCGGCGAGGACCGACGGCCACCCCTCGAAGGCCATGGGTCAGGAGGCCCGACGGCGCTGGCGGATGATGCGCCGCCGCTCCCGCTCGGTGGCGCCGCCCCACACGCCCTCCTTCTCGCGGACCGCCAGGGCGTGCTCGAGGCAGGCTTCGCGCACGTGGCACCCCGCGCACACCTCCTTGGCGTCCTCGGCTTCCTCGTCGGTGGCGGGGTAGAAGATCAGCGGGTCGAGCCCGCGGCAGGCAGCGTGCTGGCGCCAGGTCTGCGTCATGGTGGCGGGAATGTCTCCCTGTGAAGGACTGGTCTCGGCGTGGGCGCGGTGCACGACGTCGTCGGGTGGCTGACGAGCCGCGACCGGAGTCTCCGCCCCCGGCGAGGCCGCGCGCAAACCCGCACGCTGCGGAGCGATCGGCGCGGGCCCGCCGCCGGAGGACGGCCGATCATCGCACCCGCCGGGGCGCGAGGCAAGGATCGCGCGGCCCGGCCGGGGCGCCGCGCTCAGCCGCCGTGACGCAGGTCGGACACCAGCTCGGCGAGCGTCTCGCCGCCGAGCGTCGTCTCGGCCCGGTAGTTCGGGTGGTCGAGCACGACCGTCGAGGGGCCGGCCTCGAAGCGGTCGATCTGGTCGGGGTCGAGCTCCCAGCGCACGTAGTGCACCGAGGCGGTGACCTCCTCGCGGGTGAGCTGCTTCTCGTGGTCCTCGTCGACGACCGCGGGGACCAGCTCGCCGTCGGGCAGGCGCAGCGAGACGGAGCGCTCGATGCCGACCAGCTTGGGCAGCCACTCCATGAGGGCGAGCTTCGAGGTCAGCTCGATGAAGAGCGTGGCGCACAGCTGGCCCGGGTCGGGGATCAGCGGGTTGTAGACCCGCAGCTCGTTGGCGATCCCCTCGTCGGTGATGATCTTCTCGACCCGCGCCATCTCCTGGATCTGGAAGCGGATGGTGCGGGAGTTCTCGAAGAGCAGCGTGACGAAGTCGCCGAGCGGGACGCGCCGGCGCTTCTTCAGCGCGATGACCTCGCGGCGGAACTCGTCGCGCTCGCGCTCGTAGGCGCGGAGGTCGGCGATGTCGTCCAGGGTGAGCTTGGCCATGGGGGTCGTCCTCGAAGTCGTCGGCGGCGCTGCGGCCAGGGGGTGCCGGGCGTCCGCCCGGCGCGGGGACGTGACGGGGCCCCGGCGGGTGCGCGCCGCCGGGGCCGCGACGACGTCGTCAGGTCGGTGTCAGGACTTGATGCTCTCGAGGCCCTGGGTGAAGCGGCCCGCGTGCGACTTCTCGGCGCGGGCGAGGGTCTCGAGCCACTCGGCGATCTCCTCGAAGCCCTCCTCGCGGGCGGTGCGGGCGAAGCCCGGGTACATCTCGGTGTACTCGTAGGTCTCGCCGGCGATCGCCGACTTGAGGTTCTCCTCGGTGCTGCCGACCGGCTCGTCGGTCACCGGGTCGCCCGCCTGGGCCAGGAAGTCGAAGTGGCCGAACGCGTGCCCCGTCTCGCCCTCGGCGACGGAGCGGAACAGGGCCGCGATGTCCGGGTAGCCCTCGACATCGGCCTTCTGGGCGAAGTACAGGTAGCGCCGGTTGGCCTGGCTCTCGCCGGCGAACGCTTCCTTCAGGTTCTCGTGGGTCTTGCTGCCCTTCAGCTCAGGCACGGATCGCCTCCTGGGACGGTGGGTCCTCTGTCGTCGTCGTTGACGCTGGATCCTGGGTGTGCGCGCCGCCGTCGGGCTCTGCGCACGCATGGCACCGGCCACGGAAGATGATCTCGGTGCTGCGCACCTCGAACCCCGACGCGTCGGCGTCGGGGACGGTCACGCCGGGGAACTCCGCCTCGACGTCCTGCACCCGGCCGCACTCGTCGCACACGAGGTGGTGGTGCGGTCCGGTGTGCGGGTCGAAGCGGATCGACCCCGTCCCGAGATCGATCGCCTGGATCTCGCCCATGGCCGCCAGGTCGTTGAGCGTCTGGTAGACGGTGCGCAGCGAGATCGACGGCATCTCGGCGCGCACGCTGTGGTAGACCGCCTCGGCGGTCGGGTGCACGGTCGACCCGTGGAGGACGCGGAAGATCGACTGGCGCTGGGGGGTCATCTTCAGCCCTCGCGCCCGAAAGATCTGCGTCAGCTCCTCCGGCGACCGCACGCCAGCGACCGTATCAACAGAAGTTGCTTGTTCGCAACGATTGTTGATTGTGTCAGGGCTGCCTAACACTCCTGGTCAGACGCCCTTCCGCCGGCTGGTCACCGGGTCGTGTCGCGCTGGCCACGGCTCGCCATCCAGGTGGTGACGATGACCATGACCGCGAAGATCACGGCGATCAGCACCGCCGCGGTCGTCCACTCCATGACGTCTCCCGTCGTCGGTCGTCACGCGCCATCGTGCGCCCCGCCGGGCCGGCGGGACAGGGCCGAACGTCACCTCCGCGGTCGGTGGGCGCCGTTAGGCTGCCTCGCTGATCCCCCCAGGAGGCCCGCAGCGCGATGCCACTCGGCAGCTTCGACCGCAAGGAGAACCTGGACCGCCTGAGCGTCGGCACCTACGACGTGCTGGTCGTCGGGGGCGGCATCACGGGCGCCGGCGTGGCGCTCGACGCCGCCTCCCGGGGGCTGCGCACCGCCCTCGTCGAGCGCGACGACTTCGCCTCGGGCACGTCGTCGAAGTCGTCGAAGCTCGTCCACGGCGGGCTCCGCTACCTGCAGAACGGCGACGTCCGCCTCGTCTACGAGGCGCTGCGCGAGCGCCAGCGGCTGCTGCGCAACGCCCCCCACCTCGTCAAGGTGCTGCCCTTCCTCATCCCGGTCTTCACCGGCAAGGGCGGCATCATCCCCCGCCAGGTCGCCCGGGCCCTCGGCTCGGCCATGTGGATGTACGACCTCACCGGCGGGCTGCGCATCGGCCGGGTGCACCGGCGGCTGCCGCGCGAGCGGGCGCTCACCCACATGCCCACGCTCGACGAGCGCCTGGCCTGGGCCTACCTCTACTACGACGCCCAGGCCGACGACGCCCGGCTCACCCTCACCGTGCTGCGCACCGCGGCGCTCGACCACGGCGCCACCGTCGTCAACCACGCGCCGGTCACCGGGCTCGTCACCGAGGGCGGCCAGGTCCGCGGCGCCCGGGTCGACGTCGACGGCGACGAGGTCGAGGTCCGGGCCCGGGTCGTCGTCAACGCCACCGGCGTGTGGAGCGACGAGGTGCGGGCCCTGGCCGAGGGCGCCCACCCCAGCAGCATCCGGCCGGCCAAGGGCATCCACATCACCGTGCCCTGGGAGAAGGTCCGCAACGACATCGCCGCCGTCCTGCCCGTGCGGCGCGACCGGCGGTCGATCTTCGTCGTGCCGTGGCCCGGCGAGGACGGCACGATCGGCGGGCCCGGGTCGGTCACCTACATCGGCACCACCGACACCGACTACGACGGCGACCTCGACGACCCGCAGTGCACGGCCGAGGACGTCGCCTACCTGCTCGAGGCCGTCAACGACGCCATCACCGGCACGCTGACCGAGCACGACGTGCTCGGCACCTGGGCCGGCCTGCGCCCCCTCGTCAGCGACGCCACCAGCAGCCGCACCGCCGACCTGTCCCGCCGCCACCGGGTCACCGTGTCCGACAGCGGGCTGGTCACCGTCACCGGCGGCAAGCTCACCACCTACCGCGAGATGGCCGAGGACACCGTCGACACGGCCGTGCGGCTGCTCGGCGGCCGGCCCCGCGGCACGCGGCGGTGCCGCACCCGGTCGCTGCGCCTGCGGGGCGCCGAGGGCTGGGAGGAGGTGGCCGAGGAGGACCGCCACCTCGCCGAGCGCTACGGCGGGGAGGCCCGGGTGGTGCAGGCGATGATCGAGGCCGACCCGTCGCTCGGCGAGCCGCTCGTGCCCGGCCTGCCCTACCGGCGGGCCGAGGCCCTCTACGCGGTGCGCTACGAGATGGCGACGACGCTCGACGACGTCCTGTCCCGCCGCACCCGGGCCCGGCTCCGCAACCGCGACGCGACCGCGGCGGCGGCCGACGAGGTCGCCGCGCTGGTCGGGCCCGAGCTCGGCTGGTCGGACGAGGATCGGGCCGCGCAGGTCGCCGCCTACCGGGCCTCGTCCGAGCGCGAGCGGCAGGTGCCCGACCTGCCCCGGCTCGGCGCCCTGGCCGGGGGCTGACCGGCACCCCGGCTCCGGGCGGCGGCCGCGGCCCCGCCCAGCCTGCCAGGATCGGGGCCATGAGCGCGCCCCACGACCTGCCGCCCGTCGGCCCCGCCGCCCCGACGCCGCCCATCGCGCTGGCCGGCGGCGCGGCCGCGGCCACCCCCCGGCTCGCCGCCGAGCGCGTCGAGGTGGACGACCGCCTGCTCGCCCGGCTGCGCGACGCCTGCGCCGAGGTGACCGCCGAGCCCGCCGAGCTGGCCGAGGCCAGCCGCGACTGGTGGCCCCTCGCCATGTCCTGGGCCACCGAGGGCCAGGTCGCCGGCCTGGCCGCCGCGGTCGCCCGGCCGACCGACGCCGAGCAGGTCGCCGCGGTGCTCGCCCTCTGCCACGAGGCCCGGGTCCCCGTCACCGCCGCCGGTGGCCGCAGCGGCGTCTGTGGGGCGTCGGTGCCGCTGCACGGCGGTGTCGTGCTCGACCTGACCGGCCTCGCCGGCGTCGTCGACGTCGACGAGACGTCGCTGGTGCTCGACGTCCGGCCCGGCACCTTCGGCGACGTCCTCGAGCACGAGCTGCGCGACCGCCACGGCGCCACGCTCGGCCACTGGCCCCAGTCGGTGTCGCTGTCCACGGTCGGCGGCTGGCTCGCCTGCCGCTCCGCCGGCCAGCTCTCCGGGCGCTACGGGAAGATCGAGGACATGGTCCTGGGCCTCGACGTGGCCCTGGCCGACGGGCGCCGCACCAGAACCGGCGCCGGGCCCCGGGCCCGGGCCGGGCGGGACCCCACCCACCTGTTGTCGGGCAGCAGGGGGACCCCCGGCCCGTCCACCGGCCCCCGCCCGCCCCCCCCCCCCCCC
>PKRH01000151.1 GCA_017577565.1 Thermoanaerobacterales bacterium | reverse complement strand
GCGCTGGCGCTGTGCGCCACCCCGTCGTCGCCGGCGAGCCGCTGCAGGCGGCCCGCCTGGCCCCGCACGGCGCCACCGGGGCCGCCGCCCTCCTCGAGCCCGGCCAGCGGGCGGTCGCCGTGCCCACCGGGCCCCGGCCGACGCCGCCACTGGCGGTCGGCGACCGGGTCGACGTCCTGGCCGTGCTGCCGGCGCCCGACCTCGACGTCGCCGGCGGTGCGCCGGCGTTCCCGGTGGTCGAGGGCGCGACCGTCGTCGACGTCGGCGACGACGCCGTCACCGTCGCCGTGCCCCGGGGCGACGCGCCCCGGGTGGCGTGGGCCGCGACCGGCGGGGTGGTCGCGCTGGCGCTGACGGGGTCGTGAGGCGCGGCTCAGCTGCGGAAGCCGACGGCCAGCAGCAGCAGGATCACCACGCCGAGGACCAGCCGGTACAGCACGAACGGCGCGAACGACTGCGTGCGGATGAGCCGCAGCGTGCCCCACACGGCGATGTAGCCGGTGATCGCCGAGGAGACGATCCCCCACAGGAACGCGGCCCGCATGTCCGCGGGGATCCCGCCCTCGCCCTGGACGTCGAACCACTTGAAGACGAGCGCACCGGCCGTGATCGGCAGGCTCATGAGGAACGCGAACCGGGCGGCGCCGTCACGGCTCAGGCCGACGAACCGGCCCACCGTGATGGTCACGCCCGAGCGGGACACGCCCGGCTGGAGGGCGATCGCCTGGCCGATGCCCATGGCGACGGCGTCGGTGAGCGAGACCTCGTCGATGGTGCGCTTGCCCCGGGTGCCGTCGGCGAAGCCCAGCAGCAGCGCGCCGACGATCAGCATCACCGCGATCATCCAGATGCGGTCGGTGTTCTCCTCGATGGTGTCGGCCCACAGGCCGCCGACGACGGCCGCGGGCACCGCGGAGAGGGCGATCAGCCAGGCCAGGCGCCCGTCCTTGGTCCGCGGCGCGGTGAACGCCGCCTTCGCCAGCCGCAGCAGGTCTCGGCGGAAGTAGGCGATCGCCCCGCCGAGGGTGCCGACGTGCAGCGCGACGTCGAAGGTCTTCTCGAGCGAGGCGTCGCCGCCGAAGTCGTCCCACCCGAACAGCCAGGGCACCAGCACGAGATGCCCCGACGACGAGATGGGCAGGTACTCGGACAGGCCCTGGGTGATGCCCAGGATGATGGCGTGAAGGATCGACACGGTCCCCGTCGCTGGTCAGTCTCGTGGGTGGCGGGACGAGCCACCGGGCCCCGCATCGTCATGCACCGGCCGGCGGCGCGCAACCCGGACCGCGGCCGGTGTCGGCGCCGTCACCGGCCGCTCAACATCACGCCGGGGATCACCAGCGCCGCGGCGCCCGTGCCCCCCGGCGTCCACTCCCGCTCGCCGCCGACGGCGGCGACGTCGAGCAGCATCCGCTGCAGCGTCGAGGCCACGGTCGCCTCGCGCACCGGCTCGGCCAGCGCGCCGTCCCGCACGAGCAGGCCCTCGACGCCGACGGAGAAGTCGCCCGACACCGGGTTGACGCCCGAGTGCAGCCCGCTCATCGACTGCACGAGCACGCCACGGTCGACGCCGGACACGAGGTCGTCGAGCGTGCCCTCGCCCGGGTCGAGGACCAGCGCCTGGGCGCCGACCCCCGGCGTCGTGCGGAACGACCGCACGGCCGACGCCGTCGAGGGCACCCCGGCCCGCCGGCCGGTCGTCGTGTTGTGCAGGAAGCCCTGCAGGACGCCCTCCTCGATCAGCGGCACCCGCCGCGTCGCCAGGCCCTCCCCGTCGTGGGTGTCGGCGCCGAGCGACCGGGGGTCGGTCGGGTCGTCGTGCAGGGTGAGCAGCGGCGAGGCGATCCGCTCGCCCACCCGGTCGGCGAACGGCGAGCGGCCCTTGAGCACGGCCTCGCCGGTGAGCGTGCCGGCCACGACGCCGAGCAGCGCGGCGGCCATCTGCGGCTCGAGCACGAGCGTGACCGGCCCGCTGTCGGGCTGGACCGCGCCGAGCAGACGGGTGGCCCGCTCGGCGGCGTCGTCCGCCGCCTCGTCGAGGTCGACGTCGTCGGGCCGGCGCCCGACCGACACGCCGTAGCCGGTGCGGGTCTCGTCGCCGTCGGCGGCCAGCGCCTGCACCGACAGGTGGCAGAACGTCGAGCGCCCGGCCACGGCGATGCCGGTCGAGGTGGCGACGGCGGCCGCGCCGGCGCCGTCACCCCACTGGGCGACCCGCACCCCCGAGATGCGGGGGTCCCGGGCCTGCACGGCCCGCTCCAGCTCGAGCGCCAGGGCGATCTTGCGGTCGGTCGGCATGGCGGCCAGCTCGTCTCGCCACAGGTCGACCTCGGGCGGCTCGACGCCGTCGGGCTCGGCCAGCCCCACCCAGTCCTCGGGCTCGGCGTAGGCGGCGTTGTCCCGGGCCTCGGCCAGGACCTCGGCGACGACGGCCGGGTCGAGCGAGCCGGCGTAGGCGAACCCCTGGCGCCCGTCGCGGACGACCCGCACGCCGATGCCGGAGGTCGTGGCCTGCGTCAGCGACTCGACCTCGCCGCCGTGCACCCGCACGCTCGTCGTCGTCGAGCTGCCGACGAACGCCTCGACCTGCTCGCCGGGGGCCGCCTCGGCGGCCACCTCGGTGGCGAGGTCGAGCAGCTCGTGCTCGTCTGCGTGGCTCATCGCACCTCCGTCCTCCCCGGGCGGCCGGTCAGGCCCCCGACACCGTCACGTCGGCGACGACCAGGGTCACGCCGGCGGCGCCCGCTGGCAGCCAGGTCAGGTCGGAGCCCACGGCGACGACGTCGCGCAGCAGCCGCGGCAGCGTCGAGGCGATCGTGAACTCGCGCAGCGGCTCGGCCGGCTCGCCGCCCCGGATCCGCCGGCCCTCGGCACCGGTGGACAGGTCGCCCGACACCGGGTTGACCCCCGAGTGCAGGCCGGAGACGTCGTGCACGAGGACGCCGTCGTCGACGCCGGCGACGAGCCGGGCCGGGTCGGCGTCGCCCGGCACCAGCGACACGGCCCGGCACCCGGCGACCGGCGTCGACGCGTGCCCGGCCCGCACCGCCGAGCCGGTCGGCTCGGCGCCCATCCGGCGGGCGGTCCAGGTGGAGTGGACGAAGCCCTCCAGCACGCCGGCCGTCACCAGCGGCACCCGGCGGGTGGCCCGGCCCTCGGCGTCGACGGGCGAGGCGCCCCAGTGGCGGGGGTCGGTCGGGTCCTCGACGAGCGTGACCCGGGGCGAGGCCACCTCCTCGCCCACCCGGCCGGCGAACGGCGACCGGCCCTTCACGACCTCGTCGCCGGCGAGCATGCCGGCCACGACGCCGAGGAGCTGGGCGGTCACCCACGGGTCGAGCACGACCGTCGTGCGGGCGGACGGCGGCTTGGTGGCGCCGAGCATCCGCACCGCCCGCTCGACGGCGTCGCGGGCGGCGGCCTCGACGTCCAGGTCGTCGAACGAGCGGCCGAACGAGAAGCCGAAGCCCGACTGCAGGTCGTCACCGTCGCCGGCGAGCGACCAGGCGACGAGCTCGCCGCCGGTCTCCCGGGCGCTGCGGCGGACGCCGGTGGTCGAGCACACCGCGACCTCGGTGCGCCAGTCCTCGTAGTCGCAGGACTCGACCCCGGTGATGCGGCGGTCGGCGCCGACGACGGCCCGCTCGAGCTCGAGGGCGAGCGCCACCTTGTCGTCGAGCGGGACCTCGGCGTAGCCGGGGTGCCAGAGGTCGAGGGCCGGCGGCTCGACGCCGTCGGGCTCGGGCAGGCCGGCGGCCTCGTCGGGCTCGCCGTGGGCCGCGTTGTCGCGGGCCTCGGCCACGGCCTCGGCGACGGCGTCCGGGTCGACCGTGCCGCAGGAGGCGAAGCCCTGGCGCCCGTCCCGCACCACCCGCACGCCCACCCCGACCGAGCTGGCCACGGCGAGCTGCTCGACCTCGCCGCCGTGGACCCGCACCTGGGTGTCGGTCGAGCGCACGACGTAGGCCTCGAGCTGCTCGTCGTCGTGGGCCATGGCCACGACCCGGTCGGCGACCTCGAGCGGTGCGGCGTCGGCGGCGGCCGACCCGCCGCCCCGGGTGCCGGCCGCCGCGCCGGCGCCGGCCGGGCGCCTCACGCCGCCGTGCCGCCGACGGTCAGCGCCCGCACCCGCAGGGTGGGGACGCCGTCGCCGACGGGGACGCCCTGGCCGTCCTTGCCGCAGGTGCCGGGCTTGCCCATGGCGAAGTCGTTGCCCACGGCGTCGATGTCGCGCAGCACCTTCGGGCCGTTGCCGATGAGGTTGCCCTCGCGCAGCGGCTCGGTGATGCGGCCGTCCTCGATGAGGTAGGCCTCGGTCATGCCGAACACGAAGTCGCCGCTCGCGGTGTTGACCTGGCCGCCGCCCAGGGAGGCCACGTAGACGCCGCGCTCGGTCGAGGCGACGATGTCGTCGGGGTCGTCCTGCCCGGCGACCAGGTAGGTGTTGGTCATCCGCACCATCGGCAGGTGCTGGTAGCTCTGCCGGCGGCCGTTGCCGCTGACCGGCCGGCCCGCCTTGCGGGAGCGCAGGACGTCCCACATGTAGTCGGTGAGGACGCCGTCCTGGATGAGGACGTTGCGCTGCGCCGGGGTGCCCTCGTCGTCGACGGCGAAGCAGCCCCACTCCTCGGCCATGGTGCCGTCGTCGACCAACGTCACCAGCGGCGACGCCACCTGCTCGCCGAGGCGGCCGGCGAAGGCCGAGGCGCCCTTGTCGACGAGGTCCTTCTCCAGGCCGTGGCCGCAGGCCTCGTGGAACAGCACGCCGCCGCCGCCCGGCCCGATGACCACCGGCATCGTCCCCGACGGCGCCGGCCGGGCGCTCAGCTTGGTCAGCGCCCGCTCGGCGGCGGTGCGGGCGACCTGCTCGACGTCGTAGCGGTCGAACAGCTCGAAGCCGATGGTGCGGCCGACCGACTCGTAGCCGGTCTGCATGCCGGTGTCGCCGACGGCCACGGCCGAGACGACGAACAGCGTGCGGACCTGGTCGTCCTCGGCCAGGACCCCCTCGCTGTTGGCCACGAGGATCCGGCGGCGGGAGTCGCCGTAGCGGGCCCGCACCTGGCGGATGGCGGCCCCCGCGGAGCGGGCGGCGTCGTCGGCCCGGCGGAGCAGCTCGACCTTGGCGCCCTTGGCCACCGTCTCGGGCAGCACCTCGACGCCGTTGGGGCGGGGCGCGTCGCGCCGGGTGAGCGCCACCTCGCGCACGCCGCCCCCGCCCGACCGGGCGGCCGCCGCCGCGGCCTCGGCCGCGGCCCGCAGGCCCTCCTCGGACAGGTCGGCGGTGTGGGCGAAGCCGGTGGTCTCGCCGACGACGACCCGGATGCCGGCGCCCCGGTCGCGACCGGAGGACAGCTCCTCGACCCGGCCGTCGTCGAGCATGGCCGACGACGAGCGCTTGTCCTCGACGAACACCTCGGCGAAGTCCCCGCCGGTGCGGAGGGCGGCGGCGAGCGTGCGCTGGATCGTGGCGTCGTCGAGCACGGCGACCTCTCGTTCGGTGGACGGTCGGGACGGGGGCGGCGAACGGCTCGGGAGGGGCCGCGCGGGGATCCCGAGATTTTCGCCCGCCGGACGCGTATCGCCGTACTGTACCCGGGTGCCTCTCCAACTGGGCTTGGCTGCCAGCGTGGTCCTCGACGTCACCCACGACGACACCGCCGTCGCCATGCACACGGGTGAGGTGCCCGTCCTCAGCACGCCCCGGCTCGTCGCCCTGTGCGAGCAGGCCTCGCTGCAGGCGGTCCGGGGTCAGGTGCCCGAGGGGCGCACGACGGTCGGCATGCGGGTCCAGCTCGACCACCTGGCTCCGACGGCGGTCGGCTCGAAGGTCACGGCCGAGGCCCGCCTCGACAAGATCGAGGGGCGCCGCCTGATCTTCGCCGTGTCGGCCTCCGACGAGCGGGGCCTCGTGGCCGCGGGCAAGATCACCCGCGTCGTCGTCGACGTGGAGGCGTTCATGGAGAAGTGCTCGTGAGCGCCGGCGTACCCGCCGACGGCGGCCACGGGCCCTGACCGGCCCCGGGCGCCGGCCCCTCAGCCGTCGCCGTCGCCCGCCCCGCCCGGCGTGACCACCTCGGCGTCGTCGGGCCGCTCGACCGTGATGTCGGCCCCGACGTCGTAGACGTCGAAGGTCGTGGTCAGGCGGCCGGCGCGGTCGACGGCCAGCTGCAGGCGCCGCACCACCCCGGCCTCGTCGAGCCAGACGTCGACCGGCAGGCGGTGGAGGCCCACGGCCGCGAGCCGGCCCTCGAGCGTGCCCGGGGGCGGCGCGCCGCCGCCGGTGATGTCGAGCTCGGCCCGCAGGTGCCGGGTCGGGGTGCCGCGCACCTCCTCGTCGCCCACGTGGTCGATCTCGGCCACCGGGTGCCGCAGCAGGTCGAGCGGCCCGAGCGGGTCGAGCACGAGCGACAGGGTGTCGTTGTCGGCGGCGTCGGCCACCGCGACGATGTCGGACAGCCGGGCGCTGACCCAGTCGTCGGGCGACCGGCCCAGCGACTCGGCCATGGGGCCGATCTGCGAGTACACGGTGTCGCCGTCGACGACGATGGCCGTCGGCCGGCTGAAGTCGCCGCCGAGCTGCTGGCCGGCCCCCTCCAGGGCGGCCGCCACCTCGGACATGTCGGTCTCGGCGTGGGCCCGCATGCCGCCGTCGGTGAAGTGGGCGCGGTGGACCAGGTCGACCGGGCCGTCGGGCCCGGCGACCGTGGTGCGCAGCTCGACCCGGGCCCGGTCGACGGCGCGGGTGGCGTCGACGGCGGCCCCGAGGGTGTGCGGGCCCGGGGCGCCGACCGCGTCGGCCGCGGCGTCCGGCGCCTCGGTGCGGTCGTCGGCGGGCTCGTCGCCGGCGCGGTCGGTCATGGCCCCGATGATGGCCACGGCGGCGACCGCCGTGCACAGGCCCAGCGTGCGGGTGCGGGAGCGGCCCACGGGCACCTCCTCGTCGTGGGTCGGGCGGAGGAGGTGGGCCACCGGCGGCGACCGCCGGGCCGCCCCCCGGCGCGCCCCGTGCCCCCCGGGGCAGCCCCCCCGCCGCACCGCCGGGGGGCCCCCGGTCGACCGCGGGGCCCGGCCCCCCGCGGCCGGCGAAAAGGGCGCCGGTGGCGCGGCGACCCCGCCGGGCGGCGGGAGCGGCCCGCGGGGGAGGGCGACCTAGGCGGCCGA
>PKRH01000150.1 GCA_017577565.1 Thermoanaerobacterales bacterium | reverse complement strand
TCGAGGGGCGGACGTGCGGGTGCGGCGTGCGCCTCGCCGCCTGCCCGCTGTGGTCGGCGGTCGCCGACGAGGCCTGCGCGGCGGCCGGGCTGGGCGACTGGGAGGAGGCCGCGGCGATCATGCGGGACCGGCTCCGGCGGCGCCACCTGCTCGCACCCCGCCTACCGGCGCCCCGGGTCGCGGAGCTGCGGCTGCGCCGGGCGACCGAGGCGGCCGTCGAGCGGTTGGTGGGTGCCCCGGTCGTCGTGGACACCTCGAAGCTGTCGAGCGTCCTGTGGACCGCCGCCCACATCCCCCGGCCGCTCGGCGTGGTCCACCTGGTGCGCGACCCCCGGGCGGTCGCGTTCTCGCAGGCCCGCCCCACGCCGAGCCCCTGGCGGGACGGGGCGCCGATGCGGCGGCGGCCACCCCTGCTGAGCGCGTCCGACTGGCTGCGGGCCCAGGTCACGACCGAGCGGGTCGTCCGCCACCGGGACCGGGTGCCGGCCCAGCCCGTGGCGGTGCGCGTGCGCTACGAGGACCTCCCGGGTGCGCTCGACGCCGCCATCGGCAGCATCGCCGGCGCGCTGCACCTCGACCGGCGCCCGGCCGGCGACGACGAGGGGACCCGCCACACCATCGGCGGGAACACGGTGCGGCACGGCGGCCGGACCGTCGTGCGCAACGAGCGGTGGCGGGACGAGATGCCGGCGCTGGCCCGCATCGGGACGACGGCGCTGACCGCGCCCCTGCTCGGGCGCTACGGCTACCGGGTCGTCGGCTGAGCGCCGGGCCCGACCTCGTAGCCGAGCAGGGTCATCGTCGGACCGAAGCGCTCCTCGACCAGGGCCCGGTTCCGGTCGCCCAGCCGGCCCCGCCAGCCCGACACCGCGCCGGCGCCGACGAAGGGGAGGTCCCGCTTCCGGTGGGCGGCGAAGGCCTCCGGGTTCCCGCGCTCCTTGGCCCGCATGGCCTCCACGGTGTTGGCCGCGACCGCCCCCTCCAGGACCGGCCGGGGCCGGACGACCCCGAGCGACCGGAGGACGCGGTCGAGCTCGTGCACCGGCGACGCGTGCAGCGCCTCGTAGCGGACGACCTCGACGCGGGACCCCGGCTCGTCGGCGCGGGCCAGCCACGTGCGCACGTGCCGGTCCCACGCACCCCACGGGTTGCCGCGGCCGGTGACGAACGCGTCGACGAACGTGTCGAGGTCGCCGTCGAAGACGCCGGTCATCTGCTGCCAGCGGTACTCGGACAGCACGACGTCCCGGGGGTCCCGCACGAGGTAGACGGCGCGACGCCGGCCGATCGGGTGGGTCTCGTGGGTGTAGACGATCCGGCCGCCGTCGGGGAGCAGCCGGGGTGCCCGCCGCTGGCCGCCGATGTAGGGGATGCGCCGGTGGACGGCCCCGAACTGCGACGGCTCGCCGGTGATCGCCTCGGCGACCAGGAACATCAGCCAGTTCGTGCCCGACCGTGGGTAGGACGCGATGAGCGCGTCGTCCGGGCCGAGCCCCAGCCGGCGAACCTCGACGAGGGGGCGACGCAGGACCTTGCTGCGGAAGCGCGCCCGGCGGAGCCGACGGACGACCCGCTCCACCGGCGAGGGCGTGCCCTCGCCGGCCGGCAGGGCGGCGGGTGCGGGGTCCGGGCGCCGGGTCGCGACCACGTCAGGTGTCCGCCGGGTCGTGCGGCGCCGGGCCGGTGCGGGCGGGGGCGGAGCCGGGCCGGAGCACGATGCGCCGGTTGGCGGCGTGCTTCGGCGCGCCGTTGCCGGCCTCGGGCGCGGCGGCCTGCTGCCGTCGCCTGCGCCGCTCGCTGCGGCTGCGGTAGGCCTCGTAGCGGTAGGGCGTCCCGCCGTAGGTCTCCTCGGCGGGGACGAGGTTGAGCACCGTGCCGACCACCGGGGCGGCGACCTGGCCGAGCAGCTCCAGGGCCCGGCCCAGGCCCCGCCGGGACGTCTCCCGGAAGGCGACGACCAGGAGCACGGCGTCCGCGCTGCGGGAGAGGACCTGGGCGTCGGTCACCGGGAGCACCGGCGGCGAGTCGACGACGACCCGGTCGTAGGTGTGGGCCAGCGCCTCGAGCAGGTCCCGGGCCCGCTGGCTGTCGAGCAGCTCGGCGGGGTTCGGCGGGGTGGGGCCCGGCGGCATGACGTGGAGGCCGGGCACCTCCTCGACGGCGAAGGTGGCGGCGCCGGGGTCGGCGTCCTCCAGCAGGACCGTCGTGAGGCCGGGGGCCTGGCGGGCGCCGAACAGCTCGTGGGTGCGGGGCCGTCGCAGGTCGGCGCCGACGAGCAGGACCCGCTCGCCGCTCTGGGCCAGCACGACGGCGAGGTTGGCGGCGGTCACCGTCTTGCCCTCCGACGCCGCCGGGCTGGTGACGAGGACGGTCGTCACCTCGGACTCGACGCCGAGGAAGCGCACCGAGGTGCGGAGCAGGCGGTAGGCCTCGGCCGACGGGGCGAGGGGGTCGACGACGGTGGGGAGCTCGCCCGTTCGACCCGGGTCGTCGACCTCGGGGATGACGCCCAGCGTGGGCAGCGAGGTGACCTGCTCGCACTCCTCCTTCGAGCCGACCGAGTCGTCGAGGTGGTCCCGCAGGAAGGCGAGGGCGATGCCGGCCACCAGGCCGACGAGCCCGCCGACGACGAGGTTGGTGAGCGGGCGGGGGGCGACGGGTGTCGTCGGCTCCTCGGCCGCCGTCAGGATGGTCGCGCCGCCGGTCCGGGTGAGGTCCTGGGTCGCCTCGAGCTGCTCGAGCTGGGCCCGGAACGAGGCCTCCCGGCTCTGCAGCGGCGAGAGCTGGGGGAGGACCTCCTGCAGCACGGCGGTGCGCTGGTCCTCGAGGCGGGCCCGCTCGGGGCTGTCGGCCGGGAGGGCCGCGATCCGGGCCTCGATCTCGTCGAGCGGCTGGCTGACCTCGGCGATCTCCTCCCGCAGGGAGTCGAGCCGGGACTGGATGTCCTCCGAGGCGGCGAGGAGCTCGTCGATCTGCGACTGGCGACGCACCTCGACGTAGGTCTCGGCGTAGAGGTTGACGAGCTCGGCCGCCGCCGCCCGGTCGGTGGCGGTGACGTGGACCAGCACGACGTCGGTGCTGTCCGACGCCGGGGCCTCGGCGGCGACGTCGTCGACGTCGAGCGGGCCGTCGTACCGCTCGGCGACGGCGTCCCGCACCGCCCGGGACTCGATGCGCTCGATCTCGTTGTTGAGCTCGCGCTCGCTGTCGCGGGCGGAGCGCACCTGGCCGGCCCGATCGACGAGCAGTTGCTCGCTCATGCTGGGTCGCAGCATGAGCTCGGCCTCCGCCCGGTAGCGGGGCGTCTGCAGGAAGGAGAGGGCGGCGGCGACCGCGAGCGACACGAGCAGCGCCGCGAGCACCACCCGGCGCTGCCGCCGGATCACCGCGATGTAGTCCTGAAGCTTCGGATCGTCCATCTGGTGGGCCCCGTCGGATGATCCGCCCGCGCCGACTGCTCATGCTGTCGCTGAGAGTGGTGGTAGTGGCACTCTACGTCATCGCTGCTGCACCGGTGGTCGGACGTGCCGGGGCGGCGCCGGTCAGCGCCGAGTAGAGGTCGAGGGTGCGGCGTACCCACGCGGCCTCCGTGAAGTGCTCCTCGAAGGCGCGCCGGCACCGGGCCGCCACCGCCCGCCGGTCGCCCCGGGCGAGCGCGGTCGCCGCCTCCGCCATGTCGGCCACGTCGTCGACGACCGTGCCCAGGCCCTGCCGCTCGACCCACGCCGCCAGGTCGCAGGTGCGGCGCACGACGACCGGCAGGCCGCAGGCCAGCGCCTCCAGGAAGACCAGGGGGAGGCCCTCCGGGCAGGCGGACGGGATGACGAGCGCCCCGCTCCGCCGCATGAGCGCCAGCACGTCGTCGCGCGCCAGCTGCGGCGTCACCCGGACGTCCTTGCCCGCCGACGCCGCCTGGACCTCGTCGGCCTGGGGGCCGTCGCCGACCACGTGGAGCGCCGTCGACGCCGGCCAGCTGCGCACCAGCTCGAGCCCGCCCTTCTCGGCGGCGAGCCGCCCGACGAACAGCGCCGTCGGGCCCGCCCCGTCGAACGTGGCCGGCGTCGGCGGCGGGACGAGCGCGTCGGGCAGGAAGTTCGTCCAGTCGAGCAGCCGCTCCGCCGGCAGCCCGGCGTCGACCAGCATCCGCCGCTGCCGGGGCGACAGGCAGAGGACGCGGTCGGCGCGGGCCAGGAGGGGGTCGGCCCGGGGGCCGCGCCCCAGGGCGAGCGCGAGGGGGAGGGTGGCGGCCACCGACCCCCGGTAGCACCGGTGGCGGACGGCCGACCACGGCCGGCCGTCGGGGCAGTCCGTGCACAGGTGCCCGTCGCGGACGAGGTCGCCGCTGGCGCAGACGGTACGGAAGTTGTGGAGGGTGGCGACGACCGGGACGTCCACGTCCTCCACCCAGCGCCGGCCGAAGTTGGGGAACAGGTTGTGCACGTGCACCAGGTCGGGCCGGAACGCGTCGAGGGCGGCCCGCGGCGTGCGGCCCCGGCCGGTGGCCACTCGGGTCGCGGATCGCAGCCGGTAGAAGGGCTCGCCCTCGAGGTCGTCGGTGCGGGCGGCGACGAGTCGGACGTCGACGCCGGCGCGCCGCAGCGCCGCGACCTCGGCGTGGACCTGGGCGTTCTCACCGCTGGGCTGGCGCGAGCTGTAGAAGCTGTGGACGACCGCCACGCGCAGTGGCATGACACCCTCATGTGCGGACAGTTCGTTCGCTATGGGAGTTGACTGTAGGGCATGTGCCACGTGACGTGGCAGAGTTGCTGCAATGCGTGATGAGCAGCGTCCGATCGCGCACGTCGGGGCGAGGCAGGAGGGCGGCGAGGGTGCCCCGGGGGAGACGGTGCGAACACCGGGTCCGGACGGGGGTTCGGCGATGCGGCCGTCGCCGGTGCTCGTCCTCCTCTTCGTCGTCGTGGCATCGTACGCGGCATTCGGCAAGGGGTTCGCGTACGCCGGCGTGCCGCCGGTGTTCGTCGGCGAGGTCGTCCTGGTCGTGGTCGTCGTCGCCGTGCTCGTCCGCCCGACGCCGCTGCCGCGGCACGCAGCGGCGGCGATCGCTGTCGGGGTCGCCGCGCTCTCGGCCGTCCAGCTCGCGATCGATCGGCTCGACCCGGCGGTTCCGTTGGTCGAGACGCTGCGGGGCCTGGCGCCGATCTACTACGCCGCCTTCGCGTTCGCGGCCTATGCGCTGCTTCGGAGCCAGGAGGAGCGTGATGGACGGGTGGCGGTCGCCGCACTGGTGGACAGGGCCGTCACCCGAGCGGCACCTGGGGTGGTGGCGGCGCTCTCCGTGCTGGCCGCCCTGCTGCTGACCGATCCCGACGGACTGCCGACCTGGCCGACGTCGGGCACCTCGGTGCTGGCGTCGAAGCCCGGTGACATCGCCGTGGCGCTCGTCCTGACGCTGCCCTTCACCTTCTCCCGGGGCACCGCACGGACCGCCGGCGTGGGCGGTGCGGTGGCGCCGCTGCTCTGGGGCCTCGCGGCGGTGCTGGTGACGTTCCGCAGTCGGGGTGCGCTGCTGGCGCTCGCGATCGGGACGCTCCTCGTCCGGCCCCGCGCCACCCGGGTCGTGAAGGGTGCGTTCGCCGCTCTGGCGGTCGTGCTCTTCCTCTACGTGTCGGGGGTCTCGATCGAGGTCCGCCGTGGGCGCGAGGTGAGCTACGACGCACTGGTCGACGCGGTGGCGTCGTTGCTCGGCACGCAGCCGCAGGACGAGATCGAGGGCAACTACGTCGGCACCGCGACCTGGCGGTCCGAGTGGTGGCGGGACATCTGGGACGACGTGACCGGCGAGCACATGGTCCTGCACGGCCACGGCTGGGGCGACAACCTCGCCGTCCGCTACCACGTCGTCGACCCCGACGCCGTGCCGGGCGACCAGCCGATCCTCCGGCTCCCGCACAACATCTTCTTCTCCCTCGCCGGTCGCGCCGGGGTGGTGGTGGCCGTCGCCTTCCTGGCGGTGCCGGTCATGTCGGTCGTGCGGTCGTTCACGTCGCCGACCGTTCGGGACGGTCCGCCGCGGCTGGTGCAGGGAGCCCGCGGCGCCGTCACCGCCGCGCTGGTCACCGGCATGGTCGACGTCTACCTCGAGTCACCGCAGGGCGGGATCCTCCTCTGGTCGCTCGTCGGCTACCTGTGGTGGGCCACCGCGACACCGGTGCCTGCGCCGGTCGCGACGGATGGCGCCCGACCCGAGGTCGCGCCGTGAGCGCGATGCCCGTCGACGTCCTCGGCGTGCGCGTCGACGCGCAGACGCTGGAGGAGGCGGTCGACCGGATCGCGGGGTGGATCGAGCGGCGGGAGCCCACCTACGTGTGCGTCACCGGCGTCCACGGCGTGATCGAGAGCCAGGACGACGACGAGCTGCGCCGCATCCACAAGGCCGCCGGCATGGTGACGACCGACGGGATGCCGCTCGTGTGGATCAGCCGCCGGCGGGTGCCGCCCGGCACGCCCGTCGAGCGGGTGTACGGGCCCGACCTCATGCTGGCCGCCTTCGCCCGCTCGGAGGCGACGGGGTGGCGGCATTTCCTCTACGGCTCGACGCCCGAGACCATGGAGCGGCTCCGGGCCAACCTGGCGGCCCGCTTCCCGGGTGCCTGCATCGCCGGCGCGCTCAGCCCGCCGTTCCGGCCGTTGAGCGCCGAGGAGGACACCGCGATCTCCCGCCGGATCGCCGAGGCGGACCCCGACATCGTCTGGGTCGGGCTGAGCACGCCGAAGCAGGAGCGCTGGATGGCTGCCCACGTGGGCCGGGTCGGCGCGCCGGTGCTCGTCGGCGTGGGGGCGGCGTTCGACTTCCACGCGGGGGTCAAGCGCCAGGCGCCGCGGTGGGTGCAGCGCTGCGGGCTCGAGTGGGCGTTCCGCATGGCGACCGAGCCGCGGCGCCTCGCGGCCCGGTACCTACGGAACAACCCCCGGTTCGTGTGGCTGCTGCTGCGGGAGTCCACGAGGTCACGCCTCGCGGCCACACCTCGGAAGGTCGACCGCGCCACGTGAGATCACGGCGTGATGGCAAACACTTTTCAACGCGAACTCGACGTGGAAGAGTGGCGACGACCACAGTAGGTGGCGGGCTGACCACAGCAGGAGGTTGGCTCCACCATGGCGTCATGCGTCGTCACCGGCGCCGGGGGCTTCATCGGGGGCCACCTGGTCGCCG
>PKRH01000149.1 GCA_017577565.1 Thermoanaerobacterales bacterium | reverse complement strand
GGCCCCGAGCGCGCCCACCGCCGTCCCGGCGCCCCCGCCCGGGCACCCGCACGCCGCGGCCCCCCGGCCGCCCGCGCCCCCGTGGCCGTCCCCACCCGGCGAGGACGACGACCTCCCGGTGACCGCCGAGATGCCCGTGGTCGACGACGTCGTCGACGACCTGGGCCCGGTGCCCCCGGTCCTCGCCCGGCCGCCCATGGCGCCCGATCCCGGCCCGCTGCCCGGCGCGGCCCGCCGCCGGGGCCCCGACGCCGACGGTCCCGGTGGCCTGGGCGCCGCCGTGCGCGGCCTGGCCGGCGAGATCGGCGCCCGCTACCGATCGGCGCCCCTGTGGGCGCGGGTGGTCCTCGACATCGGCGCCGCCTGCGTCGCGCTCGTGGTCGTCGTGGCCGTCGCGCTCGCGCTCCAGCGCGACGGCGTCTCCCAGCAGGCGGTCGCCCGCGACCGGCCGCGCCCCTCGCTGGCGACCGTGCCCACGACGACCACGGTGCCGACCACGACCACCACCGTGCCGACGACGACCACCACGAGCACGACCACCACGACGACGACCACCACGACCACCACCACCACGACGACCACGGCGCCGCCCCCCACCGAGCCCCCGCGGGCCGAGCCGCCGCCACCGCCCCCGCCGCCACCGCCCCCGGCGCCGCCCACGTCCGCGCCCACGACGACCACCGAGGCGGTGCGCTACCGGAACTGCTGGGAGGCCCTGCGGGCCGGGGCGCTGCCCCTGCGGGCCGGCGACCCGGGCTACGGCCGCCACCTCGACCGCGACGGCGACGGCCGGGCCTGCGAGCCGGACGAGTGGTGAGCGCCGGCGCCCGGTCCCCGCGGCCGGGTGGGGACCGCGGCGGGCCGGTTGCTACGGTGCGGCCCCGACGGCCGCGCCACGACCCGTGGCGCCACGGTCCCCGAGCCGGGGCCGTGCACCGAGCAGTCAGGGGAGATCGGTGAGGACGCACAGGATCGGTTGGCTGGCGGCGGTGGCGGTCGTGCTGGCCGCGCTGGCGGCCTGCTCGTCGGACGACGGCGACTCGGACGCCGCCGAGGAGGACGGGGCCCGGACCGAGGGCGCGGCCACCGAGGTGGCGCTGCCCGAGAGCTGGGAGGGCTACACGAGCGAGAGCTACGCCGACGACGCCCACTGGCTGTGCAAGCCGGGCATCGCCGACGACGTGTGCGAGGACACCGACCTCGACGCCACCGTCGTCGAGGCCGACGGCTCGACCGAGGTCGTCGAGCACGAGGTGGCGGAGGACCCGCCCGTCGACTGCTTCTACGTCTACCCGACGACCAGCTACGACGAGGGGCCCAACAGCGACTGGGAGCCGGGCGAGGCCGAGGAGATCTCGACCGTCCGCAACCAGGCCGCCCGCCTGACCGCCAGCTGCCGGGTGTTCGCCCCGATCTACCGGCAGGCCACGCTGTCGGCCATCGGCGGCGGGTTCCGCGAGGACACCCGGGAGGTCGCCTACGGCGACGTGCTCGACGCCTTCAAGGAGTACGTCGTCAACCTGAGCGACGGCCGGGGCTTCGTGCTCATCGGCCACTCGCAGGGCGCGGGCATGCTGAGCCGGCTCATCGCCGAGGAGATCGACGACGAGCCGCTGCTGCGGGACCGGCTGGTGGCCGCCTACATCCTCGGCTCCAGCGTGCAGGTGCCCGAGGGCGAGGTGGTCGGCGGCGACTTCGAGAACGTGCCGCTGTGCGAGGAGGAGGACCAGACGGGCTGCGTCGTGTCCTTCGCCTCGTACCGCGCCACCCAGCCGCCGGCCGAGGGCGCCCTGTTCGGGCGGGACGGCGACGGCACCGTGGCCGCCTGCGTCAACCCCGCGGCCCTCGGCGGCGGGCGGGCCGAGCTGCAGCCCTACCTGCCGGTCGAGCAGCCCGAGGGCGCGCTCCTCGGCGGCGTCACCGGGACGCCGCCGTTCGCGGACCCCGCCCGCAACGCGGAGGTCACGACCGACTGGGTCACCTTCCCGGGGCTCCTCGAGGGCGAGTGCGTCCGGCGGGACGGCTACACGTACCTCGAGCTGACCGTGAACGGCGACCCGGACGACCCCCGCACCGACGACATCGGCGGCGACCTCAACGAGCAGTGGGGGATGCACCTGGTCGACGTCAACGTCGTCATGGGCGACATCGTCGACCTGATCGCCAGCCAGGCGGCGGCCTACACGGGCTGAGGCCCGGCGCCGCCCCCCGGCCGCCCGGGCGTGCCGGGCCGCCGGGCCGCGGAGCGCCCGTCGCGGTCGCCCACCACCCAGGCGACGCGACCGCCGGTGCCGGGTGCGGGGGCGGTGCCGTGGGCGGCCGCCCGCGCCTCGTCGAGCGACCGGCCGGCGAGGACGCGCTCGCGCGTCGGCACCCGCCAGCCCACGTACCAGGTGCCGACGGCGCCGGCGGCCATGACGGCGGCGGCCACGGGCGCCGAGCCCACCGTGATCGCGCTGAGCGTGCAGGCCGTCAGCATCATGCCGATGGCCAGGACCTTGGCCCGCCGGGGCATGCCCAGCCCGGCGCGGTGGTCACGGACCATCTGGCCCACGCCGGGCAGGTCGAGGACCCAGCGCTCGAACCGGGGGCTGGAGCGGGCGAAGCAGGCGGCGGCGAAGACGAAGAAGCCGGTCGTCGGCAGGCCCGGCACGACGATGCCGACCGACCCGAGGCCGACGGCGACGAACCCACAGGCGAGGAGGAGGATCCTGCGGACCCGGCTGCCCATCACCCCATCAGTGTGGCGAGGTCCGAGACCATCAGCACGAGCAGCAGGACGATGACCCCCAGCGCGATCGCCGTGTAGCCCCACCGCCAGCGGTGGTCCGCCGCCCAGAAGCGCCGGATGGTCATGACGTTCGAGGCGATGGCCACGAGGCCGATGGGGACGCCCAGCGCCGGGCCCACGCCGGCGGCGATGCCCAGGGCGGGCGCGAGGAACGGCAGGACGACGTAGGTGAGCAGGCACCGCACCGCCGACACCAGGACCGAGGTCGAGAAGGCCCGCTGCGCGGCACCCGTCGTGGCGGTCTGGCCCTCGGGGATGCGGAGCAGCCGCCGCATGGCGGCGTCGGCGGCCGGACGGGAGGCGGTGGCCACGTTCTGCACGTCGCCGAGGCTACGCCGTCCCACCCCGGACGGCCCAAGCCGCCACCTGTGCCACAGGCCACGCAGCGTCCACGCGCTCCACGGGGCGCGGCCGCCCCCCGGGGCGGCCGGACGTCAGCCTGCCGGCTCGGTGGGGAGCGCGGCGACGGCGCCCTCGTCGCGGAACACGACGACTCGGTAGGCCTGGGCGCGGCCGCCGTCGGTCAGCTGCCGGAAGATCCGGCGGTGCTCGCGGGCGTGCTCGAGGAGGGTGAGCCGCCCGGCCTCGAGCTCGGCGTCCAGCCGGTCGAGCTCGGCGAGGAGCGGGGCGGCCTCGTCGGGTGGGACGGCCCACCACTCGGCGACCTTGCGCATCCCGGGCCGCTCGGCGACGGCGTCGACCCACTGGTCGCGGACCACGACCAGCACGTCACCGACCTCGGCGGGGTCGGCGACGCGGTGGCGGCCGTACTCGTCGGCCACGGACGCCGGCACGCCGACGTCGACGCCCCGGCGCTCGAGCTGCAGGACCAGGCCACGGGCGTACCAGGCGCCGGCGTGCAGGGCGTCCCGCACCTCCACCGTCCCCTCGGGCTCGTCGGGCAGGCCCTCGAGCACCTGGTCGGTGATCGACGCCACCGCCTCGGAGTCCAGGTCCTGCGGCGTGCCGGCGGTGGCGGCGGTCACGACGTTCACCCCGCCCAGGACGACCAGCGCGGCCAGGGCGACGCCCCGGAGCGCCCGCTCGCCCGTCCCCGGCCAGCGGTCGGCGGCGAGCCGCCACCCCGCCCACCCGATGACGACCGCCCCGACCATGGCCGGCATGAACGTCCACCGCAGGCGGTAGTCGAAGGCCGGGCCGATGGTGCGCCCCACCGCCACCGCGCCCACCACGAGCGCCAGTCCGACGGTGGCGGACAGGGCCACGGCCCCGGCGACGCGGCGGCGCCGGAGCAGGGCGGTCGCGACGGCGAAGACGAGCAGCACCCAGGGGATCGGGACGCCGCTGAGGTGGGGGGACTCGCCCAGCCACGTCATCGGCCGCTTGACGGTCAGCCACTCGGGCACCCCGCTCCACTGGCCGAGCATCACCCGCACGCCGTCGGCCAGGCCCGCCGTGGGCTCGTCCGGGTGGCGGAAGTAGTCCACGATCTCGCGCAGGTTGCTGGCGCCGGGCCGCCGCCAGTCGAGCACGAGCGGGACGGCGGCGAGGGCCAGCACCCCCAGCGAGGCGAGCACCGCGCCGGCGAGGGGCCGGAAGCCGGCGCCGCCGGGCGACCGCTCGCCCCGCCGGACCACCGACACGAGGGCGCCGAGGCCCGCCCAGGCCAGCAGCGGGGCGGCCAGCGGGGCGAAGCCGACGTGCGTGTGCGCCAGGTAGGCCGTCACCGCCGCCGCCGCCGGCAGCGCCCAGAGGTCGCCGCGCCACGCCGTCCAGGCGAGCAGCAGGAGCAGCCCGTAGGGCAGCACGGTCACGTAGCAGTTCCAGGGGTCGTGCAGGAACTCGGCGCCCAGCGTCCGCATCACCAGCGCGGCGGCGAGCAGCGCCACGAGGAGCAGCCCGGTGCCGCCCCGCCGGCGGGCGACGACGGCCATGCCGGCCACGGACGCGCCGTTGATGGCCAGCGCGCCCACGTTCACGCCGACCGACATGCCGCCGGTCAGCCGGTAGAAGGGGGCGAGCAGCCAGAAGAGCGCGGGGCCGGGGTGGTTCCAGGTGTCGCGGGAGTAGAGCCCGACGAGCACGTCGTCCTGCCCGACGCTGCGGACCTGCAGCTCGGTGAGGGCGTGGTCCGACGCCGGGTGGTAGTCGCCGCCGACGACGACCAGCAGGACGACGGCCGCCACGACGAACGGCAGCAGGGTCACGGCGAGGGCCAGGCGGCCGACGAGGCGGTCGTCGTCGAGCCGGCGGGCGAGGCGTCCGGCGGCACCCGCACCGGCGCGCCCGCCGGCGGGGTCGTCACCGGCGGCCACAGGCCGGTCACCCGTGGTCGTGTCCGTTGCCGTCATCCCGCAGCCCCTCCCGTCGGCGACGTCCGGCCCGGTCCCGGCACCGTGCGTGACCGTCGGCCGTCACGACCATCGCGGTCGGCACTGCAATCTAGGCGCGAGAGCGCCACCCGGACCACCGAGTGCGGTCCGACGGCCGCGCGGCGGTGGGTCGCCCCAGGTCAACGGGCCATCGCGCCGACCCCGAGACAGGACCGCCGAGGAGGGCTACCGTCAGCCCCACGGATCAGTTGTCCACCTGGAGAGAGGACAGCGATGAGCAACCGTCACCGCACGGGTGAGGTGGTCCCCGACCCCCTGACCCGCCGGGTCCAGGTCCGTTCCGAGCGCCATCGCGTGAACACCCTCCTGGCCGACGTGACCGGTCAGATCCTCGGTGGCGCCGAGCCCGACGACGTGGTCGAGCCGGGCATCGGGTTCCGCGGCGAGCGGCACCGCGACCCCGCCAAGGCCCGGCCGTCCGCCCGCCGGCGCCGCCACTGGAAGCTGAAGATGTGGAAGCGGCGCACCGCGCTGCGCCGCGCCAAGGCCGCGCTGGAGCGCGCCGTCATCTGATCACCCGCTCACCGCCGGCGACGACCTCGGTCGGCGGGCAGGCCGCACGTCACCGCCGGGGGGACGGTGTCCCATGCGCACCTGCGACCAGGCCACAACGCCGCGGCGTCGGGCGGTCGCCGCCGGGCACCCCTTCGTCTTCGTCTTCTCGGCGCGGGCCCGGGTCGCCGGGTCGGCGGCCATCGTCGCCGTCGCCGCCGCCGGCACCGCGCTGTCGGCCCTCGCACCCGACGACCGCTACGGCGACGTGCTGGCCCACGCCCTGGCCGGCGCACCGTTCACGGCCGCCACGCTGGCGCTCGCGACGGTCGCCGCCCGCCGGAGCACGACGCCGGCGCTGCGCACGTTCTGGCGCCGGTGGGCCGCGGCCGATGCCGTCGCGGCGCTGGCGACCGTGGTCTCGCTGGCGGCCGCCGCGCTCCGGTCGCCGGCGCTGCTGCGGCTGACCCTCGTGCTCCTGCTGGTCGCCGCGCCGGTCTGGGGCGCGGCGGTCCACACGATGGTCCGCAGCCAGGCGGGACGGCGCGGCCCGGCCGTCGACGCCGTCGACACCGCCACGGCCGTCCTGGTCCTCGGCACCCCGATCGCCCTGCTCGTCGCCGTGCCGCTCCTGCGACGGGCCCAGGAGCCGGGCCTCGTGGCGCCCTTCGCGGCGCTCCTCGTGCTCGTGCCCGCGGGCCTCTACAGCGGCGCCCTCAACGTGGCCCGAGCGCCGCGGCCCGAGCGGGTGACCCAGGCGCTGGGGCTGGTCCTGAGCGCCGCGTTCACCGTGTCGGTCGCGCTCCAGCTCGCCCGCACCGGCGCCGACGTCGAGCCCCCTCTGCCGCTCCTGGTCGGCTGCCACGCGGTGACGACGGCCCTGGTCGCCGCCCTGCCGCTGTGGTCCCACCGGTCGAGCGCGGGCGGGCTCGGCCGGCTGCCGGTCCACGAGCAGCTGCGCACCGCCCACCCGCTCCCGGCGCTGAGCACGGTCGTGCTGGCGGCCCTGGCGGCCCACGTCCTCGTCGCCCGCCGGGACGACACCCTCGCCGTCACCTGGCTGGTGGTCGTCGCCGTGGCCGTCGTCGGCCTGGGGGCGCTGCGCCAGGCCGGGCTGACGAGCGAGGCCCGCCGCCTGTCGGGCGAGGTGGCCCGCATGGCCGACGAGCGGGGCCGCCTGCTGGCCGGCCTGGTGCGGGCGCTCGACGACGACCGCCGGCGCACGGTCAGCGAGCTGCACAGCCAGGCGGTGGGGTCGCTGTCGACGCTGGGCAGCGTCGCCCAGGCGGTGTGGCGCTCGTTGCCCGCCCCGACGGCCGAGATCGTGCGCTCGGCCATCGCCCGGGTCCAGGACGACCTCGAGGCCCGGGCCGAGGAGCTGCGGCGGCTCATGGTGGCGATGCGGCCGGACGAGGCCGACGGCGGGGCGGGCGCGGCCGAGAACGCGCTGACGGCCGCGCTGCTGGCCCACGCCGCCGAGGTGCAGGACGAGGTCGGCGACCCCCTCCCGCCGGCCGTCGAGGTCGCGGTCGACCCC
>PKRH01000148.1 GCA_017577565.1 Thermoanaerobacterales bacterium | reverse complement strand
GGAGCTGACGCCCGAGTTCCACCGGGCGCTGCTCGACGCGGGCGTCGCCGACCTGCTGCCGCACATGGTCATCGACGCCCGGCCCGGCCCGGACGGCACCGGGCTCTACAGCCGCCACCCCGTCGAGGCCGTCGACGTGGAGGTGGAGGGGCGCTCCGCCCACCCCACCGGCCTCGTCGACGTGCCCGGCGCGCCGCCCGTGCAGGTGACCGTCGTGCACCCGGTCCCGCCGGTGGGCCGCGACCTGGGGTCGTGGCGGCGCACGCTGCAGACCCTGCCCCGGCCGGCGGACGACGGGCGGGTGCACCTGCTCGTCGGCGACTTCAACGCCACCGTCGACCAGCCGACCATGCGGGACCTGCTGGCGGACGGCTACGTGGACGCGGCCGCGGCCCGCGGCCGGGGTTGGGTGCCGACCTGGTCACGGGGCCTCGGCCCGGGGCTCGCGATCGACCACGTGCTCGTCGACCGGGCCACGGCGGTGGCGGGCGTCTCCGTGCACGGCCTGCCGGGCAGCGACCACCGGGCCGTCGTCGCCGAGCTGCGCCTGCCGGCCGGCTGAGCGTCGCCGGCCGCCGTCCGTCCGGCGCGCCGCGCGTGCCCGCGCCGGCACGGATCAACCAGCGGCGGAGCGGGTAGGGACACGGCCGCAGGTGCGTGCACGAGGAGGGGGCGCCGTGCGAGAGGCTGCCAGACCGGGCGGGCGGCGGAGGCCGGACCGCCCGCGGCTGCTCCCCGCCGCGCTCGCCCTGGCGCTCGGGGCCGGTCTCGTGGCCTGCGGCGGGGCCGAGGGCAGCACACCCACGCTGACCTGGTACACGAACCCCGACAACGGCGGCCAGGCCGCCCTGGCGGAGAAGTGCACCGAGGAGGCGGACGGCCGCTACCGCATCGAGGTCTCGCAGCTGCCGGCCGACGCCGACAGCCAGCGCGAGCAGCTGGTGCGCCGGCTCGCGGCCAACGACAGCTCGATCGACATCATGAGCCTCGACGTCGTGTTCGTGCCCGAGTTCGCCGAGGCGGGCTTCCTGCGGCCGTTCACCGACGAGGAGGCCCGTCCCCTGGTCGAGGACGTCCTCGACGGCCCGCTGGAGACCACCGAGTGGGAGGGCGAGGTCGTCGCCGCGCCCTTCTGGGCCAACACCCAGCTGCTCTGGTACCGGCGGTCGGTCGCCGAGGAGGCCGGCATCGACCCGGCCGCCGAGGACGTGACCTGGGACGACGTCATCGACGCCGCGGTGGCCACCGGCACGACGGTCGAGGTCACCGGCGCCCGCTACGAGGGCTACATGGTGTGGATCACCACGCTCGTGGCCTCGGCCGGCGGCGAGGTCCTCGAGGACGCCGACGCCGGCCGCGACGCGCAGCCGAACCTCGACTCGCCCGCCGGGCGGCGGGCGGCGGAGATCATCCGCCGGGTGGCCCGCGAGGCCGCCAACCCCGAGCTGTCCACCGCCATCGAGGAGAACGCCCGAGCCGGGTTCCAGTCCGACCGCGGCGGCTTCATGGTCAACTGGCCCTACGTCTACCAGGCCGCGCAGTCGGCCGTGGACGAGGGTTCGCTCGACCAGGCGGTCTTCGACGACATCGCCTGGGCCCGGGTGCCCCGTGTCGACCCCGACCGCGAGAGCGCCCCGCCGCTCGGTGGGATCGACCTCGGCATCGGCGCCTTCTCCGACCACCCGGACCTGGCCGTGGACGCCGTCGCCTGCATCACCGACCTCGAGAGCCAGGTGGAGTACATGCTGGCCGAGGGCAACCCCGGCGCCCGGGCGGCCGTCTACGACGACCCCGAGGTCCGCGAGGCCTTCCCCATGGCCGACCTGATCCGCGACTCGATCGACACCGCCGTGCCCCGGCCCCGCAGCTCGTACTACCCCGACATCAGCGCCGCGACCGTCCGCGAGTTCCACCCGCCGCGCAGCGTCGACCCGGAGTCGACCCCGGCCGACGCCGACCGGCTCATCGTCGACGTCCTGCAGGACCGGGAGCTCCTGTGAGGTGACCCATGGCCGCCACCACGACCGCAGGGACCGCCGTCGCCGACCGCCGGGTCGGGCGCGCCCGGCTCAGCGACCGGGCCCGCGGCGAGCAGCGCCTCGGCTGGATGCTGGTGGCGCCGGCCGTGGCCGTCATGCTGCTCGTCACCGCCTACCCGCTCGGCCGGGCGGTGTGGTTGTCGCTCTACAGCTACCGGCTGACCGACCCCGAGGGCCGGGAGTTCGTGGGCCTGCGCAACTACGGCGTCGTGCTCACCGACGGGCTGTGGTGGCAGACCGTGTTCACGACGGTGGTCATCACGGTCGTCACGGTGGCCATCGAGCTGGTCATCGGCTTCGCCTTCGCCATGGTGATGCACCGGATCGTCGTCGGGCGGGGGCTGGTGCGGACCTCGATCCTCATCCCCTACGGGATCATCACGGTCGTCGCCGCCTACGCCTGGCAGTACGCCTTCGCGCTCGACTCCGGCTTCGTCAACGAGTGGTTCGGCCTCGACCGGTCGTGGTTCGCCGGCCGGTGGTCGGCGCTCTTCGTCATCATCATGGCCGAGGTCTGGAAGACCACGCCGTTCATCTCGCTGCTCCTGCTGGCCGGCCTGGCCCAGGTGCCCGAGGACCTGCAGGAGGCGGCCAAGGTCGACGGGGCGACCAACTGGCAGCGCTTCACCCGGGTCACCGTGCCGAACATGAAGGCGGCGATCATGGTGGCGCTGCTCTTCCGGACGCTCGACGCCTACCGGATCTTCGACACGATCTTCATCATGACGGGCGGCGCCGAGAAGACCGAGAGCGTCTCGTTCCTCACCTACCGCCAGACGATCACCCGCACCGCCCTCGGCCTCGGCTCGGCCCTGTCGGTCCTGCTGTTCCTGTCCGTCGTCCTGATCGCCTTCATCTACCTGAAGGGGTTCCGGACCGACCTGTCCCGGGTGCGGGGGGAGTGAGGAGGTCGCCGTGAGGTCGCGCCGCACCACCGTCCTGTGGGCCCTCGGCGGGCTGGCCATCGTCGCCTACACGATCCTGCCGGTGCTGTGGATCGTCTCGCTCTCGTTCAAGGAGGGCGACGACATCAACAACCGGAAGTTCTTCCCGAGCGAGTGGTCGCTCGACAACTACCGGACCGTCTTCGACACGTCGCTGTTCACGAGCGCGCTGCGCAACTCGGTCGGGATCTCGCTCATCGCCACCGTCGCCTCGGTGGTGCTGGCCACCCTCGCCGCCTACGCGATCGCCCGGCTGGAGTTCAAGGGCAAGCGGTGGGTGCTGTCGACCGCCCTGGCCATCGCCATGTTCCCCACGGTGGCGCTGGTCGGCCCGCTGTTCGACATGTGGCGCTCGCTCGGCATCTACGACACCTGGCTGGGCCTGATCATCCCCTACATGTCGTTCACGCTGCCGCTCGCCATCTGGACCCTCTCCGCGTTCTTCCGGGAGATCCCGTGGGAGATGGAGCAGGCGGCCCAGGTCGACGGGGCGACGCCGTGGCAGGCCTTCCGCAAGGTCATCGTCCCCCTCGCCGCGCCGGGCGTGGCCACGGCGTCGATCCTCGTGTTCTTCTTCGCCTGGAACGACTTCGTCTTCGGCATCTCGCTGACCGCCACCGACCGGGCCCGGCCCGTGCCGGCGGCGCTCGCCTTCTTCACCGGCGAGTCGTTCTTCGAGCAGCCGACCGCCGCCATCTCGGCCGCGGCGGTGATCGTCACCATCCCCGTCATCGTCCTGGTGCTGATCTTCCAGCGCCGGATCGTCGCCGGCCTCACGTCCGGCGCCGTCAAGGGCTAGGCCACCCGGCCGGAGAGGAGCGCCGTCCATGGCCAGCATCCGTCTCGAGAGGATCACCAAGCGCTTCCCGGGGGCCGACGCCCCGGCGGTGGACAGCGTCGACCTCGACATCGCCGACGGCGAGTTCGTCATCCTCGTCGGCCCGTCGGGCTGCGGGAAGTCGACGATCCTGCGCATGATCGCCGGCCTCGAGGACATCACCGAGGGCGACCTCTACATCGGCGACCGCCGGGTCAACGACCTGGCGCCCCGCGACCGCAACCTGGCCATGGTCTTCCAGAACTACGCCCTCTACCCGCACCTGTCGGTGTACGAGAACATCGCCTTCCCGCTGCGGCTGCACAAGGCGCCCGACGAGGAGGTCGAGGAGCGGGTGCGCCGCTCGGCGCAGATGCTCGAGCTGGAGGAGCTGCTCGACCGCAAGCCGTCGCAGCTCTCCGGCGGCCAGCGCCAGCGGGTGGCGATGGGGCGGGCCCTGGTGCGGGACGCCGACGCCTACCTGTTCGACGAGCCGCTGTCGAACCTCGACGCCAAGCTGCGGGGCCAGATGCGCACCGAGATCTCGCGCATCCAGAGCCAGCTCGGGATCACGACCGTCTACGTCACCCACGACCAGATCGAGGCCATGACCCTCGGCGACCGGGTGGCGGTGCTGCGCAAGGGGGTCCTGCAGCAGGTCGCCCCGCCCCGCGAGCTCTACGAGCAGCCGGTCAACCTGTTCGTCGCCGGGTTCATCGGCTCGCCGCCGATGAACTTCATGCCGGCCACCGTCTCGGGCACCACCCTGGAGCTGCCGGTCGGCCGCATGGAGATCAGCCCGGACATGGCCAACCGGGTGGCGGGCCACGAGGTGCTCATCGCCGGCATCCGGCCCGAGCACTTCGAGGACGCCAACCTGCTCGACGAGGACCGCCGGCGGCGCGGCCTGGTGTTCAGCGAGCGCATCGACGTCATCGAGTGGCTGGGGAGCGAGCAGTACGCCTACATCCCCTTCGAGGCGCCCGAGCAGGTCCGCCGCCCGCTGGAGGAGCTGGCGACCGAGCTGGACAGCGAGCAGATCCGCACCCAGCTGGTGGTGACGCTCGACGCCGAGAGCCGGGTGGCCGAGGGCGAGCCCGCGGACCTCTGGCTCGACCCCAGCCGCATGCACCTGTTCGACCCCGAGTCCGGCGAGAACCTGACCCACGGCAGCGGGGTCGACGCCCGGACGCTGGCCTCCGCCTGACCTCCCCCCGGGCCGTCGCTCCCCGGCGTGTCGCCGCCGCGCCGGGGAGCACCCGGCCCGCGGTCAGCCGCCGCTCGGGGCGTGCAGCTCGTCGGGGACGACCGGCGTGGGATCGTCGGCCCCGTCCAGCCACCCCTCCGGCAGCGCCACGTCGATGGGCCCCGAGGTCTTGCCCCGGGGCGTCGTGTCGGCGCCCGGCACGACGGTCAGGTCGGGGTGGGCGGCGGCGAGCCGCTCGAGCTCGCGGTCGAGCTCGGCGATGGTGGTCGTGGCGGTCAGGCGGCGCCGGACCTCGCCGCCGACGGGGTAGCCCTGCAGGTACCACCCGACGTGCTTGCGGACGTCCCGCACGGCGACCGGCTCGGTCAGCCAGTCGGCCAGCAGGTGGGCGTGGCGGCGCAGCACGGCGACGACCTCGGCGAGGGTGGGGGCGGGGGGCACCGGGCGGCCGGCGAAGGCCAGCGCCAGGTCGCGGAACAGCCAGGGGCGGCCGAGGCAGCCCCGGCCCACGACCACGCCGTCGCACCCCGTCTCCGCCATCATCCGCAGGGCGTCGGTCGCGTGCCACACGTCGCCGTTGCCCAGCACCGGGACGTCGATGACCGCCGCCCGCAGCTCGGCGATCGCCGACCAGTCGGCCCGGCCCGAGTAGTGCTGGCGGGCGGTGCGGGCGTGGAGGGCGATCGCCGCCGCGCCCTCGTCCCGGGCGATGCGGCCGGCGTCGAGGAACGTGCGTAGGCGCTCGTCGACGCCGATGCGCATCTTGACCGTCACCGGCACCTCCCCGGCGGCCCGCACGGCGGCGGCCACGATGTCCCGGAACAGCGCCCGGCGGACGGGCAGGGCGGCGCCGCCGCCCTTGCGGGTCACCTTGGCGACCGGGCAGCCGAAGTTGAGGTCGACGTGGTCGGCGCCGGCCTCGGCGACGAGGTAGCGGACGGCCTCGCCGATGGCCCACGGCTCGGTGCCGTAGAGCTGGATCGACCGCACCGGCTCGTCGTCGGCGAAGCGGGCCATGCGCAGCGTCTTCTCGTTGCGCTCGACCAGGCCCCGGGCGGTCGTCATCTCGCTGACGAAGAGCCCGCCCGCGACCAGCTCCGGGCGGTCCCCGCCGGGGCCGCGGCCGGCGGCGCCCCCGACCCCGCCCGGCGGCGGGGCCTCGGCGACCGCCGCGGCGCCGAACTCGCGGCACAGGCGGCGGAAGGGCGCGTTGGTGATGCCGGCCATCGGTGCCAGCACGACCGGCGGCCAGACCGTCAGGGGCCCGATCCGCAGCGGGGCCGCGGCCGGCGTCGTCGGGGACGGCGTCGTCGTCATCGGGGAGCCCACAGCGTCGTGACGTCGATGCCCACCTCGGCGAGCAGCCGGCGCAGCAGCGGCAGCGACAGGCCGAGCACCGTGCCGTGGTCGCCGTCGACGCCGTCGACGAACGGCGCCGCGTAGCCGTCGAGCGTGAAGCCGCCGGCCACGTCCAGCGGCTCGCCGGTGGCCACGTAGGCCTCGATCTCCTCGTCGGTCGGGTCGCCGAAGCGCACGACGGTGGCGCTGGCGGCGACGGCCCGCCGGGCGGTGGGGACGTCGATCACCGCGTGGCCGGTCACGAGCGTCCCCGTGCGGCCCCGGTAGCCCCGCCACCAGCGGGCGGCCTCCTCGGGGCCCGCCGGCCGGCCCCGCAGCTCGCCGTCGACGTCGAGCACCGAGTCGCAGGCCACGACGACCGGGGGCGGCCCGTCCGCGGGTGCCCCGCCGGCGGCGAGGCGGTCGGCGACGGCGGTCGCCTTGCGCTCGGCCAGCACGCACGTCGCGGTGGCGGCGTCGAGGCCGGCCACGCCGTCCTCGTCGACCCCGCTCACGACGACGCGGGGCGCGAACCCGGCGGCCTGGAGCAGGGCCCGCCGGGCCGGCGACCGCGAGGCGAGCACCAGCGTTCGTGCGACCACCCGCACAGGGTGCCACGGCGGCCGCCGACCACCACACGTGGCGGGCGCCCCCCCGCCCCCCCCGCCCGGGCCGGAACCGGCCGCCCCGGCGGCGCCCGACCCGCCGGGGGCGGCGGGGGCCGCGGCCCCGCGGGGGGGCGCGGCCCCCCCCGCCCCCCCCCCCGGGCCCCGCCCGGGCCCCCCCCCCCCCCCCCCCCCCCCGCCCCCCCCCCCCCCCCCCCCCCCCCCCCCCCCGCCCCCGCCCCCCCCCCCCCCGCCCCCCCCCCCCCCCCCCTCGCCCCCCCCC
>PKRH01000014.1 GCA_017577565.1 Thermoanaerobacterales bacterium | reverse complement strand
GGCCGGGTGCGGCTCGTGCTCGTCGGCGGCCTGCCCGGCACCGGCAAGTCGACGGTGGCCCGGGCCCTGGGCGACGCCCTGGAGGCGACCGTCCTGCGCTCCGACGAGGTGCGCAAGGAGCTCGCCGGCCTGCCGGCGGACGCCCCGGCCCCCGCGGGCTACGGCCAGGGCATCTACTCGGCGGCCGCCACGGCCGAGACCTACCGCGAGCTGCTGGCCCGGGCCGAGGTCGCCCTCGGCATGGGCGAGATCGTCGTGCTCGACGCCTCCTGGAGCGACCGGGCGCAGCGCGACCTCGCCCGGGCCGTGGCCCACCGCACCCACGCCGAGGTCGTCGAGCTCCGGTGCGAGGTCGACCCGGCGGTGGCGGCCGAGCGCATCCGGGCCCGGGCCGAGCGGGGCGGCGACCCGTCGGACGCGACGCCCGAGATCGCCGCCGCCATGGCCGCCCGGGCCGACCCGTGGCCGGAGGCCGTCCCCATCTCGACCGCGGAGGACGTCAGCGTGACCGTCGCCCGTGCGCTGGACGCGCTCGACGCGGCCATACTGGCACCATGACACGAGTGTTCCTGCTCGACGACCACGAGGTCGTCCGCCGGGGGGTCCGCGAGCTCCTCGAGGCCGAGGACGACCTGGAGGTCGTCGGCGAGGCGAGCACCGCCGAGGAAGCGCTGGCCCGCATCCCCGCCACGCGCCCCGACGTCGCGGTGCTCGACGTGCGGCTGCCCGACGGCGACGGCGTCGAGGTGTGCCGGGACATCCGTTCGAGGCACCCCGAGATCGCCTGCGTGATGCTCACGTCGTTCGCCGACGACGACGCCGTCTACGCGGCGATCATGGCCGGCGCCGCCGGCTACCTGCTCAAGCAGGTGAAGGGCACCGACCTGGTCGACGCCGTCCGCCGGGTCGGCCGGGGCGAGTCGCTGCTCGACCCGGCGGTGACCACCCGGGTGCTCGACCGCATCCGCCACCGCCAGGAGGACGAGCTGGCCGGGCTCACCGAGCAGGAGCGCAAGATCCTCGAGCTCATCGCCGAGGGCCTGACCAACCGCCAGATCGGCGAGCGCCTCTACCTGGCGGAGAAGACGGTCAAGAACTACGTGTCCAACCTCCTCTCGAAGATGGGCATGAAGCGCCGCACCGAGGCGGCCGCCTACGCCGCCCGCCTCGCCGCCCGGCGCGAGAACCGCTACGACCTCGGCACCTGAGCCCGGCCTCAGGCCCGGCGGGGCCGGCCCCAGCGCCGCAGGCCCGCCTTGAGCAGCTCGCCCACCACCAGCACGGCGCTGCTCAGCCCCGCGCACACCAGCCACTGTCCGAGCGACAGCGGCTCGGTGTCGAACGCCTCGTTGAGCAGCGGCACGTGCACCACCGCGACCTGCAGGAGCAGCGACACGGCGATCGCACCCCACAGCAGCGGGTTGGTGAAGAGGTGGTCGACGGCGCTGGCCCGGTCGCTGCGGGCGTTGAGGCAGTTCCACAGCTGGGCCAGGACCAGCGTGGTGAACGCCGCGGTGCGGGCCTCGCCGACGCCGGCGTGACCCTCGACCAGTCCGTCGGGCAGGTAGATGTCGAAGGCGAGCAGCGAGGTCACCGCCATCGTGATCCCGCCGACCAGGATCGCCAGCTGCATCTCGCCGTCGACGACCCGGTCGGTCGGCCGCCGGGGCGGGCGCCGCATGACGTCGTCCGGCGGCGGGTCGACGCCGATGGCCAGGGCGGGCCCGGTGTCGGTGAGCAGGTTGATCCAGAGGATCTGCGTGGCCAGCAGCGGCACGTGGATGCCCTCGCCGTAGTGGATGCCGATGACGCCCGAGGCCACGACCCCGAGGAACATCGTCAGCACCTCGCCGGCGTTCGACGAGAGCAGGTAGCGCAGGAACGAGCGGATGTTGGCGAAGATGGCCCGGCCCTCGCGCACGGCCGACACGATGGTGGCGAAGTTGTCGTCGGCCAGGATCATGTCGGCCGCCTCCTTGCTCACCTCCGTGCCGGTGATGCCCATGGCGACGCCGATGTCGGCCGACCGCAGCGCCGGCGAGTCGTTCACCCCGTCGCCGGTCATGGCCACGATGTTGTCGTCGTCCTGCAGCGCGTCGACGATGCGCAGCTTGTGCTCGGGCGCGACCCGGGCGTAGACGGAGGTCGCCCGCACCCGCTCCCGCAGCTCGTCCTCGCCGAGCCGCTCCAGCTCGGCGCCGAGCAGCACCGGCTCGCCCTCCTCGGCGATGCCCAGGTCGGCGGCGATGCGGGCCGCGGTGCGGGGGTGGTCGCCGGTGATCATCATGACCCGGACGCCCGCCCGGTGCGCCTGGGCGATCGCCTCGCGGGCCTCGGGGCGGGGCGGGTCGATGATGCCGACGACACCCAGGAAGACGAGGTCCTGCTCGTAGCGCTCGTAGCCCTCCTCGCCGTCGCCGGCGGGCTCGGGCAGGTCGCGGTCCGGCAGCGCCCGGTAGGCCACGGCCAGCGTGCGCAGCGCCCGGTCGGCCAGCCGGTCGACGGCGGCGGCGATGGCGGCCCGCCGCTCGTCGGTCAGCGGGCGGACCTCCCCCGCCACCCGCTCGTGCGAGCAGCGGGCCAGCAGCGCGTCGGGCGCCCCCTTGGTGACGACGTCGATGCGGCCGCCCCGCTCGTGGTCGGCCTGCAGCGTGGTCATCATCCGCCGCTCGGAGCTGAACGGCACCTCGGCCACCCGCCGGAACCGGGCCCGGCGGGTCTCGGTGATCCCGAGCTTCGCCTCGGCCACCAGGAAGGCGCCCTCGGTCGGGTCGCCCTGGACCGTCCAGACGCCGTCCTCCTCGCGCAGGACGGCGTCGCTGGCGAGGCTGCCCCCGCCGAGCACGAACGCCACCTCCTCGGCGAGCGCGGCGTCGGCGCCCTCGGCGTCGAGCGGCCGTCCGTCGACCAGCACCTCGCCCTCGGGCGAGTAGCCGCTGCCGGTCAGCTCGACCTCGCCCGACCCGGTGACGACGGTGGTGATCGTCATCTCGTTGCGGGTGAGCGTGCCGGTCTTGTCGGTGCAGACGACCGACGCCGAGCCCAACGTCTCGACCGACGAGAGCCGCTTGACGATGGCGCGCCGCCGGGCCATGCGCTGCACGCCCAGGGCGAGGACGACCGACAGGATCGCCGGCAGCCCCTCGGGAACGGCCGCCACGGCCAGCGACACGCCGACGAGCAGGACGTCGACGACGTCGGAGGCCTCCTCGACGTCGGAGGTCAGCAGGATGGCGGCGACGACCACGACGGCGATGGCGACGACCAGCCCGCCGAGCAGGCGCCCGATGTGGGCGACCTCGCGCTGCAGCGGCGTGCGCTCCTCCTCGGTGCGGCCGAGCAGGCGGGCGATCCGCCCCATCTCGGTGTCCATGCCGGTGGCCGTGACCACGGCCCGCCCGCGCCCGCTGGCCACCGCGGTGCCGCTGAACACCATGCCGAGCCGGTCGCCGAGCGGCGTGTCGGGCGGGAGCGGGGCCACGTCCTTCAGCACGGGCTCGCTCTCGCCGGTCAGCGACGCCTCGGCCACCTTGAGGGCGGCGGCCTCCACCAGCCGGCCGTCGGCGGCCACGGCGTCCCCCTCCGCCAGCAGGAGCACGTCGCCGGGCACGACCTCGGTGGCCGGCACCTCGGTGGCCTCGCCGTCCCGCAGCACGGTGGCCCGGGGCGCGGCCATCCGGGACAGCGCGGCGACGGCCTGCTCGGCCCGCGCCTCCTGCGCGTAGCCCAGCAGCGCGTTGGCCACGAGGATGCCGAGGATGACGACGACCTCGAAGGGGACGCCGTCGGCCCCCTCGATCACCCAGGCGGCCAGGGACACCGCGGCCGCCGCCAGCAGCAGGTAGACGAGGGGGTCCTGGAACTGGGCCAGGAGCTTGCGCCAGGCCGGCACCGGCGGGGCGGCCTCGAGCTGGTTGGGCCCGTGGCGGGCCAGCCGGGCGGCCGCCTCGGCGGGCGCCAGCCCCCGCCCGGGGTCCACGCCGAGGCGGGCCGCGACGCCGTCGGCCTCCTCGGCCCAGGGGGTGGACGTCGTGGACGCCGTGGACGTCATCGCCAGCGACGATACGTGCACCGGGCGTGGACGGGGCGGGCTCCCGCTGGCTGGCGCCGCACCGCCGCCGGGGTCACGATGGCGCCATGGACGAGGACGGGCGGCAGACCTGGGTCGAGCACCTGAGCGAGGACGAGTGCTGGCGGCGCCTCGCCAGCACCCCGGTGGGCCGCATCGGGATCATCTACGACAGCGCGCCCGAGCTCTACCCGGTGAACTACGCCCTCGACGGGCGGGCCATCGTCATCCGGGTCGACCCGGGCCGGGTGCTCGCCGGCCTGACCCGATCCCCCGCCGTGTGCTTCGAGATCGACCACATCGACGCCGACGACGAGTCCGGCTGGAGCGTCCTCGTCAAGGGCCGGGCCCGGGAGCTGGTCGACGGCCCGGAGCTGGAGCGGGCCGCCGCCCTGCCCCTGCGGGGCTGGTCGCTGGGCGCGAAGGCGCACTGGGTGCGCATCGAGCCCGAGGAGGTGACCGGCCGCCGGATCTGGCACGACGCCGGCTGACCGGTCACCCACGCCCGGGGTCGGGGGTCACTCGACGATGACGCCGGTGACCATGCCGAACATCCCCTCCTCGCTCTCGACGTGGTTGAGGATGTGGCAGTGCCAGACCCAGGTGCCGGGCTTGTCGAACTGCACCAGCACCGAGTAGCGCTCGCCGGGGGCGATGTTCAGTGTGTCGGCCACGTAGGGGTGGTCGAGCGGGAACCCGTCCTTGGCCAGGACGATCTGGTCGAACTGGTGCAGGTGCATGGGGTGGATCTGGCTGCCCTGGTTGAAGTAGTGCAGCAGGACCCACTCGCCCTGGCGGGCGGTGATCGGCTCGGTGGCGGGGAAGCTCTTGCCGTTCAGCGAGTAGCCGATCGTCCCGCTGTCGTTGAGCACCATCGGGATCTCCTGGGAGATCTCGATGTCCTCGGGGATGACCTCCTCCCCGATGGTCTGCCCGGCGGGGATCGGCACCCGGCCCACGTAGATCGTGCCCATCATGCCGTTCGGCATCTTCATCTGGGCGTGGTGGTGCGGGTGGTACATGGCCACCGCCACCTCGTCGGCGACGAACCGGTAGGTGAACGAGTCGCCCGGCTCGATCAGGTCCTGCGTGTAGGGCGCGACGCCGTCCATCTCGTTGTCCACGTTGATGCCGTGGAGGTGCAGGTCGGTGGGCATCGGCAGCTCGTTGTGCAGCACGATCTCGACCGTGTCGCCGACGTCCACGTGCAGCTGGGGGCCGGGCACCATGCCGTTGAAGGTCCAGGCCTCGACGGTCTTGCCGGGCTCGACCTCCCAGTCGACGATCTCGGCGGTCAGCTCGAACACCTTGGTGCCGTCCGGCTTGACCTCCGGCTCGAGGACCTGGTTGCCCTTGCCCTCGGTCTCGGCGGGGAACTCGAGCATCGACTCGTTCATGAGCCGGCTCATCTCGTCCATCTGCTCCTGGGTCATCCCGCCGTGCAGGGCGTGGTCGCCGCCCTCCGAGGAGCCGTCGCCGGCCGCGGCGGCCAGCGCCGAGCCGCCGGTCCCGCCCTCGGTCACCGTCAGCGTCCCGGTCATGCCGGCGTCCGCGTGCCCGGGGATCGTGCAGAGGATCTCGTAGGTCCCCGGCTCGAGGGACGAGATGTCGAGGGTCTCGCTCTCCCCGGCGGCGAGGTCGCTCGTCATGATGTCGGTGCCCTCGATGCTGACGTTGTGGGCCACCGACCCGTTGTTGACGACCTCGATGCTGGCGCCGGCGGGCACGGTCAGCGAGGAGGGCTCGAGGGCGAACTCGGTGAGCTCGAGCGTCACCGTGTCGGCGGCCGTGGCGGCCCCGCCGCCCCCGCCGCCGCCGTCGCCGTCGAAGACCAGGGCCACCGCGGCGAAGACCAGCGCCACGACGGCGAGCACGGCACCGAACCAGACGCCGCCGGACTCGGCGATCCCCCGGCGCGCCGTCCGCCCCGGTGGCGCCTCCCCGGTCGCACCGTTGGTCTGGTGGCCGTTGCCTGCGGTGGACTGCGACGAGGGCGTGAGCGTTTCCATCGGGACCCAGGGTGGACGAGCCGCGCGCGGCGCGGCAGGGCCCCGGGTCCCGGTCCCGAGGGACGAGGGTCCTCGGGTCGTGGGACCTTGGTCCCACTCAGGCGCGGCGGGCGGGGACGACGAGCGTCGGGCACGCCGCCGCGCCGGCCACGGCCCGGGCCACGCTGCCCAGCAGCAGCTCGCCCGGGCCCCCGCGCCCCCGGGTGCCGACCACGACGAGGTCGGCGCCGACCTCGTCGGCCATCGCGAGGAGGGTCGGCGCCGGGTCGCCCTCGGCGGTGCGCACCTGCACGGTGAGGCCGCGCTCGCGCACCGGGGCGACGACCGGCTCGAGGGCCGCGGCCGCCCGGGCCGGGGCCTCCTCCTCGTGCTCGGCGGCGGCCGCCGTCTCGGGCCCGAGGGGGAAGGCCTCGACCGGCTCGACGACCTGGGCGACCGTCAGCGCGGCCCCGAGCAGGCCGGCGAGGTCCGCGGCCAGGTCGAGCGCGGCCAGGGAGAGGTCGGAGCCGTCGACCCCGACGAGCACCTGGCGCACCGCCACGGGCTCGCCGACCCCCGCCGGGGGCGCCCCGGGCCGGTCGGGGACGACGAGGGTCGGCACGCTGGCCGTGCGCAGCAGGTGCAGGCTGGTGGACCCGAGCGCCCGCTCGGGGGTGCCGCCGACGCCGCGGGAGCCGACGACGACGAGGTCGGCGCCGACCTCCTCGACGACGGCCGGGACGGCGTCGAGCGGCGAGCCGTCACGCAGCTCGACCCGGCAGCCGCCGTCGCCGGGCAGCCCGTGGCACCAGCCCTCCACGCGCTGCCGCAGCTCGGCGCGCCACCGCTCGGGCGGCGTCGCCGGGTCGTGCGCCACCTCGAGGAGGCCGACGGCGTGCACGGCCACGAGCTCGGCCCCGGTGCGGTGGGCGAGCGCGCCCGCCCACCGCAGGGCCTCCTGCGACGCGGCCGACCCGTCGACCGCCACCACGAGGCGGCGGACGTCACCCACGCGTGATGGGCACCTTCTTCACGGCCTCCTGCCCCTCCTCCTTGGGCATCGGGACCCGCACCTCGAGGATCCCGTCCTTGTAGCTGGCCTGGATGTCGTCCACGTTCGCCCCCTCCGGGAGGGGAACGCTACGGGAGAACGAGCCGTAGCGGAACTCGGAGCGGTAGGCCTCCTTGGTCTTGGTCTCGCTCCGCTCCTCCCGGCGGGCGTCGATGTGCAGGACGTCGTTGACGACACGCAGGTCGACGTCCTTGTCCGGGTCGATGTCCGGGAGCTCGGCGCGGACGACCAGGGTCCCGTCGTCGTCGATGAACTCCTCGACCCGCAGCCAGCCCGTGCCGGGCTCGAAGTCCCACAGCCGCCGGAAGACGTCGGGGAAGAGGTCCGGGAGGTCGAAGAGGTCGCGTCGCGTCAAGGTCGCCATGGGGGTCCTCCTGCGTCGTTGCCGTGTGGGTCTCCACACACCGCATCTCCTTCCCGCCCCCACGGTCGGACCACACATCGGATCCCGAGGTTGCGACCTTCGACCCTGGCCGCCGGGACCGTCGGCGGGCACCCTGGCGGCATGGGACGGATCATCGTCGGCGTCGACGGCTCGCGGAACAGCGCCGCCGCCCTCCGCTGGGCCGTCGCCGAGGGGCGGCTGCGCGACCTCGCCGTGACCGCCGTGTACGTGTGGGGCTACTACGACCCGCCCGCGGCGGACGACGGGTCCTTCGAGCCCGCCTACAGCGACACCGAGGCGCAGGAGGCGCTGCGCCGGGCCGTGGCCGACGCCCTCGGCGAGGAGGCGGCCGAGCACGTCGACCGCCGGGTCGTCTTCGGCCAGGCGTCGCGGGCGCTGCTCGACGCCGCCGCCGACGCCGGGGCCGACCTCGTCGTGGTCGGCGCCCGGGGTGTCGGGGGCTTCCGGGGCATGCTGCTCGGCTCGGTCGCCCAGCAGTGCCTCCACCACACCGACCGGCCGCTGGCGGTGGTCCCCGCCCGCGACGAGGAGGACGCCACCCCCGAGGGCACGCCCCGGGTCGTCGTCGGCGTCGACGGCTCGGCCGCCAGCCGGTGGGCGCTGGAGTGGGCGCTGGACGAGGGACGGCTCCGCCGGGCGACCGTCGACGTCGTGCACGCCTGGCACCTGCCCTACGTCGTCGGCCACCCCCTGGCGCCGGTCCCCGTCGACACCGGCGCGCTCGAGGAGGAGGCCCGGCGCCTCGTCGACCAGATGGTCGACGGCGCCGACACCCGGGGCCTGCCCCGACCGCCCGAGCGCATCGTGGCGATGGGCAACGCCGCCCGGGTCGTCCTCGACGTGGCCGAGGGCGCCGACCTGATCGTCCTCGGGTCCCGGGGACTCGGCGGGTTCGCCGGCCTGCTGCTGGGGTCGGTCACCCAGCACGTCGTCAACCACGCCGACTGCCCGGTCGTCGTCATCCCCTCGTCCTGAGCCGGGCCGGGACGGGCTCCCCGTCCCCCGGGCCGCGGACCTTCGGCACTGGCCACGCACCGTGGTCGGGCGCACGCTGAGGTCGTGCGACCGACGCACTGGATGCTGACCGAGGTGGCCGCCGAGGACGAGCGGGGGCCGTACCGGGCCCGGATCGCCGGGGTCGGCCGGGCGCTCCCGCCCGCCCGGCTCACCACCGCCGAGCTCATGCGGTCCACCCGGCACCGGACGCGCATCGACCTCGAGCACCTGACCGGCATCCGGGAGCGTCGGGTGGCGACCGAGGACGACTCCCTCGGCCTCGCCGTCGGCGCCGCCCGGGACTGCCTGGCCCGTGCCGGCCGGCGGGCCGAGGACGTCGAGCTCCTGGTCAGCTGCAGCATCACGAAGTACCGGGACGGCCTGGTCCACTGGTTCGAGCCGACGACCGCCGCCGCGGTCGCCCGGGCGATCGGGGCCGGCCGGGCGGTGACGTTCGACGTCGCGAACGCCTGCGCCGGCACCCTCACCGGCGTCGCCGTGGCGAACAACTGGGTGCGCCGGGGCGAGGTGCGGTGCGCCCTGGTCGTGAGCGGCGAGCGCATCTCGGGCCTGGCGACCAACGCCGCCCGCCACGTCCGCTCCATCGCCAGCCGCGAGCTGGCGTCGCTCACGCTCGGCGACGCGGGCGCGGCCGTGCTCGTGGAGCGTGCCGGCGAGGGCGAGCCCGGCCTCGCCCTCGCCGGCTTCACGACCGTGGCCGGGCACAGCCGGCTGTGCCTCGCCGCGCCGGCCCGGCGGGAGCCCGGCGCCCGCATGTCCACTCGGGCCCGGGCGATCCACCGGGTGGCCATCGCGGACACGCCCCTCCTGCTGCGCGAGGCGCTGGACGCCGCCGGCCTCGAGGTCACCGACCTCGACCACGTCATCCCCCACCAGACCTCGGTGCGGGCCATCCGCACCGGGATGCGGACGGTCGCCGCCGCCCTCGGCGCCACGCCCCGCAACCCGCCGGTGGTGACGGTCGACCGCTACGGCAACACCGCGTCGACGACGCACGTCGTCGCCCTCGTCGAGGAGCTCGACGCCGGCCGCCTGCGCGCCGGCGACCGGGTGGCGCTGGTCGCGCTCGCGTCCGGCCTGGAGATCGGCGTCGTGCTCTTCACGGTCGACCCCTGCCTGGAGGCGTGCCGTGCCGTCCGTCCTTGAGTCCGTCACCGTCGTCGAGGGCGGCCGGTGGCGCCGGGGCGCCCGCCGCCTGGCCGTCGCCGCCGCCCGCCGGGCGCTGCGGCGGGCCGGGCTGACCCCCGCCGACGTCGACCTGCTCGTCAACGCCGGCCTCTACCACGAGCGGCTGCTGGGCGAGCCGGCGCTGGCGGCCCTCGTCCAGGACGACCTCGGCGCCAACCCCGACGACCCCCACCCCGGCGGCCACGGCACGTTCTCCTTCGACGTCGCCGACGGGTCGTGCGGGATGCTGACCGGGCTGCGGGTCGCCGACGGCTTCCTGCGGACCGGCGCCGTCGACCACGCCCTCGTCGTCGCCAGCGACGCCGACCCCGGCCGGGGCCTGGCGCCCGGGTTCCCGTTCGCGCCGGTCGGCGCCGCCGTCGTGTGCGGGCGGGGCGAGGGGACCGGTGGGATCGCCGGGTTCCGGGCGTCCACGGGGTCCCCACCGGGCCCGACGTTGACGGCGACGGTCGCCTTCGACGGCCGGCGCAACCGGCTCACCGTCACCCGGCCGGCCGGAGCCGACGCCGCGGCCGGCGCCCTGGCGGGCGACGTGGCGGGCGCCCTGCTCGCCGACCGGGGCCTGACGCCGGACGACCTCGACCTCGTCGTCGCCAACCCGCTGACCGCCGAGTTCCTCGGCGCGCTCGCCGACCGGCTCGGCGTGCCCCCGGCCCGGGTGGGCCGGCCCCGTGACGGGCGCCCGGTGCACACCGCAGGGCTGGCCGTCGCCCTGGAGGCGGCGGCGCCGGCGGCCGGCCTGGCCGGGCGCACCGCGCTGCTCGTGTCGGGCGGGGCGGGTCCGGCGGCCGTGGCGGCGCTGGTCCTGCCCTGACCGGTCAGTGGCCGGCGGCGGCCGGCAGCTCCTCGTCCGCCCACACACCGGCCAGGAAGCGGTCGATCTCGCCCATCAGCCGCCCGGGCCGGAGCCGCAGCTCGACGATGCTGTGGGCCTGCACGAGGGTGGCGTTGGGCATCTGGCGGGCCAGGGCCTCGGCGTCGCTGAACGGGTGGATGAGGTCCGCCCGGTGCCCGATGACCAGGGCCGGGACCTCGATGGCGCGGCGCTCGTCCTTGGTCGGCGCCACCGGGCCGACGAGGATGCCGTGCAGCACGGCCACCGCGGTGTCGGGCGGCGACGCCAGCGGCGCCAGGGCGCTGGCGACCAGGTCGTGGCGGGTGCGGCGGAGGACCCGGGCCACCCGGCTGGCCAGCCGGGCCAGCGGCATGGCGTAGTGGAGCGTCACCAGCGCCGGCACGAACGTCATCGCCGCCGCCGGCACCGCCCGCTCCAGCACCGGCATCTCGATCCACAGCGCCGTCACCCGCTCCGGGTGCCGGGCGGCGAGCAGCAGCGACACGTTGGCCCCGAGCGACACGCCGCCCACCACCGCCCGGTCGAGCCCCAGGTGGTCGAGCAGGGCGACGACCTGGTCGACGTAGGTGTCCATGCGGTACTCGGCGGCGCGGTGGGGCCGGTCGCTCTCGCCGTGGCCCAGCAGGTCGAGCAGGACCACCCGGTAGCCCCGGGCGGCCAGCGCCCGGGCCACGCCGCGGTTGAGCCGGGCGTCCATGAGCAGCCCGTGCATGAGCACGACGACCCGGTCCCCCCGGCCGTGCACCTCGTAGGCCAGCGTGCGGCCGCGCCAGTCGAACGTCCCGTGGTGCGGGTCGTGCACCGCCTGCAGCGCGCCCGCCCGAGTGCGCATCGACGTCGTCATGTCCTTCCTCTGACCTGCACCCTACGGCGTCACGACCAGGGACGGCCACGTCGGGCGGTCGCTCCGCGCTCACAGCGGGGACGTTCGCCCCTGGCGGCGGGTACCGAACGAGTGCACTCTGAGCGTGTCGTCGATCACGGAGGGCGTCGTGGACCGGAGGCTCCCCGACCGGTTGTCCGCGTCGGACAGCCTGATGTGGCGCATCGAGGCCGACCCCGTGCTGCGGTCCCCGATCCTCGTCGTGGCCCTGCTCGACCGGGCCCCCGACCCCGAGGGGCTGGAGGCGGCGGTGCGGCGGGCCGCCGAGGGCTTCCCCCGGATGCGCCAGCGGATCGTCCCCCCGCCGCTCGGGCTCGGGCGGCCCCGGTGGGTCGACGCCGGTCCCCTGGCCCTCGACCACCACGTGCGGCGCACCCACGTGCCCGGCGGCACGGTGACCGCCGCGCTCGCGGTGGCCGAACCCGACGCCGTCACCGTCTTCGACCCCGCCCGCCCGCTGTGGCGGATGACGGTCGTCGAGGGCCTCGACGGCGGGCGCGCCGCGCTCGTGCTGCGGTTCCACCACACCATCGCCGACGGGGTCGGCAGCCTCGAGGTCGCCCGCACGCTCTTCGACACCCGCCGCCGGCGCGCCCGGGCCCCGGGCGGCGGACCCGGCGGGCTCCGCGGCGGGGCGGACCCCGGCGCCCCGCCGCTCGCCCGCCTGGTCGGCGGGGCCGGCCGCCTGGCCGGCGACCTCCTCCGGGCGGCCCGGCGGCCCGGCGAGGCGCTGGCCGCCCCCGTCCGGCTCGGTCGCACCGCCGCCCGCCTGCTGGCCGACGTCGGCTCGGGCTCCCCGGCCCTCGCCGGCCGCAGCCTCGACCGCCGGCTGGCGGTGACCGAGCGGCGCCTCACCGACCTCGAGCGGGCCGCGGCCGTCGCCGGCGGCACCGTCAACGACGTCCTGCTCGCCGCCGTCGGCGGGGCCCTCGCCCGCTACCACCGCCACCTCGGCCACCCGGTGCGGGAGATCCGGGTGACCATGCCGGTCGACATCCGGCGCCCCGAGGACCCGCCGGGCGGCAACCGGTTCGTGCCCGTCCGGTTCACGCTGCCCGTCGACGACCCCGATCCCGCCATGCGGGTGCGCATCGCCGGCGCCCTCGCCCGCGACCGGCGGGGCGGGTCGGTCGTCACCGCGACGAACGTGCTGGCCACCGCGCTCGACCTCCTCCCCCGCCCCGTCGTGGCCCGGGTCTTCGGCGACCTCCTGCGGTCGATCGACGTCGACGTCGTCGACCTCGTCGGCTTGGCGCGCCCGCCGTACCTGGCCGGCGCCCGGGTCGACCGGCTCTGGGCCTTCGCGCCCCCGACGGGCGCGGCCCTCAGCGTCACCCTCCTGTCGCACGGGCGCACCGCCTGCATCGCCCTGGCCTGCGACCGGGCCGCGGTCGACGACCCGGACCTCATGGCGGCGTGCCTGGAGCAGGGGTTCGACGAGGTGGTGGCGGTGGGCCGGCCGCGCCGGCGGCGGGCCGGGCCGGCCGCCGCCCGGACGGGAGGTGCGGCGTGAGCGCCGTCGACCGGCTGACCACCCTCGACACCAGCTTCCTGTGGCTGGAGCGGCCGGACGCGCCCATCCACGTCGGGGCCGTCGCCGTCTTCGAGGCCCGGCCGCTCCTCGACGACCGGGGCGAGCTCCGCCTGGACGACCTGCGGGCCCGCGTGCTCGCCCGCCTCGACCGGCTCCCCCGCCTCCGCCGGCGCCTCGCCCCGGTGCCCCTGGACCTCGACCGGCCGGCGTGGGTCGACGACCCCGACTTCGACGTGGCCGACCACGTCCGGGCGGTGCGCCTCCCGCCGCCCGGCGACGACGAGCAGTTCCGCCGCCTGGCCGAGCGCCTGCACAGCGAGTCGCTCCCCCGCGACCGCCCGCTGTGGGACCTGCACGTCGTCACCGGCCTGGCCGGCGACCGGGTCGGCCTCGTCGAGCGCGTCCACCACGCGCTGGTCGACGGGGTCGGCGGCGTCGAACTGGCCACCCTGCTGCTCGACCTGACGCCGGACGCCCCGGCGCCGTCACCCCCGCCCACGCCGTGGCGGCCCGCCGCGCCCCCCGACGGGCTCGCCCTCGCCGCCGCGGGGGCGGTCGGGGCCGTGACCGCCCCGCTGCGGGTGGCGCGCACGGTCGCCCGGGCGGCCGTCCGCCCCGACCGGGCGGTGCGCACCGCCCTGACGACGGTGCGGGGGCTGGCGTCGCTGGCCGCCGACGGCCTCCTCGCGCCCCGGACGTCCATCAACGCCCCGATCCGGGGGCGGCGGCACCTCGAGTGGCTGCGGGTGCCGTTCGGCGGGGTGCGGTCGGCGGCCCGACGGGCCGGGGGGACCGTCAACGACGTCGTGCTCGCCGCCGTGGCCGGCGGGCTGCGGGCGCTGCTGGCCCACCGGGGCGAGCCGCTGCCGGGCGACCGGGTCGTCAAGGTGCTGGTCCCCGTCTCGCGGCGAAAGGACGGCTCCGCCGGGTCGCTGGGCAACGAGGTCTCGGCGATCGACGCCCCCCTGCCCGTCGGCATCGGCGACCCGGACGAGCGCCTGCGCACCGTCGTCGCCACGATGCGGCGGCTCAAGTCGGCGCCCCAGGCCGAGGCGCTCGAGACCCTGCTGCGGGGCACCGACGCCCTGCCGGCGCCGCTGGCCCGCGCCATCGCCCGGGCGGTCGAGCGCCAGCCGTTCGTCAACATGGTGGTGACGAACGTGCCCGGCCCGCCGTTCCCCCTCTACGCGGCCGGCGCGCGCATGCTCGAGGCGTACCCGGTCGTGCCGCTCGGGGCCAACCTCACCATCGGGGTGGCCGTCCTGTCCTACGACGGGGCGCTGTCGCTCACGACCACCGCCGACACCGAGGCCTGCCCGGACGCCCACATGTTCGTCGACGGCACCCGACGGGCGCTGGCGCAGCTGACCGGCTGACGCGACCGCCCGCCGGGAACCGGCCGGCGGTCGCGCACCGTCGAAGGTGGCATGCGACCGATCCGACCCCTCGCCGCGGCGGCGGCCACCGCCGCGCTCCTGTCGCCCGCGTGCGCCCGGGAGGCCGCCGGGCCGCCCCCCGACCCCGTGACGCCCGTCCGGTTCGTGAACCACGTCGAGCCGGTCGACGACTGCGACGCCCTGCGCGACTGGGCGGCCTCGGCGCCCACCTCGTGGGACACGCCGGTCTCGTCCGACGCACCGGGCGACGTCCTCGTCCCCGAGGTGGACGCCGAGGCCCCCACCGGCGCCGACGAGCGGGCCGCGAGCGACGCCGGGGCGGCGGCCGACGCCCCGCCCGACGCGCCGCCCGCGGGCGACGTCGACTTCTCCGGGACGAACGTCCAGGTCGCCGGCGTCGACGAGGCGGACGTCGTGAAGACCGACGGCGAGCGCGTCCTCGCCGTCGGCGACGGGCGGCTCCACCTGGCCGTCGCCGACCGGGCCGAGGTCGTCGACTCGATCGACCTGCCCGAGCTGCTCCGGGAGGCCGAGATGCTGATGGCCGGCGACCGGGTCCTGCTGGTCGGCACGTGGGGCGCGTCGATCGAGCCGTTCCCGATCGAGCGCGAACCCGGGGACCGGCAGGCCGAGCCGGTGCCGCCGATCGACCTCCCGCCGGTCGGCACGGTCGTCGCCCAGGTCGACGTCGTCGGCGACGAGCTGGTGCCGGCGGAGACGGTCACCCTCGACGGCGAGTACGTCACGGCCCGCATGGTCGACGACGTCGCCCGCCTGGTGGTCCGGACCCCCGCCGACCGCCTGCTGTCCGGTGGGGAGGCGCCCGACCCCGAGGACCTGCTCCCCGGCTGGCAGGTCGTCGAGGGCGACGAGGTCGTCGACGAGGGCCCGCTGGTCGACTGCGAGGACGTCCACGTGCCCGAGGAGTGGTCGGGCGGCGGCACCGTGACCGTCGTGACCGTCGACCTGTCCGACGGCCTCGCCGCCGGGCTGCGCACGACCGACGCGGCCACCGTCGTGGCCGACGTGCACACCGTCTACGCGTCCGCCGAGCACCTCTACCTGACCGCCGAGCGGGAGGGCGGCACCGACATCCACCGCTTCGACATCGCCGGCACCGGCCCCGCCACCTACGAGATGTCGGGCCGGGTCGAGGGCTGGCTGCTCGACCAGTTCGCCCTCGACGAGCACGACGGCCACCTGCGGGTGGCGACGACCACCGGCTCGCCGTGGGCCGGCGGCGACGTGGTCGTCGACGACGACCTGCCGACCTCCGAGAGCCAGGTCGTCGTGCTCGCCCCCGGCGACGGCGAGCTCGAGCCCGTCGGCGCCGTGTCGGGCCTGGGCCGGGGCGAGACGATCCACTCGGTGCGGTTCCTCGGCGACGTCGGCTACGTCGTCACCTTCCGCCAGACCGACCCCCTCTACACGATCGACCTCTCGGACCCGACCGACCCCCGGGTGACCGGCGAGCTGGAGATCCCCGGCTACTCCGCCTACCTCCACCCGGCGGGCGACGGCCGGCTGATCGGCGTGGGCCAGGACGGGACGGCGTCCGGCACCCTGCTCGGGACGCAGGTCTCGGTCTTCGACGTGCGCGACCCCGAGAACCCCGCCCGCATCGGCAAGCGGACGATCGAGGACTCCCACTCCGTGGCCGAGTCCGACCACCGGGCCTTCCTCTGGTGGCCCGACGACGACCTGCTCGCCGTGCCGCTCGAGACCTGGGACGACGGGGGCCGCTCCCCCGACCAGGGGCTGGTCGGCTTCACGGTCGACGTCGAGACGGGCGACATCGACGAGCGTGGCCGCATCGACCACCCCGGGGCGCTGATCACCCGGTCGCTGGTGATCGGCGACCGCCTCTGGACGCTGTCGGACGCCGGCCTCGGCGTCGCCGACCTGCAGACCTTCGACGAGGTCGACTTCCTGGCCTTCTGAGCCGCCACCCCCGGGCGCCGGCGCCGGCGGGGGGTCAGACCTCCCCGCCGGCGAAGGCGCCGAGCAGGTCGCGGGCCGAGACGATGCCGACGAGCCGCCCGTCCCGCTCGACGAGGACGTGGCGGACGTAGCGGGTCATCATCAGCTCGGCGACCTCGGCGATGGGGGCCTCCGCGTCGCACCACACGAGGGTGTCGTTGGCGATGTCGGCCGCCGTCGTCGTGGCGGGGTCGCGGCGGCCGGCCAGCGCGATCACGAGGTCGCGCTCCGACACGATCGCCTCGGCCCGGTCGCCCTCACCGACGACGAGCGCCCCGACGCCGGCGTCGACGAGCGCGTCCGCGACCTCGTGGAGGGTGGCGTCCGGCGCCACCCGGACGACCTGACCGCTGGTGAACACGTCGACAGCCGTCGCCCCGACGTCCGCTGCCTCTGCCATGCCCCCACTGTGCCGTGGACGGGCCACCCCTCGCAGGGCCGAAGGTCCCGAGGCCGGCGGCCCGCCCGGCCGGTGTGCGCGCCCGCCGGGCGGTGCGCGATGCTCCGCGGGTGGGGCGACGGCTGGTCCTGGGGGTGCTCGCGCTGCTGCCGGTGCTCGCCGCGGCGTGCTCGTCGGGCGACGACGGCACCGCCGAAGGCGATGCGGCGGCCGAGGAGGCACCGCCGGACGTCGACCGGCCCGAGGGCCCGGCGGCCGAGATCAGCGGCCCGCTGACCGGCGGCCAGGGCATCAACCTGGCGACGCCCGTCAGCGGGCCGTCGCTGGAGGAGGCCGGCTGGGTCGAGGAGGAGTACCGGGCGTCGGGCACCGCCACCTCGTACCGGGCCGAGGGCGAGCTGCCGGCCGACGGCACCTACGCCCTCGTCGAGGACGCTCGGGCCGACTACGCCACCCGCATCGTCGTGCGGCGGCCGGCCGACGCCGAGGGCTTCAACGGCACCGTCGTCGTCGAGTGGCTCAACGTCAGCGGCGGCCTCGACGCCGCGCCCGACTTCGCCTACATGGCCGACGAGCTGGTGCGCGGCGGCTACGCCTGGGTGGGCGTCTCGGCCCAGCACATCGGCGTCGAGGGCGGCCCGGTCGCCGTCGGCGTCGAGGCCGGCGAGGGCATCGCCGGCCAGGGCCTGCGCAACCTCGACCCCGCCCGCTACGGCGACCTGCACCACCCGGGCGACGCCTTCGCCTACGACATCTACACCCAGGTGGCCCGGGCCCTGCGCGACCCCGGCGACACCGACCCGCTCGGCGGGCTCCGCCCCGAGCGGCTGCTGGCCGTCGGTGAGTCGCAGTCGGGCTTCGCGCTGACCACCTACGTCAACGGCGTCCAGCCGCTCACCCGGGCCTTCGACGGGTTCCTCGTGCACAGCCGGGGCGGGGCGGCGGCGCCGCTCGGCGAGCCGGGCGCCGGCATCGACATCGCGGGCACCGTCGGGGGGCCGCCCACCCGCATCCGCACCGACCTCGACGTCCCCGTCCTCGTGCTGGAGACCGAGACCGACGTCGCCGGCATCCTCAACTTCCTCCCCGCCCGCCAGCCCGACACCGAGCTCTTCCGCCTGTGGGAGGTCGCCGGCACCGCGCACGCCGACGCCTACCTGCTCGGCGGGCTGGCCGACGGTCTCGGCTGCCCCGCCCCGGTCAACGACGGGCCGCACCACTACGTCGTCAAGGCGGCGCTGCGGGCGCTCGACACCTGGGTCCGCACCGGCGAGGCGCCGCCCGAGGCCGACCGGCTCGAGGTCGACGAGAGCGGGGGCACGCCCGTCCTCGTGCGGGACGAGAACGGCAACGCCCGGGGCGGCATCCGCACGCCCCACGTCGACGTCCCGACGGCCACGCTGTCGGGCGAGGCGCCGCCGGGTTCGTCGATCGCCTGCCTGCTGTTCGGGTCGACCACCCCGCTGTCGGCCGAGCGCCTGGCCGAGCTGTACGAGTCGCCCGAGGACTACCTGGCGGCCTGGCAGGAGGCGGCCGACGCCGCCATCGAGGCCGGCTTCGTGCTCGAGGACGACCGCGAGGCCCTGCTGGCCGACGCCGACCCGGACGTCATCCCGGGCTGACCTGCGCCGCCAGCCGGCCGGCCCGGGCCAGCAGGTAGCGCTGCTCGGGCAGGCTCGTCGTCGCCCGGGCCGCCGCCCGGTAGGCGGCGAGCGCGCCGGCGTGGTCGCCCGCCCGCTCCAGCAGGTGGGCCCGCACCGAGGCGAGCCGGTGGTGGCGGGCCATCCTCGGGTCGGCGTCCAGCGGCTCGAGCATCGCCAGCCCGGCCTCCGGCCCCTGGACCATGGCCACGGCGACGGCGCGGTTGAGCGTCACCATCGGCCCGGGCGCGATGCCGTCGAGCAGCGCGTAGAGGGCGGCGATCTGCCGCCAGTCGGTGTCCTCGGGGCGCTCGGCCGCGTCGTGGACGGCGGCGATCGCCGCCTGGAGCTGGTAGGGGCCGAGGCGGCGGGTCGTGGCCAGCGTGCGGGTGATCAGCGCGTCGCCCTCGGCGACGAGGTCGCGGTCCCACCGCGAGCGGTCCTGCTCGTCGAGCGGCACGAGCACGCCGCCGGGGCCGGTGCGCGCCGGCCGCCGGGCCTCGGTCAGCAGCATCAGCGCCAGGAGCCCCGCGACCTCGGGGTCGTCGGGCACCCGGGCGTGGAGCAGCCGGGCGAGGCGCAGCGCCTCGGCGGTCAGGTCGGGCCGGGCCAGGTCCGGCCCCGACGAGGCCAGGTAGCCCTCGTTGAACATCAGGTAGAGCACCTGCAGGACGACCCGCAGGCGGTCGTCCCACTCCCCCGGCCCCGGCAGCTCGAAGCGGGCCCCGGCGGCCCGGATCCGCTGCTTGGCCCGGCTGATGCGCTGGGCCATCGTCGCCTCGGGCACGAGGAAGGCGCGGGCGATCTCGGCGGTCGTCAGCCCACCGACGGCCCGCAAGGTGAGGGCGAGCTGGGAGGGCGGCGACAGCGCCGGGTGGCAGCAGAGGAAGAGGAGGGTCAGCGAGTCGTCCCGGTCGACCGGGCCGGCGCCGGCGGCGTCGGCCGGGGCGGCGACCTGCCGGTCGGCGGTGTCGAGCGCCGCGGTCGCCTCCTCGCGCCGGCGGCGCGCTTCCTCGCTGCGGAGGTGGTCGATCAAGCGGCGGGACGCCACCCGCACCAGCCAGGCCCGGGGCCGGTCCGGCCGCCCGTCGACCGGCCACTGCCGGGCCGCCGCGGCCAGCGCCTCCTGGACCGCGTCCTCGGCGGCGTCGAAGTGGCCGTAGCGGCGCACGAGGGCGCCGAGGACCTGCGGCGCCAGGCTGCGCAGGTCCTCGACGCCGGCGGCGGCGCCCATCAGTCCAGGGCGGCCTCGTGCATGAGCGGCCGCACCTCGACCTTCCCGTAGCGGGTGAACGGGTTGCGGGCCGCGATCTCGAGCGCCCGCTCGAGGCTGTCGCAGTCCACGATGGTGAAGCTGCCGAGGTACTCCTTGGCCTCGATGTAGGGGCCGTCGCTCACGACCGGCGTGCCCTCCTGGCGGTGCACCGTCTTGGCCTCGGACTGGTCGGCGACGCCCCAGGCGCCGACCAGCTCGCCCGACTCGTGGAGCTCCTTGTTCAGGGCGTCGGTCTCCGCGACGACCCGGGCGAACTCCTCCTCGGGGAACGACTCCCAGAGCTCCTGGTTGCCGTAGATGAGCAGCATGTACTTCATCGTCCGTCTCCTGTCTGTCGGTCCGAGCGACCCTCGGCCGGGCCGCTCACCGGAGACGTCGGAGCCCGCTGCCCGTCCTCGACATCACTGCCGGTAGCTGGCGAGGAAGTTGCCGATCCGCTCGATGGCGTCGGCCAGCTCGCGCGCCCACGGCAGCGTGACGATGCGGATGTGGTCGGTGTAGGGCCAGTTGAAGCCGGTCCCCTGCACCACGAGGATCTTCTCCTGCACCAGCAGGTCGTAGACCAGCTTGGCGTCGTCGTAGATCTCGTGGACCTCGGGGTCGAGCCGGGGGAACACGTAGAGGGCGCCCTTGGGCGTCACGCAGCTGACCCCGGGGATCTCGTTGAGCTTGGCCACCGCCACGTCGCGCTGCTCGAGCAGCCGCCCGCCGGGCAGGACGAGGTCGTTGATGCTCTGGTGCCCGGACAGCGCCACCTGGATGGCGTGCTGGGCCGGGACGTTGGGGCACAGCCGGGACGACGCGAGCAGGTGGATGCCCTCGAGGAAGCCGCGGGCATGGGACTTCGGGCCGGTGATCGCCACCCAGCCGGCCCGGTAGCCGGCCACCCGGTAGGCCTTGGAGAGGCCGTTGTAGGTCAGGCACAGCAGGTCGGGCGCGACGCTGGCGAGGGAGACGTGCTCGGCGCCGTCGTAGAGGACCCGGTCGTAGATCTCGTCGGCGAGCAGCAGCAGGCCGTGGTGGCGGGCGACGTCGGCGATCCGCTCCAGCACCTGGCGCGAGTAGACGGCGCCGGTGGGGTTGTTGGGGTTGATGACGACGATCGCCTTGGTCCGGTCGGTGACCTTCGACTCGAGGTCGTCGAGGTCGGGGTTCCAGTCGTTGGTCTCGTCGGTCAGGTAGTGGACCGGCGTGCCGCCGGCGAGGCTGACCGCGGCCGTCCACAGCGGGTAGTCCGGGGCGGGGATCAGCACCTCGTCGCCGTCGTCGAGCAACGCCTGCATCGTCATCATGATCAGCTCGGAGACGCCGTTGCCCAGGTAGACGTCGTCGATGTCGAGGTGCGGGAACCCCGGCACCTCCTCGTAGCGGGCGACGATGGCACGGCGGGCCGACAGGATGCCCCGGGAGTCGGAGTAGCCCTGCGCGGTGGGCAGGGCGGCGATGACGTCGCGCAGGATCTCGTCCGGCGCGTCGAAGCCGAACGGGGCCGGGTTGCCGATGTTCAGCTTGAGGATGCGGTGGCCCTCGGCCTCGAGGCGGGCGGCCTCGGTCAGGGCCGGGCCCCGGATCTCGTAGACGACGTTCTGCAGCTTGCGAGGTTGCCCCAGCGTGCGGGCCGGACGGGCCTGTCGAAGCGTCACCGCGCCATCGTGCCGCACGGACCGTCGCGATCCCACATCCGTTCGGCCGCGAAGTGGACCGGTCAGGTCTCGGCGGCCGCCGCCTCCCGCTCCTTCGGGGCCGGCCGCCAGGCCGCCGCGAGCAGCAGCGCGGCGCCCCCGCCCCCGGCGAGCACGGCGATCAGGAGCCCGGTCGTGCCGACCAGGTCGCCGCGGATGTCGAGCACCTCGTCGAGCGCCCACTCCCCCGGGCCGAGCACCGCCAGCGCCAGCCCGACGATGGTGAGGGTCATGACGTACTCCCACCCCTCGCCGGGGCGGAAGATGAAGAACCCGTTGCCCCGGTGGTTGGTGATCCAGGCGACGAGCATGACACCCACGACCGCCGCACCCCCGAGCGGGGTGAGCAGCCCGAGGACGAGCGAGACGCCGGCGGCCACCTCGGACAGGCTCGCCAACCAGGCGTGGACGATCCCCGGCCGCATGCCGAGGCCCTCGAACCACCGGGCCGTCCCGGCGATCTTCCCCCCGCCGTAGATGTGGTTCAGGCCGTGGGCGAGCATGACGGCCCCGATCCCGACCCGGAGGACCAGCAGGACCAGGTTGACGGCGTCCGCGTCGCTCATGGCGGCGAAAGCTAGTGCGCGTGCCCGCAGGCGCGAGCGGCCTCGCCGAAGAGCATCTGCTTGTGCCGGGCGATGACGCTGCGGTCCTTGGCGGCCAGCGGCGCGGCCAGCTCGACGGCCCGGTCCAGCACCTCGGCCTCCGGGGCCGTGTGCTCGACGATGCCCGCCGCCCGGGCCTCGGCGGCGGTGTAGCGGCGGGCGGTGTTCATCGCCTCGGCCGCGACCGCCACCGGCAGCCGGGCGGTGACCGCGGCGAACATGGCCTCGGTGAGCGGCAGGCCGAGGTCGGCCTCCGGCAGGCACCAGTAGCCCCGGTCCTCCCGCATCACCCGGGCATCCAGGCAGCAGGCGAGCATCGCGCCCGCCGCGAAGGTGTGGCCGTTCAGCGCACCCACCGTGTAGGCGGGGAACAGCAGCAGGCGGCCGAACAGGCGGTGGACGTCGTCGACCACCGCGCGGGCGGCGTCCCGGTCGGCGGCGAGGGCGTCGAGGTCGAGGCCGTTGGAGAAGAACCTCCCCTCCCCCACGACCACGAGGGCCAGCGGCCCCTCGACGGCCTCGAGCTCGTCGAGCACCGCGTGCCAGCGGTCGACGCTCGCCCGGTGGAGGCGGTTCTCGCCGTCCCGCCAGCGGACGACGGCCACCCGGTCGCGCCAGTCGATGTCGAGCACGGCGGCACGGTAGCGGTCACGGTCGGTCCCAGGAGACCCAGCGCGTGTCGAGCGGTTCGCCGGGGGGCGGCGACCAGGCGGGGTCGGGGAGGCCGGCGGCCCGGGCCGCGTCCCCGGGCGGCGTGCCCCGTGGGGGCGGGTGGGGCGGCGCCGGGACGAGGGGCCGGCCGTCCCGGCCGTGGAACCGCAGCCCGTCCGGCCGGCTGGGGTCGCCGGCGAGGCGGAGCTCGCCGGTGTGGACCATCCGGTGGTGGGCGGAGCACAGCGCGACGAGGTTGTCGGGGTCGGTCGGGCCACCGTGCCGCCAGTGGACGACGTGGTGGACGTGGAGCCAGCGCCGCTGGTCGCACCCGGGGACGCGGCAGCCGCCGTCACGGTGCTCGACGAGCGTGCGCAGCCCGGGGTCGACGGTGCGCCGGCGGCGGCCGCGGGCGACGGGGACGCCGTCGCGCCACAGGACCGCCCGCACGGTGGCGTCGCAGGTCAGCAGGTCGGCGGTGGCGGCGGGCAGGACCGGGCCCAGGTGGAGCCGGGGCGGCGTGGGGCGGTCGGCGTCCAGGTGCACGAGGACCTGGGTGCGCTCGCCGGGCGGCCGGCCCGCCCGGGTGGCGGGGTCGAGCGCGCCCAGGGCGGTGTGGGCGAGGTGCACCAGGCCGTCGGCCCAGGTCACCCCGGCGAGCTCGACCGGCGGGTCGGCCCCGTCGTCGGCGGCGTCGGGGTGGCGCAGCCGGAAGACGGCGGTGCGGGCCTCGGGGAGCGCCCGCTCGACCCGTGCGCCCTCCTCCGCCGGCAGCCGGATCGAGCACCAGAAGCTGCCGTCGTCGCGGTGGCCCATGGCGACCGACCGCGGCACGGTCGGGGTGGGCGGGTCGCCGCCGCCGTCACCGGCGGTCGTGCCCGGCGTCTCGGCATTGTCCTCGCCGCGGGGCAGGCCGGCGAGCACCCGGCGCAGCTGCGGTACCGTCAGCGACGGGGCCAGCTCGGCCACCTGCCCGTCGTGCTCGGGGCCGGCGTGGCGGGCGATGACCGCCGCCTGGTCCTCGCCCAGGCGGCCCCCGGCGAACACCGCCGCCGTCTCGGGCAGGCGGGCCATCGCCCGGGCCAGGCCCACGAGGCGGCGGGCCCGCGACGGCGACACGCCGCACCGCCAGGCGACCCAGTGCTCGGGCGAGCGGATGCCGGCGCCCTCCCAGGCCCCGGTGCGGAGCGCCTCGCCGACCAGCGCCACCAGCTCGGCCACGCACACGTTGACGAGGCCCACGACCTCGGCGAGCCGCTCCTCCAGCGAGGACGGCCACCCGCCGCCCCCGACGGAGGCGGCCTCCGGTGGCGCCTCGGTCAACGACATGACACGAGGTTATCGAACACATGTACGCCGTACAAGGGCGTATCTCGACCGGCGGCCCGTCCCCGGCGCGCCCGGTCAGCGGAGGTCGAAGGCCAGCTCGAAGCGGCGCACCGCGGTCGCGAAGATGTTCGGCTCCAGGTCGGGCGGGGCGAGCGGGCGCAGGTTGGTCCACCGGGCCGTCAGCTCGGCGAACAGCAGCCGCAGCTCGAGGCGGGCGAGGTTGGCGCCCAGGCAGTAGTGGGTGCCCTGCCCGAAGGCGACGTGCGGGTTGGGGTCGCGGGTGATGTCGAACCGGAACGGGTCCTCGAACACCTCCTCGTCCCGGTTGGCCGAGGGGTAGGCGAGCATGATCCGGTCCCCCGCCTTCACCGGCTGGTCGCCGATCCGGTCGTCCCGCAGCGCCGTGCGGAACATGTTGTTGAGCGGCGTCACCCAGCGGATGACCTCCTCCACAAGCCCGGGGATCAGGCCGGGGTCGGCGGCGGCCGCCTCCCACTGGTCGGGGTGCTCGGCGAGGACGGCCAGCCCGCGCCCGATCACGGTCCGGGTCGTCTCGGCCCCGCCGGCGATGAACAGGCCGGTCTCGTGGACGAGCCGCTGGTGCTCGTAGTCGGCGCCCACCCACGCCGACACCAGGTCGTCCGCCGGGCAGCGGCGGCGCTCCTCGGCCACCTCGGTGAGCACCTCGTCGAACTCGACGATCGCGCTCATCATGCCGGCGGCGGCCACCGGGTCCCGCAGGATCTGGTCGGTGCGCATCAGCCGCTCGGACCACGACTTGACGTCCGCCCACCGGTCCTCCGGGAAGCCGAGCAGGTCGGCGGTGAGGCGGCTGGGGAGCTGGGCCGCCAGGTCGTGGACCACCTCCAGCCGCCCCCGGTCGGCGACGGCGTCGACCAGCTCGCGGATGCGGGCGGTGAGGAACTCGGTCTGCCGCTGCACCGCCCGGGGCGTGAACCGCCCGCTGACCAGGCGGCGCTGCGCCAGGTGCTCGGGGTCGTCGAGAGCGATCATGTTGCTCTCCTCGAGCGCCACGTTGGCCCGGTAGCACCCCCGGGAGGAGAAGACGTCGTGGCGCCGCTCGACGTCGACGACGTCGGCGTGGCGGGTGACGACCCAGTAGCCGTTGACGTCGCGGAACACCGGCGCCTCCCGCCGGGCCCGGGCGAAGACCTCGTGGACCCGGTCGAGGTCGACCCACCAGTGGGGGTCGAGCACGTCGATGGTCAGGGCGTCCGTCGCCGTCATGCGGGGGAACGTAGCCCGCTCGGCCCCGCCCGGGGGCGGTGAGGTGGATCTCCTCGCCTTCGAGGTGCCGGTTCTGCGACCAGCCGCGATCCCGTGGCCCGACCACGTCGCCACCGAGGTTTCGCCTGCCGGTCGCCCGGCCGTCGAGGTCCGTTCAGGACGGCTCCCTACCGTCCGCAGCGCTTCGTCCAACGCCGCGATCGGAGGACCGACGTGTCGGAGACCACCAGCACCGTCCATCGGCGAGCCTTCCTGCGAGGCGCCCTCGGGGTCGGCGCCGGCGCCGTCCTGGCCGGCCCCTTCTCGGCGCTCGCGACCCGCGCTGCCGCCGCCTCGCCGGCGGGAGGACCCGGCCACGGCCGCGGCCACGGCCGCGGCCACGGCCGCGGTCACGGCCGGCGCCACGGCGACGGCGGCTACGGGCCGCTCCACCCGGTCCGGGACGAGACCACGGGGCTCGAGCTGATCAAGCTGCCCCGAGGCTTCCAGTACATGACCTTCGGCTGGTGCAACGACCGGATGTCGGACGGTACGCCCACGCCGTCGCTCCACGACGGGATGGCCGCCTTCCGGCGGGGGCGCCACGTCCACCTCGTCCGCAACCACGAGCAGGGCGCCGGCACCCCGTTCGCCCCGGACGGGGCCGTCTACGACCAGGCCGCCGGCGGCGGCACCACGACGCTCGTGTTCGACCCCCACCGCGGGCGCCTCGTGGAGTCGTACGCCAGCCTGAGCGGCACGATCCGCAACTGCGCCGGCGGCCCGACGCCCCGGGGCACGTGGCTGACCTGCGAGGAGACCACCGACATCGTGGGTGGCGTCCGCCACGGCTACGTGTTCGAGGTGCCCGCGAGCGGCACGGCTGATCCGGTCCCGATCGTCGGGATGGGCCGGTTCTCGCACGAGGCCACGGCGACCGACCCGCGGACGGGGATCGTCTACGAGACCGAGGACGCCGGGAGCTCCGCGCTCTACCGCTACGTCCCGAACGACCCGGACGACCTGCACGCCGGTGGCGTGCTCCAGGCGATGGCCCTCGAGGGCACGACGGACACGATCCAGTGGACGACCGGCACCAGCGCCCGCGCCCGGTGGGTCACGGTCGACAACCCCGACTGGGGCCCCGGCGAGCCGTCGTGCTGGGCCCAGGCCTCGGCCAAGGGCGCGGCCCGGATCTCGCGGGGCGAGGGCGCGTGGTACGGCAACGGGGTGATCTACGTCGTGTCGACGGACGGCGGCCCGGCCCGCCAGGGCCAGGTCTTCGCCTACGACCCCGTCGCCGAGACGTTCACCTGCGTGTTCGCCTCGCCGTCGGCCGACGTCCTCAACGCCCCCGACAACATCTGCGTCAGCCCCCGCGGCGGCATCGTGCTCTGCGAGGACGGCGACGGCCGGGAGTACCTGCACGGGCTCACCCCCGACGGCGAGATCTTCCGCTTCGCCGAGAACAACGTCGTCCTGCCGTCCCGGTTCGAGCGGACCAAGGGGTACGCCGGTGACTTCACCGGCTCGGAGTGGGCCGGGGCCACCTTCGAGCCCCAGGACGGTGACTGGCTGTTCGTGAACCTGCAGAGCCCCGGGATCACCTTCGCCATCACCGGTCCCTGGCGCCGCGGCGCCCTCTGACCTCCGCCACCACGGGCGCGGTCGGGCGAGGGCACGAGGCCCTCGCCCGACGCGCGCTGGTGCCGTGCCCGGTCAGAGCGCCCAGCAGTTCATGTCGACCGGCCGGTCGCGCAGGACGTCGCGGATGCCGTCGTAGACCGCCCCGTCGAAGATGAGCCCGAGGTGGCCCGGCCACCGGAGCGGGCACTGGGCCTGGACGTTGACGTTCTGGATGTTGCCGTCGTTGGCCAGGTACGCGCTGGTGAACGGGATGACCAGCTCGTCGATGGTCGTGGCGATGGAGACGTAGGTGACGTCGCCGATCGTGTCGTCCCCGGCGTTGAGCGCGCTCAGGTAGTCGGACCCGATGGCCATCTGCCGGCAGGCGGTGATGCCGAGGCAGTTGCCGAGGCCGAGGAACGTCGCCACGTTGGCGACGCCGGTGCCGTAGTTCGGCGTGCCGAGCATGACCAGCGAGTCGACGTACTGGTCGCCGCCCAGCGTCTTGATGTAGTCGCGGCTGACGAGCCCGCCCATCGAGTGGGCCACGAGGTCGACCTTGGCGGCGCCGGTGCGGGCCCGCAGCGCCGCGACCCGGTCGCGCAGCCGCACCGCCTGGGAGTGGATGTCGCCGGTGCCGTAGTCGGGGTAGGACAGGATCTCGACCGTGTAGCCGTCGGCCCGGAGCCGGCTGGCCAGCGGCTGGTAGGCGGGCTCGATCAGCGGGCCGGTGGTGAACCCGGTGACGATGACGACCGGGTCCCTGGCGGTCTGGGCCCCCGCGGGCGAGGCGGGCGACGTGGTGACCAGCGCCGTGGCGAGCAGCGCGCACGCCGCGACGAGTCGGCGGAGCGTCATGGTGTTCCCCCCGTGTGTTCGGCCGGCCGCAGCCGGCGTCCCCTCCGCTCCGTACGGAACCGGATCCCCGGCGAGGCGTCAAGCGCCGGCGGCGACCGCCCGGGCTAGACCGCCTGGCGGCGGCGCGACGTGCCGCCGGCGAGGTCGACGTGCACCTCGTCCGGCCCCGACGCCAGCGCCGCCGACGGACCGGGGGCCATGAGGTCGAGGCAGCGGGCGGGCGACCCCCGACGGGCCCGCTCGTCGCTGGCCCGCCCTCGTTCGACCACGTCGTCGAGCAGCGCCCGGGCCTCGGCGCCGAGCAGCCGCAGGTCGTCGGAGACGAGCGCCATGCCCCCGGAGGTGGCGACGACGTCGGCCCACGTGCGGATCGCCGCCGGGGTGAGCCGGGTGCGCTCGGTCCGCAGCAGCAGGCAGTCGGGGTCGTTGAGCCACAGGTGGCGGTGCATGAACGAGCGGGCCACCGTGTTGCCGACCGCCGAGGCCACCGCCGGCTGGATCGCCAGGTAGCCGGGCACCAGCTCCCGCTCGGGCGGCAGCGACCACTCCGGGGCCACGTCCTGGCCGATGCGGTTGCCGTCGACCAGGCCGACGACGTTGGCCAGCGGGACGCCACAGCCGAGGAGGAAGGCGTCGGTCCCGGCCCCCCGGCGCAGGGCGGCGTAGCCGGCCCGGACCCGCTCGGCGGGCGTGGCCCGGTCGTCGTGCCAGGCCCCGTCGAGCGACGGGGCGAAGGTGAAGTCGAGCTTCAGGTAGGTGAAGCCCGTCGCCACCAGCTCGCGGGCGACGTGCTCGAGGTGGGCCTGCACCTCGGGGTGGGTCGTGTCGAGGGCCCACATGACCCCGTCCTCGCCCCCGCCCCAGTCGGGGTTGAACCAGGCGCCGAGCGGGCGGCCGTCGGGCCGGCGCACGATCCAGTCGGGGTGGTCGTGGGCGACCGGCGCGTCCGGGGCCACGAGGAACGGCGCGAGCCAGAGGCCGGGCCGGAACCCGGCCGCCGCGATGTCGGCGGCGAGCCGGGGCAGGCCGTCGGGGAAGCGGTCGTTGGTCGCCAGCCAGTCGCCGATGGCGCGCTGGTAGCCGTCGTCGACCTGGAAGACCTCGAACGGCCAGCCGTCGGCGGCGGCCAGGTTGGCGGCGACGTCGCTCGCCGTCACCTGGTGGAAGTAGTGGTACCAGGAGCACCAGCCGACCTGGTACGGCGCGCCGGTGCGCGCCCCCTCGCGGGCGCCGACCTCGGCGGCCCACGCCTCGAGCAGCGCCGGGGCCGCGGCGGCGTCCGCTCGCCCGCCGCCGTCGTCGAGGCGGACGTCGTGCAGCGCGCGCTCCTCCCCCGGGTCGAGCCGGGCGCCGCCGAGCAGCGCCTCGACCGCCACGACCGGCACGGACCGCTCGTCGAGCCGGGCCCGGAAGGTCACGTCGTGGGCCGACCCGCCGAGCGCGCCGAGGAGCGTGGCGGAGGTGTCGTCGGCGAGGACGGTGACCCACTCGGAGCGCACCTCCCCCTCGGCCGCCGGCCGCTGGTCGGCGTGGTAGGCGCCGAGGAACTCGCGCAGCCCGGCGGCGCCGAGCGACGGGTCGCGCCCCGCGCCCACCACGACGGTGTCGCAGGGCGACCAGGACTGGTAGCCGTGGCGGAACATCCGCACCGGCCCGGCGGCGTCGCGGACGGCCAGCTCGACGGCCACCCGGCGGACCCGGGCGGGGCGGTCGCCCCGGTTGGCGACGGACCACCTCAGGCGGTCGTCGGTGAGGTCGAGCGTCACGGCCAGGTCGCCGAGGCCGGTGGTGCCCGCCGCGAACGGGGCGCCGGTGGGGCCGTCGTCGACCTCGGCCCGGACGGTCCGGGGGGCGAGCTGCATCAGTCGAGGCAGAACTCGTTGCCCTCGGGGTCGGCCATGACGATGTGGCCGGCGGTCAGCGGCGGCTGGGGGTCGAAGCGCCGGATGCGGGTCGCCCCCAGCGCCACCAGCCGCTCGCACTCGGCCTCGAGGGCGGCCATGCGCTCCTCGCCCTCCAGGCCCACCGCGACCCGCACGTCGAGGTGGACCCGGTTCTTCGCCACCTTGCCCTCGGGCACCCGCTGGAAGAAGAGGCGCGGCCCCCGCCCCTCGGGGTCCTCGACGGCGGAGCGGGAGCGGCGCTCCTCCTCGGGCACGCCGATCCGCTCGAGGAACTCGTCCCAGGCGGCGAGCGGGTCGGCGCCCTCGGCCAGCTCGACGCCGGGCGGCCCGGGGTGGACGTAGCCGAGCACCTCCCTCCAGAAGGTGGAGAGGGCGGCCGGGTCGTGGCAGTCGAAGGTGACCTGGATCTGGCGGCTCATCGCCCCGATGGTGGCACGCGCCCGTGGCCGTCACGGCCACGGGCCCGCGCCGCCGCCCGGCTGATCGTCAGTACCGGGAGGCGGCGAACACGCCGACCCGGGGGTGGCGCAGCGCCCACACGGCCCCGCGCAGGACCTGCTCCTTGACGGCGGCCGCCGCCCGGCCGGTGACGACGCGGGCACCGTCGTCGAGCCCGAGCTGGACGATGCCGTCCCGGCGACCCAGGGTGACGTGCCAGGCGGCGTCGTGGTACCGCAGCGGCCGTGGCTCCCGGCCGGCGAGGCGGTCGGTGACGGCGAGCCCGCCGACCGCCGCGGCGACGCCGCCGGGGCCGCAGCCCATGCGCAGCTCCTCACCCCGCTCGTCGCGGGCGGCCGCGGCGTCGCCGACGGCGTAGACCTCCGGGTGCGAGGTCGAGCGCAGCGTCGCGTCGACGAGCATCCGGCCGCGCTCGTCCACGGCGAGCCCGGCCTCCCGGGCCAGCGGCGGCACCGCGAAGCCGGTGGTCCACACGACCAGGTCGGCGTCGACCTGGTCGCCGTCGTCCAGCAGCAGGCCGTCCGGGCCGACCTTGCTGACCGCGGCGCCGGCGCGGACCTCGATGCCGAGGCGGTCGAAGGTCCGGGCCAGGTGGGCTCGGCCGCGCTCGTCGAGCATCCCGCCGGGGGCGTCGCGGGTGACGAGGTGGACCGTGCGGCCCGGGTGGGCCTCGGCCAGCTCGGCCACGGTCTCGATGCCGGTCAGCCCGCCGCCGACGACCGCGATCGACGACGCCTGCCGCGCCCGGTCGTGGACGCGGTCGGCGTGCTCGACGGTGGCGACCGGGACGGCGTGCTCGGCCGCGCCCGGCACCGCGCCCAGGTCGGCGTGGCTGCCGAGGGCGTAGACGAGGGTGTCGTAGCCGAGCGGCTCGGCGCGGCCGGCCAGCTCGACCTGCCGCGCCACGGGGTCGATGCCGGTGACGCGGTCGACCACGAGGTCGATCCGATCCCGTCCGACGAGGTCGCTCAGGGGCCGTGCCCGCGGCGTGCGCCCGGCGGCGACCTGGTGGTTGCGCATCCGCTCCTGGAAGTGGGTGCGCTCGTTGACGATCGTCACGGCGGCGTCGCTGCGCCGGGCGATCAGCTTCGCGGCTCCCAGGCCGGCGTAGCCGGCGCCCAGGACCAGCACTCGGTGCGGGGCCATCGGTGTCTCTCCTTCGTTGTCCCGTGGTGGTCGACACGGAGACACCGGCGGGCCCCGCCGTGTGACGGGGCGGGCACATGTCACAACTCGCGGGCCTGGGACGTCGTCTCGGTGTGCCCCACCCGCAGACGGACCTCGCGGTGCCCGCCGTGGCGCGCTCCCCTCCGGCCACCGGCCGCGCCGCGCCCGCCGGTCCGACGGTCGCGGTCCGGATCCCACTCTCCACACGCTCGATGCCCGTGCGGCGGTCGCCCTGCGACCGCCGCACGGCTGTCGACCAGGCACTGGGCTGAACCCGACCGGCCGATCGGTGCCGGTGCCCGGGGCGGGGATCGAACCCGCACGACCTTCCGGCCAGAGGGGTTTAAGCCCTCCGCGTCTGCCAGTTCCGCCACCCGGGCGTGGCGACCCGGATGCTACGGGACCCCGTACGACGGGGCGCGCTCCGGGGTATGAGACCCGCAGGGACGGATGACGCCGAGAGGAGCACGATGGACCTCACGCTGACCGACGAGGACGCGGACCTGCTGCGGGAGGTCGTCGACGCGACGCTGCGCGACCTCAGCTACGAGATCGCCAACACCGACAACGCCGGCTACAAGCGCGAGCTCCGGGAGCGCCGGGACCGCCTCCAGGCGATCCAGCACCAGCTGGGCGGCGTCGCCACCTAGAGCTGGTCGTAGCCCTCGAGGGCGCCGTCGCCGCGGAACAGGTGGCGGACGCCGTCGCTGAACCGCACCACCGCCCGCCCGGTGAGCACCGACCCGTCGACGGCCTCGAGCCGCAGCAGGTGCTCGCCGGGCGACAGGCGCTGGGCGCGCGCCGTCTGGACCGTCACCTCCCAGTCGTTGGGCCCGGGCCCCGCCTCGCCCTCGCGCACGACGACGAACACGTCGGCGTAGGTGAGCTCGTCGGCGCCCCACGACAGCTCGGCGCCGTCGCGGGGGCCGCCGACGACGCCGGCGGTGACCCGCTCGACCAGGACGCGCGTCGAACGCACCGCGGCAGCGTACCGCCGTGCCGCCGCGCCCCCGCCACCTGCGGTCACGCCGCCAGCTCGGTGACCTCGCCGGCCACCTCCCACAGGCGGGACCGCACCCGATCCGCCCGCACGCCGGTGAGGCGGTTGGCCGCGACGACGCCCTCGACCATGTCGGCCACGACGGCGGCCCACGGCCGCCCCCGGATGGCCACCGCCACGGTCGGCGCCGGCCCGCGCCGCACGATCGACCGGGACACGTCGGGGATGCGGGGCGGGCTGCGGAACGTGGGGGCGCGCAGACCCTGGGCCCGGGCGGCCTCGGCGAGGGAGCGGGCGAGGCGGGCGAAGCGCAGGGACGTCGGCTCCATCGCGGGCCATCATCGCTGCCGCCTGTGACAGCCATGCCCGGCGGCGCCCGCCGCCGACGCGGCCCGGGGCGCGCGGGCGTACCATGCGAGCCATGGCGGCTCAGGGGTCCCCCGGTGGACGGCGTCGTCGTCCGGCGCTGGTCGCCATCGACGGCGCGGGCGACGCCTCGGCCCGGGAGGTGACCGGCCCGGCCACGGCCGACGACCGGGAGCCCGACGGGACCGACGCCGCGGGTGCGGAGGCCGGTGCCGCGGCGGGCACGGTCGACGCCGAGCGCTTGTCGGACGTCGACGAGTGGGGCCGGTCGCAGCACATGCGCGACCTGCTGGCCGTGCTCTACGAGCCGATCTACGAGCGCTGGCTGCGGGTCGAGTGGGAGGGCTTCGAGAAGCTCCCCCGCACCGGCGGCGCGCTGCTCGTCGCCAACCACGCCGGGGCCATCCCGCTCGACGCCCCCTCGATCATGCACGGGATCGAGCGCGACCTCGGGCGCCCCGTCTACGGGCTGGGCGACGAGATGTTCAAGCGCATCCCGCTGGTCAACGTCGGCTGGTCGCGCCTGGGCGGCGTCCAGGCCCACCCCGACAACGCCTACCGGCTCCTGCGCGAGCAGGGGCACCTCGTCGTCGTCTTCCCCGAGGGCGCCCGGGGCCCGGGCAAGCACTGGTCGGAGCGCTACAAGCTGCGCCGGTTCGGCCGGGGCGGGTTCGTGCAGATCGCCATGCGGGCCGGCGTCCCGATCATCCCCCTCGCCGTCATCGGCAGCGAGGAGACCATGCCGATCGTCGCCAAGCTGCCGACGCTGGCCCGGCTGCTCGGCCTGCCCTACGTGCCGATCACCGCCAACATGCTGCTCGGGCCGGTGGCCGCCCTCGTCCCGTTCCCGGCCAAGATGCGCATCCGGGTGCTCGACCCCATCCACCTCGACGTGCCGCCCGACCAGCCCCGCTACTCGCGCAGCAAGATCATGGACACCTCCGAGGCCATCCGGAACGCCATCCAGGAGGAGCTCTACGACATGCTGCGCCGGCGCCGGTCGGTGATCTTCGGCTGATGGGCAAGCGCGTCCTCGTCACCGGTCTCGGGTCGTTCTGGGGCGGCCGCCTCGCCCAGGCCATCGAGAAGCGCCCGGACGTCGACGTCGTCGTCGGCCTCGACACCCGGGAGCCGACGGTCGAGCTGGAGCGCACCGAGTACGTCCGCACCGACGAGAGCTACTCGCTGCTGTCCCGGATCGTGCGGGCCACCCAGGTCGACACGATCGTGCACGCGTTCCTCGTCGTCGACTCGACGCAGATGACCGGCCGGCAGATGCACGAGGTCAACGTCATCGGGACGATGAACCTCTTCGCCGCGGCGAGCCAGCCGGAGAGCAAGGTGCGCAACGTCGTGGTGAAGTCGTCGACCCTCGTCTACGGCTCGCACCACGCCGACCCCGTGTGGTTCACCGAGTCGAGCCGGCGCTCCGCCCTCCCCCGCCACGTCGTCGAGCGGACGCTCATGGAGGTCGAGGGCTACGTGCGGGACTACGCGGCCGACAACCCGCACGTGTCGGTCAGCCTGCTGCGCTTCTCGAACGTCCTCGGCGAGGAGATCGACACGCCGATCACCCGGCTGCTGCGCCGCCCGTTCGTCCCCTGCATCTTCGGCTACGACCCCCGGCTGCAGTTCGTCCACGAGACCGACGTCGTGCGGGCGATGCTGTTCGTCCTCGAGCACGACCTCGACGGCACCTTCAACGTGGCCGGCGACGGCCTGCTGCCCTGGAGCGAGGTCATCGCGCTGTGCGGCAAGCGGCCGTGGCCGCTGCCGCCGGTCGGCCGGGGCCTGGCGGGCGCGGTGCTCGGCCGGCTCGGCGTCGACCTGCCCCCCGAGCTGATCGACCTGCTCACCTACGGCCGGGGCGTCGACAACCGCAAGCTCAAGGCCGAGGGCTTCGAGTACCGCTACACCTCGGCCGGCGCCGTGCGGATGTTCGCCGAGTCCGCCCGCCTGCGCAGCACGGTCGGCGACGAGCCCCGCTACCGCTACGAGCGCGACGTCGAGAACTTCTTCCGGCACTCGCCCGCGGTCGTGCGCGACTGACCGGCCCGGCCCCGGGCGCCGGGCTCACGCCGGCGGGCCGTCGGAGTAGTCGAGCCAGGTGCCGGCCAGCTCGGTCTGCCCGACGCCGGGCTGCGACCAGTCGCACACGCCCTCGGGGAAGACCTCGGCCAGCCGCGCCGCCTGCTCCTCGGTGAACGGCACCCCGTAGGCGTCGGGGTCGGGCTCGACCAGCTCGCACTTGCCGACCAGCGAGCCGATCGGCTGGCCCGCCGCGGTGCGGGGGTCGCCCGACAGCGGGTAGGCCTCGGCGCAGGGGTGACCCGGCTCGTAGAGCTCGTCACCGCCCTCGTGGCGCTGGCCGTCGGGCGTGATGCACACGTCGACGGCCGACGGCGGGCGGGTCGCCTCCAGGTCCTCGGCGGTCCGCTCCTCGGCCGGGACGCCCCGCTCGTCGAGGGCGTCGAGCCACTCGACGGCGGCCTCGATCATCGCCGGCCGGACGTCGCCGGCGGCGTCGCCCAGCACCGACGCCAGCAGCCCGCCGTCGCCGGGGATCGTCCACAGCACCTGGTTGGGTGACCGGCGGCCGTCCTCCAGGCGGGTGCGCTCCAGCAGCTGGAAGGCCCGGAACCGGTCGTGGATGTCGCCGGTCGGGTCCGTGAAGACGTCGAGGGTGAAGACGGGGATGCGGGTCAGGTCGCCGCCCCCCGTGTTGACGCGCCCGGTGGCGTAGACGCGCTCGAGGTGCTCGGGCTCGGCCCGGTGGCGCTCGGGGACGATGCGGCCGTCGACGTCGTAGCCGCCGATGGTCGCGTTGAGGTCGAGGAACTGGTCGACGGTGATGACCCCGTCCTGCAACGCCTGCAGCCCGTACTGCACGCCGACGTTGTCGAGCGGCCGGATCGCGAAGCCGGTGTCGGGGTCGGTGCCGAGCAGGTTGACGTTGCTGTCCTGCAGCGTGCAGCGGGCGCCCTCGGGGTTGGTCTCCGGGTCGTAGACCTGGTCCTCGGGCAGCGAGCACCCCGTCGTCGGGTCGATGGCGGCCAGGAAGCTCGCCACCCAGGCGGCGCAGGTGGCCGGCGAGCCGTGCCCGTTGACGGCCTGCCGCTGCTCGGGGGTCCAGTCGGCGCCCCGGGTGGCGTACCAGTTCTCCAGCAGCCCGCAGTCGGTGACGCCGGGCGCGATGGAGAGGTGGTCGGGGAACGGCACCGACGCCACGACCGCGTCCAGCAGGCCCGGGTAGTTCTGGGCGATGAGGTACTGCTGGATGGCGCCGCCCGAGCCGCCCTCGCCGACGACGTGGCGAGGCTCGCCGTAGGCCTCGACGAAGCGCTCGCGGGTCATCATCAGCGCCTCGGCCGACAGCACGTCGTTGCAGGCGACCTGGAACGTGTTGAACGTGTTGGTGGCCAGCGCGTAGCCGCGGCGCAGCAGCTCGACGTCCGCCCCCGGACCGGCGGCGCCGCCCGTCAGCCCCAGCGACGCGCCCTGGCTGTAGGTCGTGCCGCACCCGCCGCCGAAGCGGTGGACGAGCGTGCCGTTCCAGCGCGACGGGTCCCACCGCTCCTCGCCCGGCGCCGGGTCGACGACGTGGATCCAGTAGACGCCGCGGTCGATCGTCCCCGACTCGGTGCGCACGATGAGCGGCACCTCCTCGCCGTCGAGCGCGGTGGTGGCCACGTCGGCCGGCGGGGACGTCGGGTCCTCCAGCGCCACGATCTCGCCCGCCTGGTTCACGTACGACCAGCGCACGACCGTCGGCGCGCTGCAGTCGTCGTCGGTGGGGGCGCCGAGCCCGTGCTCCTCGGTCGTGCAGGCGAACGGCTCCTGGTGGGGACCGGAGAAGACCGGCCCGGTGCCCGGGTGGTTCTCCACCTCCAGCCGGCCGGAGGCGCCACCGGCCTCGGCCTCGATCGTCGCCGGGCCCTCGGGCAGGCCGGTGACCAGGCCGGTCGCCGTGCCGCCCTCCACGGTGAAGGCGTCGGTGACGTCCTCGCCGTCGACGGTGACCCGCAACTCGTCGCCCTCCTCCAGGCCCGAGACCCGCACGAGCACGTCGCCGCCGGTCACCATCTCGGGCCGGGTGGAGACGGCCTCGACGGCGAGCGCGTCGCCGCCACCGGCGTCGTCGCTGCACGCGCCGGCCGCCGCCAGCGCGGCGGCCGCCACGGCGGCCACGAAGCGTCGTCCTCGTCCCATCGGCCTCCCCCTCCGACACACCCTCGGGGCGCCATTCTGGCCCCGCCGGCCGGCCGGGGTGGATCAGCGACCGGTCGTGGACCAGTGCCAGGGCTCGCTCGGCAGGTTGTAGAGCCCGTAGGAGCTGGCGTGGGCGGCGAGGAAGTTCCAGCAGGAGTTGCCCCGCCGGATCGCGCCGCCGCCGTTGCAGCTGAAGTCGATGGCGAGGCCCCGCTCGTGCATCGAGGTGCCCGGCCGGGCGGTCGGCGGGTTGCACAGCGACGGGGACATCTCGTAGATGGCGTAGTACGAGGTGCCGCAGTTCTGCCGCCGCAGCGCGATCTGCTTCTGCGGGTCCCGCCAGCCGCTGCTGGCGCACAGCGACACGCCCTCGGCCGCCGCGTGGTTCAGCAGCGCCTGGACGTTCCCGGCGATGCTGCCCGCCACGGTGATCGACCCGCCGTAGGGGCACGTGACCGTGGCCAGACCGCCGGGAGCCGGCTGGACGACCGATCGGGGCGGGGTGCTGC
>PKRH01000147.1 GCA_017577565.1 Thermoanaerobacterales bacterium | reverse complement strand
CTCGAGGCCCAGCTCCCGGGCCCGCTCCTCGGCGACCGGCAGCGTCAGCCACCGCCAGGTCAGGGCCGAGGCGGCCGCCTCGGGCATCGTGTAGGTCAGGACCGGCAGGACGAAGGTCTCGGTGTCCCAGAACGTGTGGCCGTCGTAGCCCGGCCCGGTCAGGCCCTTGCCGGGGATGGGCCGCTGCTCGGCCCGGGCGCCGGCCTGCAGGATGTGGAACAGCCCGAACCGCACGGCCTGCTGGACCTCGGGGTCGCCGTCGAGCTCGACGTCGGCGCCCGCCCAGAAGTTGTCGAGGTACTCCCGCTGCTGGGCGAGCAGCCCCTCCCACCCGGTCAGCCGGGCGGCGGCGAGGGCGGCGATGACCTGGTCGTGGAGCGCGGGACGCGAGCGCCGGCTCGACCACCCGTAGGCCAGGAACTTGATGATCCGCAGCTTCTGGCCGGGGGCGAGGCGCGTCGCCACGGTCAGCCGGCAGATGTCGGTCGTGCTGTGGATGTCGGTCTCGGTGTTCTCCGGCCCCTCGACGATGTGGCGCATGGCCGCCGCGATGCGGAGGCCGCTGCGGCGGGTGTGGTGGATCATCAGCGCCTCGGTGCCCGAGGCGCTGTGCTCCTCCATGACGAGCGGGCTCTCCAGCGCGACCGCCGTGCGGGGGTCGGGCCCGAGGTCGGGCATGGCCTCGTTGGCGACCAGCTCCGACTGCACGACGACCCGGAGCGGGGCCTCGATCGGCTCGACCTCGTAGCAGAACGCGGCGACCGCCCGCTGGGTGAGCGAGACGAGCCGGGTGGAGCGGATGCGGACGGCGTCGGACGCCGGCGAGTACCACTCGACCTCCCGCTCGAGGACGCCCCGGCGCAGGTCGAGCCGGCGGACGTGCTTGGCGAGCCGGCCGTAGCGGACGTCGAACGGCTCGTCGTCGACGAGCAGCCGGAAGAGCTTGCCGTTGGTGACGTTGATGACCGTCTGGCCCGACTCCGGGTAGCCGTAGCCGCGCTCGCCGTAGGGCAGGGGTCGCGACTCGTAGACGGAGTTGAGGTAGGTGCCGGGGATGCCGTGGGGGTCGCCCTCGTCCAGGTTGCCGCGCAGGCCGATGTGGCCGTTGGAGAGGGCGAAGACCGACTCGGTGCTCGCGAGCGCGTCGAGGTGCAGCTCCGGCTCGGTCACGCTCCACGGCTCGACCGTGAAGAGGCGCGGGCGGTGCTCCTGCTGCTCGCTCATCCTGCTCCGTCCTCGCCGACGATCAGGTTGCCTCTGGATACCCGATCCGGGCGCCGCGCGCACCCGACCGGCGGCCTCCGGGGCGCACGCCGCCCCCGGTGGGCGGCCGGGCCGGCCGCGGCGCCGGCAGTCAGCCCCGCTGGAGGAGCGGGGCGAGGAACTGGCCCGTCCAGCTGGCCGGCGTCGCCGCGACCTCCTCGGGCGTCCCGGTGGCGACGACCGTGCCGCCCCCGGCGCCGCCCTCGGGCCCGAGGTCGATGATGTGGTCGGCGGTCTTGACCACGTCGAGGTTGTGCTCGATGACGATCACCGTGTTGCCCTGGTCGACCAGGCGCGACAGCACCGACAGCAGGCGGCGGATGTCCTCGAAGTGCAGGCCCGTCGTGGGCTCGTCGAGGATGTAGAGGGTGTGGCCGGTCGAGCGCTTGGCCAGCTCGCTGGCCAGCTTCACCCGCTGCGCCTCGCCACCCGACAGCGTGGTGGCCGGCTGGCCGAGGCGCACGTAGCCGAGGCCGACGTCGACCAGCGTCTGCAGGTGGCGCGCGATCGCCGGCTGGTTGGCGAAGAACTCGAGCGCCTCCTCGCAGCTCATGTCGAGGACCTCGGCGATGTTGCGGTCCTTGAAGGTGATGTCGAGCGTGTCCCGGTTGTAGCGGGCGCCCTTGCACACCTCGCACGGCACGTAGACGTCCGGCAGGAAGTGCATCTCGATCTTGATCGTGCCATCGCCGGCGCAGGCCTCGCAGCGGCCGCCGCTGACGTTGAAGCTGAACCGCCCCGGCAGGTAGCCCCGCACCTTGGCCTCGTGCGTCTGGGCGAACAGCTTGCGGATGTGGTCGAACACGCCGGTGTAGGTGGCCGGGTTCGACCGGGGCGTGCGGCCGATGGGCGACTGGTCGATGTCGATGACCTTGTCGATGTGCTCGACGCCCTCGATCCGCCGGTGCAGGCCCGGCGGGGTCTTCGACCGGTACACCTTCTGCATGAGGGCCCGGTAGAGGATGTCGTTGACCAGGGTCGACTTCCCCGACCCCGACACCCCCGTCACCGCCACGAAGCAGCCCAGCGGGAAGGACACGTCGATGTCCTTCAGGTTGTTCTGCCGGGCGCCCCGCACGGTCAGCCAGCGGCCGCTCGGCTTCCGCCGCTTCTCGGGCACCGGGATCGTCCGCTTGCCCGACAGGTACTGGCCGGTGATCGAGCGCTCGTTGCGCATGAGCTCGTCGACCGGGCCGCTGTGCACGATCTCCCCACCGTGCTCGCCGGCGCCGGGGCCGATGTCGACCACGTGGTCGGCGACCCGGATGGTGTCCTCGTCGTGCTCGACGACGAGCACCGTGTTGCCGAGGTCGCGCAGCCGCAGCAGCGTGTCGATGAGCCGGCGGTTGTCCCGCTGGTGGAGGCCGATCGACGGCTCGTCGAGCACGTAGAGCACGCCCACCAGGCCCGAGCCGATCTGCGACGCCAGCCGGATCCGCTGGGCCTCGCCGCCGGCCAGCGTGCCCGCCGAGCGGGACAGCGTGAGGTAGTCGAGGCCGACGTCGAGCAGGAAGCCCATGCGGGCGTTGATCTCCTTGATGACCCGCTCGGCGATGAGCCGCTCGCGCTCGGTCAGCTCGAGCGAGGCGAGCACCTTGGCCGCCTCGCCGATCGACATGTCGCAGATGTCGGCGATGGAGTGGCCGCCGATGGTGACCGCCAGCGACAGCGGCTTGAGCCGGGCGCCGCCGCAGGCCGGGCAGGGCACCTCGCGCATGTAGCCCTCGACCTGCTCGCGCACGGCGTCCGAGTCGGCCTCGGCGTGGCGGCGCTGCAGGTAGGGGATGACGCCCTCGTAGTTGGCGTGGTAGGTGCGCTCGCGCCCGTAGCGGTTGCGGAACCGCACCCACACCTTGCCGACGCCGGTGCCGTAGAGCAGGGCCTTGCGCTGCTTGGCGGTGAGCGACGAGAACGGGGCGTCGAGGTCGATGCCCAGCTCCTCGGCCACCGCCGCGACCAGGCGCTGGAAGTAGCGCTGGTGCCCGCTGGCCCACGGGGCGATGGCGCCGTCGGCCAGGCTGCGGTCGGGGTCGGGCACGACGAGCTGGGGGTCGACCTCGTAGCGGGTGCCGAGGCCGTCGCAGGCCTCGCAGGCGCCGTAGGGCGAGTTGAAGGAGAAGTTCCGGGGCGCCAGCTCGTCGAAGCTGCCGTGGCCGTTGGGGCAGGCCAGGTGCTGCGAGAAGGTGAGCGTCTCGGGGCCGGCCTCGTCGGCCGTGGCGCCGCCGGGCGTCGGGTGGTCGGCCTCTCCCCCGCCGGGCACCCGGTCGGCCCCGCCCTCCCGGGGGACGATCTGGACCTCGGCGACGCCGTCGGCCAGCCGGAGCGCCGTCTCCAGCGAGTCGGTGAGCCGCCGCTCGATGCCGTCGCGCCGCACGAGGCGGTCGACGACGACCTCGATCGTGTGCTGCTCGTAGCGGGCCAGCTCGATGCGCTCGGAGGTCTCGACCAGCCGCCCGTCGACCCGAGCGCGGGCGAAGCCCTGGGCGGCGAGGTCGGCGAGGAGGGTCTCGTAGGTGCCCTTGCGCCCCCGCACGACCGGCGCGAGGACCTGGAACCGGGTGCCCTCGGGCAGCTCCATCACCCGGTCGACGATCTGCTGGGGCGTCTGGCGGGTGACCTCGGCCCCGCAGGTCGGGCAGTGGGGCACGCCGATGCGGGCGTAGAGCAGGCGCAGGTAGTCGTAGACCTCGGTGATGGTGCCGACCGTCGAGCGGGGGTTGCGGGAGGCGCTCTTCTGGTCGATGGAGATGGCCGGCGACAGGCCCTCGATGAAGTCGACGTCGGGCTTGTCCATCTGGCCGAGGAACTGCCGGGCGTAGGCCGACAGCGACTCGACGTACCGCCGCTGGCCCTCGGCGTAGATGGTGTCGAAGGCCAGGGACGACTTGCCCGACCCCGACAGCCCGGTGAAGACGATCAGGCGGTCGCGGGGCAGCTCGAGGTTGACGTTGCGCAGGTTGTGCTCGCGTGCACCCCGGATGACCAGCGACTCAGCCACGGCGCAAGAGGCTATCGGGTCGCCGGCGGACAGGAACGGATGTTCGCATGGGTCGACGGGTGCGGGCTGGGCTCAGACACCGGCCTCGCGCAGCTCGCGGCGCAGCTCGTTGATCTCGTCGCGCAGCCGGGCCGCGTACTCGAAGCGCAGCTCGGCCGCCGCCTCGTGCATCTCCTCCTCGAGGGTCTGGATGAGGCGGCCCAGCTCGGTGGGCGGCAGGTCGGTGAGCTCGTCGCGCAGCCGGGCGCCGGCCCCCCGGCGCCGCCGGCGGCCGTCGCCCGGGACCGGGGCGCCCTCCTCGGGGCGCAGGTGGGCGAGGATGTCGTTGACCGCCTTGCGGATGGTCTGGGGCTGGATGCCGTGCTCCTCGTTGTAGGCGATCTGCAGCTGGCGGCGGCGCTGCGTCTCGCCGATGGCCCGGCGCATCGAGTCGGTGATCGTGTCGGCGTACATGATGACCTGGCCGTCGACGTTCCGGGCCGCCCGGCCGATGGTCTGGATGAGCGACGTCTCGCTGCGGAGGAAGCCCTCCTTGTCGGCGTCGAGGATGGCGACCAGCGAGACCTCGGGCAGGTCGAGGCCCTCCCGCAGCAGGTTGATGCCGACGAGCACGTCGAACTCGCCGAGCCGCAGGGCCCGCACGATCTCGATGCGCTCGATCGTGTCGATGTTGGAGTGGAGGTAGCGGACCCGCAGGCCCTGCTCGAGCAGGTAGTCGCTGAGGTCCTCGGCCATCTTCTTGGTGAGGGTGGTGACGAGGACCCGCTGGTCGCGCTCGACGCGCTCGTTGATCTCGCGGATGAGGTCGTCGATCTGGCCCTTGGTCGGGCGCACGATGACCTCGGGGTCGACCAGCCCGGTGGGGCGGACGATCTGCTCGACGACCGTGGAGGAGACCTCGAGCTCGTAGGGGCCGGGGGTGGCCGACATGAAGATCACCTGGTTGACCCGCTCCATGACCTCCTCGAAGCGGAGGGGCCGGTTGTCGGCCGCCGAGGGCAGCCGGAAGCCGTGCTCGATCAGCTCGAGCTTGCGGCTGCGGTCGCCCTCGTACTGACCGTGGAGCTGGGGCACCGTCTGGTGGCTCTCGTCGATGACGACGAGGTAGTCGTCGGGGAAGAAGTCCAGCAGCGTGTGGGGCGGCTCGCCCGGGCCGCGCCCGTCGATCGGCGCCGAGTAGTTCTCGATGCCGTTGCAGAAGCCGACCTCGCGGATCATCTCGAGGTCGTACTGCGTCCGCATGCGCAGCCGCTGGGCCTCGAGCAGCTTGCCCTCACGCTCGAAGTACGCGAGCCGGTCGGCCAGCTCGGCCTCGATGCGCTCGATGGCCCGCTGCATGCGCTCCTCGCCGGCCACGTAGTGGGTGGCCGGGTAGATCTCGACCTGCTCGAGCACCCGGAGGTGCTCGCCGGTGAGCGGGTCGACGACGGTGATGCGGTCGACCTCGTCGCCGAACAGCTCGATGCGCACCGCCGTCTCGTCGTAGGCGGGGTGGACCTCGATGGTGTCGCCGCGCACCCGGAACGTGCCCCGGGTGAGGTTCATGTCGTTGCGGTCGTAGTGCAGGTCGACGAGGCGGCGCAGCACGGCCCGCTGGTCGACCTCCTCGCCCTGGCGCACGACGAGGAGGTTCTGGCGGTACTCCTCGGGCGAGCCCAGGCCGTAGATGCAGGACACCGAGGCGACGACGATGACGTCCCGCCGGGTGAGCAGCGCCGCGGTGGCCGAGTGGCGCAGGCGGTCGATCTCGTCGTTGATGGACGAGTCCTTCTCGATGTAGGTGTCCGTCGACGCGATGTACGCCTCGGGCTGGTAGTAGTCGTAGTAGCTGACGAAGTACTCGACCCGGTTGTGGGGGAAGAACTCGCGGAACTCGCTGGCGAGCTGGGCCGCGAGCGACTTGTTCGGGGCGATGACGAGCGTCGGCTTCTGGACGCGCTCGATCGTCCAGGCGATGGTGGCGCTCTTGCCGGAGCCGGTGATGCCGAGCAGCGTCACGAAGCGCTCGCCGTTGAGCACGGCCTCGCTGAGCGCGTCGATGGCGGCCGGCTGGTCGCCCGCCGGCGCGAACTCGGACACCATCTTGAAGGGGACGTTGCGCGGCGCCATCGCCGCTCGACTGTATCGGCGCCCTGCGACAGCGCGACCGCCGGTCCCCCGGCCCGGAGGCCGACCCGCCCCGGCTAGCGGCCGTACCCGGCCGGCACGGCCGGAGCGGGCGTGAACGGCATCGCCACCGTCCCCCCGAGGACCGCCCGGCCCAGCCGCCAGGCGGCCCGCACCGCCAGCCACGCCCCGGCGAGCCCGTAGGGCAGGAGCAGCCCGGCCGCGCCCCACGGCTCCTGGCCGAACGGCGGCTCGGTGGCCGTGGCGGTCGCGCCGTCGGCCCCGGCCCGGACGACGAGCAGACCGAAGAGCGACGCGATCACGAACACGTAGCCGAGCAGCAGGTCGACGAGCGCGGCGCCGACGGCGTAGGCGCGCACCCCCAGCCGGGTCGTCCCCTGCCGCAGCAGCACCCGGGTCAGCATGTGCGCGCCGATGAGCAGGGCGATCAGCAGGACCGCCGCCCCTGTGGCACCCCGCACGGCGTCGGTGAACCCGAGGATGCCCTGGCGGTCGAGCCCGGCGGCGACCCGGAGGCGGTGGTGGATCTCGAGCCTGGTGCCCAGCGCGTCCTCGGCCCAGACGTAGAGGACGAGCCCGACCAGCGACAGCGCCAGGGCCCAGCCAGACGCCGCGCTGCTCCACGCCCGGCGCAGGGGGGCGAACCGCAGCTCCGGCGGGGCGGGCGCCCGACGCGGGGGGGGGGGGGGGGCGGGCGGCGGGGGGGCGCGCGGGCGGCGCCGCGCCGCCCCCCCCCGCCACCCCGCGCACACGCCGGCCGGGCCCCGGCCGCGCCCGCCCCCGCGCGCCCCGCCGGCCGCGGCGGTCGACGCCGCCCCCAGCGGCCCGGGGGGAGGCGCCCGCCCGCGGCGCCCCCCACCCA
>PKRH01000146.1 GCA_017577565.1 Thermoanaerobacterales bacterium | reverse complement strand
GGACGGTGGGACCCGGCTGGCCCCGGCGCGTGGGGGGAGTGGGGGGGAGGCCGGGACCGCGGCCGGGACGCTAGCGCGCCGGGGGGGGGGGGGGGGGGCCGGGGGTCGGGGCGGCGGGCCCGGCGCCCGCCGCCGGCTCAGTCGGCGGCCGCGGCGGTGGCGGACTCGCTGCTCGACGACGACCCGTCGCTCGACGAGTCGCCGGACGACGACCCGTTGCCGGACGAGCGGCTGTCGGTCTTGTAGAAGCCGCTGCCCTTGAACGAGATGCCGACGGGCGAGAAGACCTTCTTCAGCGCGCCCGAGCAGGAGGGGCAGGTGGTGAGGGGCGCGTCGGAGAAGGACTGGACGACCTCGTGGAGCTCCCCGCAGTCCGTGCAGCGGTATTCGTACGTGGGCATCTGATCTCCGAATCGGTTCCGGCTGGCCGACCGGCCGCGCCAGCGATCGGCAGTTAGCACTCGCGGCCGGAGAGTGCCAAGCCTAGCGGTCCGCTGGCGGGGTATCCCACCTGGGGCCCTACGATCCGCCGCCGTGCCCGTCGCCTCGCTCGCCCCCGGCGCGTCGGCCCTGCTGGTCGCCGCCTCCTACCTGGTCGGTACCTTCCCCACCGCGCTCCTCGTCGCGGGCCGGCGGGGCGTCGACCCGACGCGGGCGGGCTCGGGCAACCCGGGCGCCACCAACGTGGCCCGCACGGCCGGGCGCCGCGCCGGCGCCCTCGTCCTGGCCGGCGACGTGGCCAAGGGCGCGCTGCCCGCCGCGGCCGGGTGGGCGCTGGGCGGCCACGGCGTGGGCGTCGCCTGCGGCGTCGCCGCCGTCGTCGGCCACGTCCTGCCGGTGACCCGGCGCTTCCGGGGCGGCAAGGGCGTCGCCACCGGCGCCGGCATGGCCGCCGTGCTGCACCCGCTCGCCGCGCTGGTCGCCGCCGCGGCCTTCGGGCTGGTCGTCGCCACCACCCGCTACGTCTCGGCGGGGTCGATCACCGCGGCGGCGACCCTGCCCGTGGCGACCGCCGCGCTCGGCGCCCCCGGGCGCGAGGTGGCGGCGCTGGCGCTGTGCGCCGCGCTCGTCGTCGGCCGCCACGCCGGCAACGTCCGGCGCCTCCGGGAGGGCCGCGAGCCCCGCCTCGGGGCTCCGGGCCGGCCGCCGGGTGGTGGGGCCGCCACCGGGCGAGCGCCGCAGGCCCCGGGGTGACTACCGTGCCCGCCATGCGGGCCAGGCACGGCGCCCGGGCCGGGACGGCGGTCCTGGGCGGGTAGAACGGGACAGGACGAGGAGGCGCTCGATGGCGAACGCGGTCCGCAAGGCGGTCATCCCCGCGGCGGGGCTCGGCACCCGCTTCCTGCCGGCGACCAAGGCGCAGCCCAAGGAGATGCTGCCCGTGGTCGACAAGCCGGCCATCCAGTACGTCGTCGAGGAGGCCGTCCGGGCCGGCATCGAGGACATCCTCATCATCACCGGCCGGGGCAAGCGGAGCCTCGAGGACCACTTCGACCGCTCCATCGAGCTGGAGGTGGCGCTCGAGCAGGCCGGCAAGCACGAGCAGCTCAACGAGGTGCGGGGGCTGGCCGACCTGGCCGACATCCACTACGTCCGGCAGGGCGAGGCCCGGGGCCTGGGCCACGCCGTGTCGGTGGCCCGCAAGCACGTCGGCGACGAGCCCTTCGTCGTCATGCTCGGCGACGACATCATGGACGAGCGCTCGACCGTCCTCGAGGACATGATCGACGTCTTCGAGCGCACCGGGCACTCGGTCGTGGCCTTCAAGGCGTTCCCGCTCGAGGAGATGTCCTCCTACGGCTGCGCCGACCCCGAGCCCACCGACGACGAGCGGCTCGTGCGCCTGCGGGGCATCGTCGAGAAGCCGCGCCCCGAGGAGGCCCCCTCCAACCTCGCGGTGATGGGGCGCTACCTGTTCACGAGCGACATCTTCGACGCCATCGACCGGACCAAGCCGGGCGTCGGCGGCGAGATCCAGCTCACCGACGCCATCGCCATCCTGCTCAGCGAGCAGCCCGTCTACGGGTACGTCTTCGACGAGGGCCGCTTCGACATCGGCAAGAAGATCGACTACCTGCGGGCCACGGTCGAGCTGGCGCTCGACCGCGAGGACCTCGGGCCCGAGTTCCGGGCCTACCTGGCCGAGATGGTCCGCCGCCGCGGCATCGTCTGAGCACGCCGTGATCCCCCTGGAGGAGGCCGTCGCCCACGTCCTCGCCGGGTGCCACCCGCTGCCGCCCCGGACCGTGCCGCTGGCGGCCGCCGCCGGGCTCGTCCTGGCCGGCGACGTCGTGGCCACCGAGGCGGTGCCGCCCTTCGCCAACACCGCGATGGACGGGTACGCCGTGCGGGCGGCCGACACCGCCGGCGCGCCGGTCGTGCTGCCGGTCGTCGCCGAGGTGGCGGCCGGGCACCCGGCGGCGCGCCCGCTCGGCCCCGGCGAGGCCGTGCGCATCTTCACGGGCGCGCCGCTCCCCGAGGGCGCCGACGCCGTCGTCCCCGTCGAGCGGACCGAGCGGCTGGAGGGCGGCCGGGCCGTGCGGATCGAGGTCGAGGCCCGGCCGGGCGACCACGTGCGGGAGGCGGGCGAGGACCTCCGGCCCGGCGACCGCCTCTTCGGTCCCGGCGACGAGCTGACCCCGGCCCGGGTCGGCGTGCTGGCGTCGCTCGGCGTCGGCGAGGTCGCCGCCCACCCCCGCCCCCGGGTCGGCGTCCTGTCGACCGGGGACGAGCTCGTCGAGGGCCCGGGCCCGCTGCGGCCCGGCCAGATCCGCGACAGCAACCGCCCGACGCTGCTCGCCCTCGCCGCCCGGGCGGGCGTCGAACCGGTCGACCTCGGCCACGTCCCCGACGACGAGGAGGCGATCACGGCGGCGTTCCGCCGGGGCACGGCCGAGTGCGACGCGGTGCTGTCGAGCGGCGGCGTGTCGATGGGCGACACCGACCTGGTCAAGGTCGTGCTCGACCGGCTCGGGCGCATGCGGTGGATGCAGGTCGCCATCCGCCCGGCCAAGCCCCTCGCCTTCGGCGTCGTCCCCGCGCCCGACGGGCGGGAGGTGCCGGTCTTCGGCCTGCCCGGCAACCCCGTCTCGTCGATGGTCAGCTTCGCCCTCTTCGCCCGGCCCGGCCTGCGCCGGATGGCGGGCCACCGCGACGACCGGCTGCACCTGCCCCGGTGGCGGGCCGTGGCGGCCGAGCCGCTGCCCCGGCGGCCCGACGGCAAGGTGCACTTCGTGCGGGTGACCGTCGAGTCCGACGAGGACGGGCGCCTGCGGGTGCGGTCCGCCGGCGGCCAGGGCTCGCACCAGCTCGGGGCGATGGCCCGGGCCGACGGCCTCGCCGTCCTGCCCGACGGCGAGGGCGCGGCGGCCGGCGACGAGGTGGTCGTGCTGCTGCTCGGCGAGCCCCGCGCCGCCGGCCCCGGCGCGGCGGCCGCCCCGGCGCCGTAGGCTGGCCGCGTGGCCGAGCCCCTCGTCGACGGGTACGGACGGGTCCACCGCGACCTGCGCATCTCGGTCACCGACCGCTGCAACTTCCGGTGCACCTACTGCATGCCGGCCGAGGGCATGGACTGGCTGCCCCGGTCGGAGGTGCTGACCTTCGAGGAGATCGAGCGCGTCGCCCGGGTGTGCGTCGAGCGCTTCGGCATCGACGGCATCCGGCTCACCGGCGGCGAGCCCACCGTGCGGGCCCACCTGCCGGTGCTGGTGGCCAAGCTGGCCGCCCTCCGGGTCGGCGGCACCGGCCCGCCGGTCGACCTCGCCCTGACCACCAACGGCGCCACGCTCCGGTCGGTCGCCGGCGACCTGGTCGCCGCCGGCCTGCGGCGGGTCAACGTCTCGCTCGACACGCTGCGGCGGGACCGGTTCGTCGAGCTGACCCGGCGCGACGAGCTCGACCACGTGCTCGAGGGCATCGACGCCGCGCTCGAGGCCGGCCTGTCCCCGGTGAAGGTCAACGTCGTCGTCATGCGGGGCGTCAACGACGACGAGGTCGTCGACCTGGCCGCCTTCGGCCGCGAGCGGGGCGTCACCGTCCGGTTCATCGAGTGGATGCCCCTCGACGCCGACCGCCGCTGGTCGTCCGAGGCGGTCGTGAGCCAGGCCGAGATCGTCGCCGCCATCGACGCGGTCTTCCCGCTCGAGCCGCTGGCCCGGGGCCACGAGCCGGCCGAGCGGTTCGCCTACCGGGACGGGCGGGGCGAGGTGGGCGTCATCCCCTCGGTGACGCGGCCGTTCTGCGCGTCCTGCGACCGCATCCGGCTGACCGCCGAGGGGCAGCTGCGGGCCTGCCTGTTCGCCGTCGAGGAGGTCGACCTGCGGGCGCTCCTGCGGGGCGGGGCGTCGGACGACGAGCTCGCCGAGGCCGTGCGGGCCTGCGTCGCGGGCAAGTGGGCCGGCCACATGATCGGCCAGGTACAGTTCGTGCGCCCGCCGCGCAGCATGTCCCAGATCGGCGGCTGAGCGGGCCGGCTCGCGGGCACCCCCACCCGGGGTCTAGTCTGGCGCCATGCCAGACCGCGGACTGACGCACCTCGACCCGCTGGGGCGGGCGCGCATGGTCGATGTGACGCCCAAGGAACCGACCCACCGGCGGGCCGTCGCCCGCGGGCGCGTGCACATGAGGTCCGAGACGGCGTCGCTCGTCGCCCGGGGGGCGATCGCGAAGGGCGACGTGCTGGCGGTGGCCCGGGTGGCGGGCATCCAGGCGGCCAAGCGGACGCCCGACCTCATCCCGCTGTGCCACCCGCTGCTGGTCGGCTCCGTCCTCGTCAACTTCCGGATCGAGGACGACTACATCGAGGTCGAGGCCCACGTCGAGACCGTCGACCGCACCGGCGTCGAGATGGAGGCGCTGACCGCCTGCACCGTGGCCTGCCTGACCATCTACGACATGTGCAAGTCGTCCGACCGGACGATGCACATCGGCGAGATCGCGCTGTGGGAGAAGACGGGCGGGCGCAGCGGCCCCTTCCGCCGCGACGGCCTCACCGGCGGGACCGACGCCGCCCCCTGAGGCCCGGCGACCGGCACGGCCGGCGGCGGTGGCGCCGGTGAAAGGCGCAGGTCAGCCGGCATCCACCCACGACCGCGGCCTCTCCCTTATCGTGCCCTCAGCGATGGTCGGAGAGTGATGCCGTGGTCGTCTTCCTGCTACTCGGGGTGGTCTGGGCGGCAGTCCTCGTGCCCCCCTGGCTCCAGAGCCGGCGGGAGGCCCGCTCCGTCGCGTCGATCAGCTCGTTCCGCAGCCAGCTCTGGTCGCTCCAGCGGGCCACCCCCCACTACGACGCCGACACCTACACCACCTACACCGGCGAGGACGAGGGCGTCGACCTGCTCGGCGACGCCGAGGTCGACGAGATCTCGCCGCTCGACGCGCCGTACGTGCCCCCGGTGCCGCCGGTGCGGCGCCACCGGCCCGCCTACCGGCGCCGCCGCCGGGTGCTGGGCACGCTCCTCCTGACGACCGCCGGCTTCGCCGTGCCCGCCGTGCTGGTGGGCTGGCCGTGGACCGTCGCCGTCGCCGTGTCCGGCACGCTGCTCGCCACCTACGTCGCCCTGCTGGTGCGGCTGGCCCGCCGGGAGATCGAGCGGGCCCAGAAGGTCCGCTACCTGACGCCGATCCGGCCGCCCCGGCCGTCGGTGGTCGTCATCTCCGACCGCGCCGCCCAGTGACGCCGCCGAGCGACGAGCCGGCCGGGTCGCTCGCCGAGCGGCTGCGCGACCAGGTCGCCGCCATCGAGGCCCACCTCGAGGGGGCCAACACGGCCCGGGAGCGCGCCCTGGCCGCCACCCGCCGGGTCATCCGGGCCGCCGGCTCCAGCATCCGGGCCGTCCACCGGCTCGCCCCCGACGTGGCCGCCGAGCTGGCCGCCGAGTCGGAGGCCGCGCTGCGCGACGCCCAGCGGGAGCTGGCGCCCTACCCGGCGGTCGCCCACGCCGGGTTCCTCCACGACGCCGAGAAGGAGTACGTCGAGGCCCGGGCGGTCGTGGCCCTGGTGGCCGGCGAGCCCGTGCCCGGCCCCGAGGAGCTGGCGGTGTCGCCGACCGCGTGGATGCGGGGCGTGGCCGAGGCGGCGAGCGAGCTGCGCCGCCACCTGCTCGACCGGCTCCGGGCCGGCGAGGTCCGGCGGGCCGAGGAGCTGCTCGGGCGCATGGACGACGTCTACGACGCGCTGGTGGTCGTCGACTACCCGGACGCCCTCACCGGCGGGCTCCGGCGCACGCTCGACGCCCTCCGCGCGGTGCTCGAGCGCAGTCGTGGCGACGTCACGACGAGCGCCCTCCAGCTGCGGCTCCAGCAGGCCATCGAGCGGGGCGGGCGGCCCTGAGGCGATGTCGTGACCTGCGGGAGGGCGCGCTACGATGAGCGGTCCCCGTGGGGGTGTAGCTCAGCTGGCTAGAGCGCTTCGGTCGCATCGAAGAGGCCGTGGGTTCGAATCCCATCACCTCCACCGACCGACGTCCCGGACGGCGTCCCGCCGTCCGGGACGTCCCGTCTCGGGGGGCTGACGCCCACCGCGTGCAGGTCACGCCCTCGGGTCGAGCACGACGGCCTCGCAGGCGTCGCACATGCTCGCCCCTCGCACCCGGGGCGTCGCGATCCCGGGGGTGAACACCGCCCGGGCCCCACGCACCGGGTGTGCGCCGGGCACCGCCAGCCACAGACGGGGGCGTGGTGCGTCGCCCGGTTCCCACCAGAGGGGAGGGCCGGCGTGCAGGATCCCCCGTGGCGCATCCCGTGCCCGCAGAACGGGCAGGCCAGCTCGGGTGCGACCTGCGGGGGGAACGGCGCCCGTCGCCACCTCTCGTGGGCGAGCGGCAGGAGGACACCCAGCACGACGAGCGCTGGGAGGACGATGACCAACATCGCAGCCACGCCGGGAGGATGTCACGGCGGCGCGTCGTCGGGCCGTGGTGCGCACGGGCAGGTGGTCGCCGACGCGTCGAGGCCCCCGGATCCGGTGTGTGCCTCGACACCCACGGCCTCTATGCTTGGGGGCGTCTGGTCTCCCGTCTGCACGGCGGTGGCGCGGCCTGGTCCGGGCTGCGCCAGGAGAAGCCAGAACCGGACACAGACTGCTCTCCCTGGGTCAAACGAAGGACGACGGGGGCACGGCGCGAGAGCGCCGCGTCGACATACATGGATCAGGCCACCCGAGCTCTGGAGGCCGCTGCCTGGGCAGCGGTCGACGGCATCGCAACAGACGAGCAGCTCGCGCTGCTGGAGGAGAACCCCTACGGCTGGCGGCGCGCGCTCG